>DATGJS010000326.1:0-15014 GCA_035295025.1 Bradyrhizobium sp.
AGCAATTCGTAATCCCTGCGCAGCAGCGCTTTGGTGCCGCACAGCGTGTCGGTGAGACGCGTATTGACGAGATAGCTGAAGAGATAGGCAAAGAAACGGTTGGCGATTAAATTGAGCGGGCGCATCGCTTCCTGCTCCATCGGGTAGACCAGGCGCGTGCCATTGACGAATTCGGCCTTGCCGGTCTCGATCACCGCGTGAAATTTCGGCAACGCTTCCGGCGGCATGGTGAGATCGGCGTCCAAAATCATCAGAACATCGCCGCTCGCCGCCGCGAAACCCTTGCGCACCGCGTCGCCCTTGCCCTTGCCGTCTTGCTTGAGCACCTTGATGTCCCAGTTATCCTTATAGGCGTCGCGCACGCGTTCGCATTCAGCCAAAGTGTTGTCGCTGGAATTGCCTTCGACAAACAGGATTTCCTGCGAAGCGCCAAATCGCGGCATGCGGCGGATGGCGCTCTCGATATTGCCGCTCTCATTGCGGCAAGGGATCAGAATGCTGACCGAGAATTTGCGCTCCGGAAACTGTCGCACCGGGCGCCCCACCAGATAGGTGCGCAGGCACAATTTCCTGATCCCCGGCAAGGGTGCGATGAAGCGGTTGATGAAAGGACCAAGCCCAAGCCAGCGGCGCGGCAATAGCTGTCGCTGCTCGGCGCTGATCACTTCGAAATCCGCCAGATCCATCAAATTGAGAAAATCGGCGGTAGCGATGTAGTTGATCTTCGGCTGCTTGGCCCGCAGGTGCAGCGCTTCGGCGAGCTTGAGCACTGGCTCCCACAAATGCGAATAATAGGACAGGATGATCCGCGTCGATGGCGCGCATAATTGATGGACGAACCGCAAGGTCGCATCGATATCCTCGAACATGCCGATGGTGTCGGCGATCACGACGTAGTCGAACGGCCCTTCGATCGAGGTCAGTGTCGCCGGGTCTTCGACATCGCCAAGGACGAAAGTGAGATCGGGATGCAGTTCGTTGGCCTTGGCGATGGTCTTGGCGCTGAAGTCCACGCCGACGCCATAAGACGGTTCAAGGGCCGCCAGTAAATCGCCGCGACCGCAACCCAATTCCAACACCCGCTTGCCCGGCGGAATCAGGAAACGCATGAATTTGAGGTCGTCTTCATGGTAGGCGGCGTTGAATTTACGCCACAGCTCCAGCTCCTCGCCATTGGTTTCGAAATGGGTGAGCAGGTCGCGCTTCCGCGGCGATGAAAGCTGCAAGGAGTTGGTGGCGTCGGATGGCCTCAAATACATCTCACCCTCGATTTTCGACGAACCGGATGTCCTCTTAGCCGAAGGGTAAAGCGCTGTAAATTCGATCAAATGCCTGATCTGACCGGTTGGCTGTCGCATGGCTTTCGTGCGCCGCGCCCGATTGCCTTGTCCTTCCTCACCTCATAACTTGGTTTCAATTAACAAACGCTCGGAGAGAACGCCCATGGCTCCCGTCAAAATGAACCGCCTCAAATTCGGGGCCTTCCTCGCCCCGCATCATCCGATCGGCGAGCATCCGATGTTGCAGTTTCGCCGCGACCTCGACCTGGTCGAGCAGCTCGATGCGCTCGGCTATGACGAGTTCTGGTGCGGCGAGCATCATTCCTCGGGTTGGGAGATGATTGCGTCACCGGAAATGTTTCTGGCCGCGGCCGGCGAGCGCACCAAGCGCATCAAGCTCGGCACCGGCGTGATCTCGCTGCCCTATCACCATCCCTTCAATGTTGCGCAACGCATGGTGCAACTCGATCACATGACCGGCGGCCGCGCGATTTTTGGTTCCGGTCCCGGTGCGCTCGCCTCCGATGCCCATACGCTGGGCATCGACCCGATGGTGCAGCGCGACCGGCAGGATGAGGCGATTGCGCTCATCCGCCGGTTGTTTCGGGGCGAGCGGGTCACCGCGAAGAGCGACTGGTTCACCATGAACGACGCCGCCTTGCAGCTTCTTCCCTTGCAGGAAGAAATGCCGTTCGTGGTGGCTTCGCAAATCTCGCCCTCGGGCATGACACTTGCCGGCAAATACGGCATCGGAATCATTTCGCTCGGTTCGATGTCGACGCAAGGCTTGATGGCGCTGCCGACGCAATGGGGTTTCGCCGAGGAAGCCGCCAAGAAGCATGGCACCACGGTCAGCCGGTCCGACTGGCGGGTGCTATTGTCATGGCACATCGCCGAGAGCCGCGAGCAGGCGCAGGTCGAGGCCGGTGCGGGGCTGATGAAATGGCATAATGATTATAATGTCCGCACCTTGCAGCGGCCCGGACTTTTGCCCTTCACCTCGCCCGAGGATGCGGTGGAAAAGACGGCTGGCGGCGAAGGCGCGGCCTCCACCATCGGAACCCCCGACGATCTGGTCAAAACCATCAAGAAGCTGATGGAGGTTTCGGGCGGCGTCGGCAGCATCATCGGCTTCGTTCACGACTGGGCGAACCCGGAAAACACGCGGCGCAGTTGGGATATGGTGGCGCGTTACGTGATTCCGGAAATCAACGGCTATGCCGCCAAACTACGCGAGTCGCAAAAATTCTTGATCGAGAACCGCGCGGTGTTCGATCGCGCAGGGCAGGCCGTGATGGCGAAAATCATGGAAAACGAGAAAGCCGCCGCCGCGCTTCCGCTCACCGGCCCCGGCCGGATTGCCATTCCGACCATCAACGCGCCAGATCTGCAGAAGGAAGCGGCCAAGCAACAAAAGGCCTGATGGCCGCGTTTGAGAGTCGAAAAAACGCTCAGCTCGGATCGGAGCCGCCGGCTTGATCGAAGGCCTTGCGCAACGCGACATAGCCTTGTTGCTGCGCGCTCCAATTGCGCCCGCCGGTGATCGCCCCGTCCACCACGAGATCGTGTCCGTTGATGAAGGTCGATTCGTCGCTGGCGAGAAACACCGCCGCATGCGCGATGTCCTCGGGCAGGCCGGCGCGGGGTATGGGTTGGGCCGTCTTGATCGCCTCGCGCATCACATCGGCGGTTTTTTCGGCGGCCTCCACCGGCAATCCGAGCGCCTTGGCGAAAATGCCGGTGGCGATCACGCCCGGCGAAATGCTGTTGACGCGAATGCCAGCTTCGCCGAGCTCCATGGCGACGCATTTGGTCAGGTGAATAACGGCGGCCTTGGCGGCGCCATAGACGATCGACGTCGAAAAGCCGGCGAGCCGGCCCGCGATGCTGCCATTGTTGATGATGCTGCCAGAGCCCTGGAGCCGCATATGGGGCGCGGCATGTTTCATGCCGAGCATGACGCTGCGCAGCAAGGTCGCCATCGCGGCATCGAAACGCGCGGCATCGAGGCCCTCGATGCCGCCGGTCTGGGCCGGCCCGCCGGCATTGTTGAACAGGCAATCGATGCGGCCGAATGTCGCCACGGCCTCGCCGATCAGGCCGCGCATTTCCTCCTCGATCGTGACATCGGTGCGCCGAAACCGGCAGGCCGAGCCGAGCTTTTTCGCCAGCGCCTCGCCTTCGGTGACGCGGCGGCCGGCGATGACGATCCTGGCGCCTTCCGTCACGAACATTTCGGCGGTGCGCAGTCCAATACCGCTCGTTGCGCCGGTGATTACGGCAACCTTGCCATCCAGCCGTCCCATTTTGTTCGTCCTCCTTTTGACATTCCCGCGCTAAAATATCCTCACCCCGTCAAGGCAACGCAAGTCGCGTATGGCCATGCCAGATCTGTAGAGGATCGAGATATTGAACGGGATAGCGTGGCATTGATAGGGCGTGCCATCTTGTTTCCGCTATGTTGATCTAGAGCGTCGGTTCTGATTGAATCAGAACCAGACGCTTCTGGATTGTTGTTTTGACGCGTTTTCTTAACGCGAACCGGTGCCCACTTCGCTCGAAAACGCTCTAATTTCGGATTCGAGCTTTTCCGATGCGAATAATGCGAAGATTCGTCGATGAGTTTCGGCAGGCTTGGCAGGGAATCTCCAGGCCTTCGCTGCCATTTTGCGTGAGCTTTTCACTCACCTGTCTCGCTTTATCGACGGCGGCGCGCTGGATTCTCTCCATGCTGCGGCCGGATGTGTATTTTACGCCGTATTTTCCGGCCGTTTTCTTTGCCACCGCGTTTGGCGGCTATCGAATCGGAATCGCAACGGCGGCGGCGGGCGGCGGGCTCGGTGTCGTCATGGATTTTGGCGATACGCCGGGCAATATTTTTCCGCGTCTGGTGCTGTTGGTCATCTATGTGATCGTAGCCGCTTTGACGATTTGGGGCGTCGAGCATTATCGCTCGGTCGCCGCCAAGCAGCGGGAAATTTCAAAGCGGCTCATCCAGGAAGAGGAATATCGCAAACTCGTTGTTGATGAGCTGCAACATCGGCTGAAGAATAAATTATCGACGGTGCATGCCGTGCTTCATCAGGTGCTGCAAAATCAGCCCCAAATATGGGCCAGCATCGACAGGCGGATGCGGGCGTTGTCGGCGACCGATGATTTGATCACCAAGGCCGACGGCGATGGATGCGACATCAAGGATCTCCTGCTTTCCGAACTCGGACCCTATGGCCATGTTCGCTTCACCTTGAATGGGAACAGCCTTTTTCTGCCGGCCAAGCTTGCCGTGAGCCTCGCGCTGATTTTCCACGAGCTTGCGACCAATGCGGGAAAATACGGCGCGTTTTCCGCCGAGCGCGGGCTTCTCCAAGTGTCGTGGGCGCTCACCGATGGAAGGCTCAATATTACGTGGGACGAAACCGAAGGGCCCGTGATCGGCAAGATCGGAGAAGCGGGCTTTGGCACCAAATTGTTGCAAACAGCGCTGAGGCCGTTCGATGGCAAGACCGAGATCAGCTTTCTAAAGAGCGGGCTTCATTGCACCATGCAATGCCGCCTGCCCAAGGCATGATAAGGCGTGATCTCGATCCGAGCTAGTGCCGCCTATTTGAAGTTCCTGCACCACAAGTGGCGAATTCGCTCCAGGAACTTCAAATAGAAAAGCGGCACTAAAGCGCGATGAGATTTGGTCGAATCGTCATCGCGCTTTAATTCTTTGTTGGAGCACGATCTTTTCGGAAAACCGCTTCACACTTTTCCGGATCATGCTCTAGCTATTCCCGCTTCATGCCGCGGACGCAAACCGCTTCTTCCACGCTATGAAATTGGTGATCCGGGCCCAAGAGCACATTGATGCCGAACCGCGCGATCGCTTCCTGCGCGCGGGGCGATTCCAGCCTTGCAATCGCAAAGTCGATGCCGTCGGCGTGACATTTGCGGATGATTTCGGCCAGGACCTGCGCGGCGGTAAAATCGATCTCGACAATGCCGGTGGCCTCCAGCACCAACAGCCGCACCGGGTTGGAGGCGGATTTCAAGGCCGAGCGGATGTCGCGCCGGAAGTTGTGGGCGTTGAGGAAGGACAGCGGCGCCTGAAACCCCGCGACGATCACGCCCGACTCCTGTTCGCCGGGAAAATTGGTGCTGGACGGCCACCAGATGGAAGTCCCGCGCACCCGCTCGAAGATCAGGACTTGCGCGCGCGTCATGCTCCATAGGCCATGCAGAAGCGACAGCGCGATGCCAAGGCCGACACCCTGTTCGATCGGCAGCGCGATGATTCCCGCAGCCGTCACCAGAATCAGCAGGAATTCGCCGAACGACTGTCGGCAGATGGTCGCGATCTGGCCGAAGCGAATGATTCGAAAGGCGACAAACAGCAGGACGCCGCCAAGGGCGGCATTGGGAATCCGCTGCAACAGCGATGCGCCGAAGGCGAGAAGCGCGATCACCATCACCACGGCGGCAAGGCTTGCCATTTGCGAGCGGCCGCCGGTTTCAAAAACCACCGCGGTCCGCGGCGGACTCGCATTGACGGGAAACGAACCGATCAGTCCCGAAAGAAGGCTGCCGGCGCCGATGCCGACGAAATCCCGGTTGACGTCCGGTGGCTCATTGGGATCGGCCGAAAACGATCGGGTCGTAGCCGCCGTCTGCACCATGACGATGATCGAAATGATGAGGCCGAGCGACAGCAGGCTGGTCAGATGCGTGGCCGAGATCACCGGAATTGCAAAGGCCGGCTTGGCAACCGAAATCGCGCCGAGCAGTTTGACGCCCCGGCTTTCGAGATCCAACAGCATGACGGCGGCGCTTGCCAGCGCCAAGCCGATCAGCGCGCCGGGGATCCTGGCGTCCAGGCGTTCGGACAGCACGATGATCGCCAGGACGCCAAGGCCGATCGTGAGGGTGATGCCGTTGCTCTCGCCAAGATGTGCGGAAAGCGCGGCGATGCGCGCCAGTATCGGCCCCTCCGGCGCGGGCAGGCCAAGGATGACAGGCAATTGAGAGATCAGGATGTGGGCCGAAATGCCGGCGAGAAAGCCGATCGTGACCGGTATCGACAATAAATCGGCGATCCAGCCGAGCCGGAAAATTCCCGCCGCCATCAGCATGAGCCCGACCATCAACGCCAACGCCGCGGCCAAGGTCAAATAATCCGGCGAGCCGGCCACCGCGAGCACAGCAAGGCTTCCGGCGAAAATCGGGGTGATGGTGGAATCCGCGCCCGACGACAGGAAGCGGTTGCCGCCGAACGCCGCAAAGGCCAGCGAACCGGCCACGAAAGCGAAAAAGCCGATTTGCGGGTCGAAGCCGCCCAGGCGCGCGGTCGCCATCTGTTCGGGGACGGCGATCGCGGCCAGCGTCAATCCCGCGAGCCCATCGCGGCCGAGAAAGGCGAGGCGATAATGGCTTAGGGATGCAAAGACAGGCCAAGCCTTGGTGGCGGCCGAAGCCGCTGAATTTCCGGAAGTCTCCGCCATCGTGCGCGATCCCGTCTTGATAAGCCTCGATATCGCCTTGATACCAAGGGGTGTTGCTTGCGGGAAGCACCGTCGAATCCATTTCTCTGGCGGTTCGCTCGATCGCTTCAAATTTTGAAGCGCGATTTTGAAATCGGCCACGCCTCGCGGCCATTGCCGGTCTCACGCCGATCGGCTAAATGAGCCCTGGTGCCGCCTGTTTGAAGTTCCTGCACCGGAAGCGGTGAATCCGATCTAGGAACTTCAAAGAGAAAGCGGCATGAGATGCACCCGTAGCTCAGCTGGATAGAGCGTTGCCCTCCGAAGGCAAAGGTCACACGTTCGAATCGTGTCGGGTGCGCCACTTCGGATACGCAATCGGCGCCAAATGCCGTCGATTGTCTGATGTGTGTCGTCGCCCGCCCGGAATTGATGCAACTTGCGCTTTCGCCATGGAGTCTCGGGACCTTGCGGTCGTACCATAGCCGTTTCATTGTACGACGCGGCTCAGAGGGATTCTTCTTGGCACCGGATAATCCGTGAAATCAAGGCAGCACGGTCCAGTTGCGCGTAGCGACATTGAGTGCGACGGAGTATCAGTTGATGGGATCGTGGATTAGGTGGCCGCCTCATAGCGCCGCAGCGCTATCCGGTTAAGGTTGGTCCCTCGACCGCGCCCATCGGCGGCCTATTCAAGGAGAGAGACAATGAAAATCGCACGTCGCCGCTTGCTGGGTCTTGTGGGCGCTTGTCTCGTTGTTGGCGGCGGCGCCCAGTCGCAGGACAAGGCGCAGGACGTGATCCGCGTCGCCACCGACGCCACCTTCCAGCCGTTCGAATATAGTGAAAATGGCAAGCGCACCGGCTTCGATATCGAACTGATCGAGGCGATCGGCAAGCAACTCAACAAGACCGTCGAGTGGATCGACATCGACTTCAAGGGGCTGGTGCCGGGGCTGATCGCCAACCGTTTCGATGTGGCGGCCTCCGCCATCTACATCACCGAGGAGCGCCGCAAGGTCGTCGAGTTCACCGATTCCTATTATCCCGGCGGTCTCGTCATCATGGTGAAGAAGGGTGATAACCGCATCAAGGGTCCGGACGATCTCAACGGCAAGAAGGTCTCGGTGCAGGTCGGCACCAAATCGGTCAATTTCCTGAAAGACAAATTCCCCGCGGCCGAACGCGTCGAGGTCGAAAAGAACCAGGAAATGTTCCAACTGGTCGAGATCGGCCGCACGGATGCCGCCGTCACCGGAAAGCCGGCAGCCAAGGTCTATGCCAAGACGCGCGGCACGCTTGAAGTGCTCGATCAGCCGCTCACGGTGGAGGAATATGGCTTCGCGCTGCGCAAGAGCGATCCGGAGCTTGTCAAGCAGTTCAACGAAGCGCTCAAGAAGCTGAAAGCCGACGGCACTTACGACAAGCTCGTGAGCAAATACCTTTAAATTTTTGGAGACAAAGCGATGGATCTCGACTTCTCGCCGGTGTGGGACGGTTGGCGGGAGCTGGCGCATGGGACGCTGCTGACGGTCGAGATCACCATTGGCGCCATTGTGCTGGGTTGCCTGGTGGGACTTTCGGTCGGGCTCGGCCGGCTCGACCCGAAACAGCGCGTGCTTTATGCCGCATGCACCGCCTATGTCAGTTTCATTCGCGGCACGCCGCTCTTGGTGCAGTTGTTCCTCTGGTTTTTCGGCCTGCCGCATTTCGGCATCAATCTGCCCGCGTTCTTCTGTGGCGTGGTCGGCATGGGGATGTATAGCGGCGCCTACGTCTCGGAGATCGTGCGCGGCGCCATCCAATCCATCGACCGCGGCCAGATGGAGGCCGCCCGCTCGCTCGGCATGCCCTACCGGGTCGCGATGCGTGAGATCGTGATTCCGCAGGCCGTGGTGCGCATGATCCCGCCGCTCGGCAATGAATTCATCGCGCTGATCAAGAATTCATCGCTGGTGTCGCTGTTGACTATCGCCGATGTGATGCATGAAGGCCAAAAGATCATCAGTACCTCATACCGCTCGCTCGAAGTGTATCTGGCCGTCGCGCTGATTTATTTCGTGCTGACGAACCTGACCGGGCTCGCGTTGCGCGGCGCGGAGCGGCGGCTTGGCGCGGGAGGGCTGGCGTGAGCGACGGCGAGCCTCGGCCGATCATCAAGGCGCGCGGCGTGACCAAATCGTTCGGGCCGGTCGCGGTGCTGAAGGGCGTCGATTTCGACGTCATGCCCTCGCAGGTCAGCGTGGTGATCGGTCCCTCCGGCTCCGGCAAGAGCACGCTGTTGCGCTGCTGCAATGGGCTTGAAGCGGCCGACGGCGGCAGCGTCGAGATCTGCGGAAAAATGCTGGCTGATGGCGGACGGATGTTGCCGGATTCCGAACTCAATACCCTGCGGACGAATGTCGGCATGGTGTTTCAGGCCTTCAACCTGTTTCCGCATCTCACCGTGCTCGGTAACGTCACCATCGCCCCGCGCAAGCTGCGCGGTCTGTCGAACGGCGAGGCCGAGGCGGCGGCGCGGCAACTGCTCGACAAGGTCGGGCTCGGCGACAAGGCCGGCGCTTACCCCTCGGCGTTATCGGGCGGCCAGAAGCAGCGCGTGGCGATTGCGCGCTCGCTTGCCATGAAGCCGCAGGTGATGCTGTTCGACGAGCCGACCTCGGCGCTCGACCCCGAACTGGTCGGCGAGGTGCTCCAGGTGATGAAGGATTTGGCGCGAGAGGGCATGACGATGATGATCGTGACCCACGAGATGAGCTTCGCGCGGGAAGTCGCGGACACGGTGTCGGTGATGGATCACGGCGTGGTGCTGGAATCCGGCCCGCCGGAACAGATTTTCGACGCGCCCCGGCACCCACGCACGCGCGAATTCTTGCAGGCCGTGATTTCGCGCGACGGCTTGGCGATCACCGGCCGGCGCGCCGGAGTGGGTGTTTCGGGATGAAGAACTCCGATGATTTCGCCACATGGTGGCGCGGGCGCGACGACACGGAGGAAAGCGGCGACGCACGGCGCTGGCATCATGTCATGCGGCCGTTCGATGCCGATATCGACGGTGGCGCGGTGTTGATCGGCTTTCCATGCGACGAGGGCGTTCGGCGCAATGGCGGCCGCGTCGGTGCGGCAGGCGGGCCGGGCGCCTTACGCGCGGCTTTGGCGAATCTGCCGCTGTTGGACGAGCCGCCGCTGGCGGACGCGGGCGATGTCTGCCGTGCCGGTGATGTCCTCGATGTGGCCCAGGCAAAGCTTGGCGAGACGGTCGCGCGGGTGCTGCGCCAGCGCGCGTTGCCGGTCGCGCTCGGCGGCGGTCATGAGATCGCTCTCGGCACCTTTCAAGGCATCGCGGCGGCTCACCCGCGCTGCCTTAAGCTTTTGATCGTCAACCTCGATGCGCATTTCGACTTGCGCGAGGCGAAGCAGGGCAATTCCGGCACGCCGTTTCGGCAGATCCGCGACTGGTGCCTCGCCCATGACTGGCCGTTCGACTACCGCGTGTTCGGCATCAGCCGCTATGCCAATACCCGCGCTTTGTTCGACCGCGCGGAAGCCTTTGGCGTGAATTATTGGCTCGACGAGGCGCTGCAGGACGGCTCTCAGCTTGGCGAAGCAGCGGCGGCGTTGCGGGCTGAGATTTCGCGCTTCGACGCGGTGTATTTGACAATCTGTCTCGACGTGCTTCCCGCCGCGATCGCGCCCGGCGTGTCGGCGCCCGGTGTGCTTGGCGTGCCCTTAGGCCATGTCGAGCGCCTGATCGACGTGGTCGCGGGTTCGGGACGGCTGATCGCCGCCGACGTCGCCGAACTCAATCCGCAAGCCGACCGCGACGCCATGACCGCCCGTGTCGCCGCGCGCCTCGTCGCGCGCCTTGTACGCACAGCCGGTAGCGTCGGGTGATAAACGCACGCAACAACAGGGTATCAAGCGGGCTCAAAAACTGGCGGAGATATTGTACACGACCCGACTGAGCCCGCTCATTCGATCTTGAGGCCGGCATAGGCGACGACCTTTTCCCACTTCTCGGTCTCGGCCTTGATCATTGCGCCGAAGGCTTCGGGCGAGGCGATCAAGGGTTCGCCACCGAGCTCGATCAGGCGTTTCTTGACCTCAGGCTCGGCCATCACCGCGTTGATCTCAGAATTGAGCTTGGCGATGATCTCCGGCGGCGTCTTGGCCGGCGCGCCCATGCCGAACAGCGCGCTCGCTTCATAGCCGGGAACCGTTTCGGCAACCGTCGGCACGTCAGGCAATTCGGACGAGCGCTCCGCCGTGGTGACGGCCAATGCGCGCAGCGCGCCGCCTTTGATGTGCCCGATGATCGAGGGCATATTGTCGAACATCACCTGGACGCGGTTGCCGAGCAGGTCGGTGGTCGCGGGCGCTGCGCCCTTATAGGCCACATGCAGCATCTTCGCGCCGGTCATCGCCATGAACATTTCGCCGGACAAATGCACCGACGTGCCGTTGCCCGATGAGGCCAAATTCACCTTGCCGGGGTTGGCCTTCACATAGGCGATGAATTCGGCAACCGTTTTCGCCGGCACTTCCCTGGCCACCGTCATCACATTCGGCACGCGAAGAAACGCGGCGACCGGCGCGATATCGCGAATGAAGTTGAAATTGAGGTTGGCGTAAAGCGAGGCGTTGATGAAATTGGCGGGGTTGACCAGCAAGACCGTGTACCCGTCGGGATCGGCCCTCGCCACGGTTTCGGTGCCGATATTGTTTCCGGCGCCCGGCTTGTTCTCGACGACAAATTGCTGGCCGAGCCGCTCCGACAGGCGCTGGCCGATCAGGCGCGCCAAAATATCGGTGGAACCGCCGGCCGGATAACCGACCACGAAGCGGACCGGGCGTATGGGGTAGTCCAGGGCGGACGCCTCACGAAGCGGGATCGCGAGGGCGCTGAGACTGAGTACAAACAGAGCCATCGCGATGCGACGTAAAGCCATGCGTTTTCTCCCTGCAGTGTCGCGTTCGTTTTGGGTTGATCTTGTTAAGAGGCGTTGTAACAAACAAAACGTGACGCTTCCAGCTTTGCATCTGCCGGTCGACCAAGACGAAAGAATTGCCCATGCCGGTCAAGGTCAACGCGCTCGATCATGTCGTGATCAATGTCACCGACGTGGCGCGCACCGTCGATTGGTATCAAAAGGTGCTCGGGATGGAGGTGCGAGTGTTCGATCCCGGCCATGGCAAGCCGGTCAGGACGTCGCTGGTGTTCGGTGTTCAAAAGATCAATGTGCGGCCGCGCGTCGCCGACAAGATCGAGTGGTTCACCGCCGATCATGAAATGCCGGGCAGTGACGATTTGTGCTTTCTCACCTCAAGCCCGCCGGAACAGGTGGTGGCGCATCTTCAGGCATGCGGTGTGAGAATCGAAGAAGGCCCGGTGACGAAGCAGGGTGCCCGTGGCGCGCTGCGCTCGGTCTATTGCCGCGATCCC
The DNA here is from genome assembly GCA_035295025.1 of Bradyrhizobium sp. Classification (GTDB taxonomy): domain Bacteria; phylum Pseudomonadota; class Alphaproteobacteria; order Rhizobiales; family Xanthobacteraceae; genus Bradyrhizobium. The sequence continues at coordinate 12,183 of DATGJS010000326.1, forward strand.
GACGGCAGTTTGATCGAGATTTCGTCGTATGAGGCGTGACGCGGCTAGAGCATGATCCGGAAAAGTGTGAAGCGGTTTTCCGAAAAGATCATGCTCTAGGAGCGATCAATACGCGCCCAACGTCACCGGCCGGAACGCGTGCAACAAATGCTGGTCGAGCTTGCCGCCCATCTTTTCCATCACCGAGAACGCCTTGGCGTGGGTGAAGGGCAGACGATAGGGGCGCGATTCCACCAACGCCGCGTAAATATCGACGATCGTGGTCAGCCGCACAATGTCGCTGATTTCGTCGCCGCGCAAACCGTCGGGATAGCCGGTGCCGTCGAGGAATTCGTGGTGATGCAGCACGACGTCGAGCATTTCCGGCGGGAAACCACCTTGCGCGGCGAGCGCATCATAGCCCAAGCGCGGATGTTTGCGGACCTCGTCCTTTTCCTCCTCGGTGAGCAAGCCCGGCTTGTCCAGGATGGCGACCGGGACGAAAGCCTTGCCGACATCGTGCAAAAGAGCCGCGCGCACCAGGCGGCGCTGATCGTCGTCGCGCATCGCCAGATGTTGCGCGAAAGCGACCGCAAAGCCGGTCACGAACAGGCAATGGCGATATGTATCGGTGTGGTGGCAGCCGACCGCGGTCAGCCATTCACGCAAGGAGGAATGCTTGATGGCCTTGATAATCTTGTTCTCGGCCTGCACGATGTCGCTGTAGCGCAGCGGGACGCCTCCCGGAAGCTTCTTGAAGATCTTGATCATCACCTCATGGGCGGCGGCGACGCCGCGGTTCAAGGTCTTGCCGCGGTCGGTCGAATTATAGCCATCGCTGTCGGGAAAGGCGGCGCGGATGCGTTGCAAAATGCCGGCGGCGTCGAACGGGCGGGAGATCGTATCGGTCGCACCCAACGCCCAGGCCTGCATCGAGCCGTGGTGAAGCGCGTCGGCCAGAACGAACAGGCGCGGCATCGCGCGATAGGCCTCATGACGCAGCTTGTTGCGAACCCGCTGCACGCTTTCGGCGGAACGCAGATTGATATCGACCACCACGCCGGAAATTTGACTCGCGGGCGCGTCGGGAAGGGTCGATGTCGATACGGTATTCACCTCGCCGACCGACTGCAGGATGTCTTCCAACTCGCGGCTGTGATCGGGATTGTCGGAGGCCAGCAGCAGGCGGCGCTTGGGTTGGATGGCTAGAGCGGACATAGGCCCTCTTTGACCGGTGCGGGTAGGTTAGCCGCAACCTAACCGAGAACACATTCCCCGGGGCTTAAGAGAGATCGTGAATGCCTCCCTTTTGCCGACGGTAAAATTTGAACGAACGCCGTTGGGCACGAAAAAGCCGGATCAAAAATCGCCTTCCAGCGGTCGCCATGAAGCCCTCTTTATTTGGGGGCTCGCTCGGCCCTATATTCGGTCGGCTTTCGTTTAAAAAATAAAGGACAGGTAATCCGTGGGACACGACATCAAACTGACGGCTTCCGATCGTTTTCAACTCGGCGGTTATCGCGCCGATCCGGCTGCCTCGCCCAAGGGCGCGGTGGTCGTGATTCAGGAAATCTTCGGCGTCAACCACCACATCCGCGCGGTATGCGATCGTCTGGCGCGCGAGGGATATGTGGCGATCGCGCCCGCCATTTTCGACCGCGCCGAACCCAATTTTCAGTCCGGCTATTCGCCGGATGAAGTCACGCGCGCGCGCCAATTCATCGCCAATCCGGATTGGGCCGCGATGCTGCGCGACACCCAGGCCGCGATCGAGGCGGTGAGGGATGTCGGCCCGGTCGGCATTATCGGCTTTTGCCTGGGCGGCAGCATCGCCTATGCCGCGGCCACCAAATTGCCCGGCCTGTCCGCGGCGGTCGGCTATTATGGCGGCGCCATCGTGCGCTTTGCCGACGACAAGCCGAAAGTGCCGGTGCAATTGCATTTCGGCGAAAAGGATGCCGGCATTCCGCTGGCCGATGTCGAGACCATCAGGGCCAAGCGGGGCGATGTCGAAATTCACATCTATCCCGGCGCGCAGCACGGCTTTCACTGCGACGAGCGCGCCAGCTACGACAAAGCAAGCGCCGACATCGCCTGGCCGCGCAGCCTCAGCTTCTTTGCCAAGCATATGAAAGCTTAGATTAGAACCAGCGTTCGTCGACGAGGATGGTGTCGCCGGGACTGATCGGGGTGCCGAGCGGAACGAGGAAGCGGCCGGTGCCGGCGGCGTCGGGATGGGTCAGCGTGACGCTGTCGCGTTTGGCGCGCGGCGAGAAGCCGCCGGCAATCGCGACCGCGCTCTCGACGCTCATATTCGGCACGTAAGGATATTGGCCGGGGGCTGCGACCTCGCCGAGAATGAAGAACGGCCGGTAGGTCTCGACTTCGACCGCCACCGAGGGATCGCGAAGATAACCGTTGCGCAAATGGGCGGCGATCTCGGCGGCAAGGCCGGCCGGGGTCTTTCCGCGCGCCGATACCGCCCCGATCAGCGGCATGGTGATCGATCCGCCGGCATCGATCGCATAGGTGTTGGTGAGGCCGTCCTGGCCATAGACCACGACGCGCAGCTTGTCGCCGGCATCCAGATGATAGGCGGCCTCGCGCGGAGAAGGCGCGCTCGCGGCCGGCGCCGCATAGGCCGCGGTCGCGGCATAAGCGTTGCGCGGCGAGGCCGCCAGGGTGGACCGCAGGGCGGCGATCGCGCCAGCGGAGGAATCCGTGGCCATCGGCGTTGAATAAGCCTGTGCTGGATAAGCCGGATAAGAAGCCGCGCCACCATAGGCCATGGCGTCGAGGTCGTTGCGCGGCCCCATCGCGACCGGCGTTGCCGTCTGCATGCAGCCCGCAAGC
>DATGJS010000327.1:0-3189 GCA_035295025.1 Bradyrhizobium sp.
GTGGATCTTGATGGCGGCGCGGTCGTGCGCGGACGCGGTGATCGCGAATTTGAACTTGCGCGGCAGGAAGGAAAATTCCGGATGCAGCGTCGTATATTGCCGCAATAATTCCGACCAGATGCGGGGATCTTCGATCTCGCCGGGCGCAACGCCCGCCCATTGATCGGAAGTGACGTTGCGCGTGTTGTTGCCCGAGGTTTGCATGGCGTGGATGCCGACCTCGGCGAGATCGGCCAATGCGTCCGGCAATTCGGCGAGCTTGATCCAGTTGAACTGGATGTTCTGGCGCGTGGTGAAATGGCCGTAGCCACGGTCGTAACGCCGCGCCACATGGGCGAAACGCCGTAATTGCTGAGAGGACAGCGTACCATAGGGAATCGCGACGCGAAACATATAGGCGTGCAATTGCAGATAGACGCCGTTCTGCAAACGCAGCATCTTGAATTCGTCTTCAGTCAAGTCGCCGGCAAGACGGCGCTTCACCTGGTCGCGAAATTCCTCAACGCGTTCGTTGAGGAGCGTTCGGTCGAGTTCGTCATAAGCGTACATAATGGGCGGGTCCTATGCCGAGACCGGAAGCAGGTCGATGGTGACGCCCCTGAGGCGAATATGTTCGCGCAAATTGCTGGGCTTGATCCTGTCGCCCTCCAACAGGTCCACCGGCGCGATATAAGGCCCGACCGCGCCGACATCGTCGGCGACGGCCTCAGCCAACAGCGCGCGCGCTTCATCGGCGTTGCGAACGATCGCGGCCTCCGACAAATCGGTCGACCATCCCTGGTGCGGATTGCGATAAATCACCGCGCCATCGACCGTGCGGTTGGCGGTGACGATCGAGGGGCCGGTAATTTTGATTTTTTGTTGCAGAGGCGATGTCATTCGGCGGCGACCTGAAAATACGAGGCGAGTTGGTTGAGTTCTCGGCGGCGCGCGGGCACGGAATGCGCAACCACCTCGCCGATGATGAGAATGGCGGGACCGGCGGCGATCTTTTCAACGAGATCGGGCAATTCATCAAGGGGGCCGACCGCGGCCATGGCGTCCGGCCGGGTGACGCGGGCAAACACGCCGACGGGGGTTTGCGGCGAGCGGCCGGCGGCCAAAAGGCCGGCCCGCACGGAGGGCGCCGCCGTCATTCCCATATAGACCACGATCGTCATCTGGCCGTCGGTGAGAGCCGACCAATCGACGGTGTCGGCATCTTCGGCCTTGTGGGCGGTGAGAAACGTGACGCGCAACGCCTCGTGGCGGAAGGTGAGCGGCACTTCAAATTGCGCGGCCGCGCCGAGACCGGCGGTAATTCCAGGAATCACCGAATAGGCGACATTCGCCTGACGCAGCGCCTCGACCTCTTCGCCGCCGCGGCCGAAGATAAAGGGGTCGCCCCCCTTCAGCCGAACGGCGCGCTGGCCGGCTTTCGCCGCCTCGATCAGAAGGCGGTGAATGGCGTCCTGCCCGATGCCGGGTTGACCGACGCGCCGGCCGACCGGGACGCGGGAAGCATCACGCCGGGCACGGTCGAGAATTTCCGGCGTCACCAATTCATCGTAAAAAACGATGTCGGCGTCCTGGAGCGCGCGCAGCGCCTTGACGGTAAGCAAATCAGGATCACCAGGGCCGGCGCCGACCAGCGTCACACAGCCCTCGACGCGGCCCGCCGGCAACGCGCCGGCAAATTCGGACGGGTTGCGAATCTCCTGCAGCGCCGCTTCCGCCTCATTGCCGCGACCAGCCAGAACCAGCGCGCCGATCGGGCCATCGATCACCCGCTCCCAGAAACGACGGCGCAGCGCGAACTCCGGGATGAGATGGTGCAAGGTTTTGCGCCAGCGGCCGATCAAGCCGGCGAGGTCGCCGATGCGGGCCGGCAGCGCCATTTCGATCCGCTCGCGAACGCGGCGTGCCACGACAGGCGACGCGCCGCCGGTGCCGACCGCGACCACGACATCGCCGCGATCGACGATCGCGGGAAAGATGAAGGTCGAATGCTTGAGATCGTCCATTACATTCACGGGCAATCCAGCCGCCTTGGCGCGGGCCGCCATCAATGGACCGAGTTGGCCGGCGCCCGCGCAAAGAACGGCGATCACGCCGCCCAACTCAGCGGACAATGGATCATCCCTCACACGCTCGATGCGCGCGACTTCATCCGCAAGGCCATGCAGATCGTCATTTCCATCGGTCGCGTACCATCGCACCCGCGCGCCCGCGGCAACGAGCAGGCGAAGCTTGGCGCGCGCAAGATCCCCCGCGCCGACAAGCATCACGACGCCGCTTTGCAGATCGAGGAATATCGGCAGAAATCGCATGCGGTGCTTGTGGCTTTACTTTTCGGGTTGACTGGAATTATTTTCTATATATGTGTGATCATCTGCCCGCAAAGAGTAAATTATTTCTTCTCTTTGGTAGCGTCACTATAGAATTTTCATTTCGCAAGGCCAAGGGCCGAGAGACGTATCTTCTCGAAGAGAAGGATACGCCCGACAAAAATAACGCCCGAACCTCGCGCCTTTTGATGCGTTTTTAAGCCGCTGAAAATCACGCATGCCAGCGCTGTTTCACGCGAGAAAATCCCATGATGAACCGTATCGACGTCCACGGCTTAAAGATTGCACCTGTGCTGTTCGATTTCATCGAAAAGGAAGCCGCCCCGAAAAACGGAATTTCGCCGGACGCATTCTGGGCGGGATTTGCCACCCTCTTGCGCGATCTGGCACCAAGACACCGTGAGCTGCTTTTTTTTCGCGACATTCTGCAAACCAAGATCGATGCTTGGCATCGCGCGCATAAGAATAAACCGTTCGACCTCGATGCCTACACCGCTTTTCTGAAAGAGATCGGTTATCTCTTGCCGGAACCGGCGACCCAAAAGGTCGAGACCGCCGATGTCGATGCGGAAATCAGCAAAATTTGCGGGCCGCAACTGGTCGTGCCGCTCACCAATGCGCGCTATGCGCTCAACGCGGCCAACGCGCGATGGGGCAGCCTCTACGATGCCCTTTACGGCACCGACGCGATCCCGCGCGAGGCGCATGAGAAAACCAAAGGCTTCAACAAGGCGCGCGGCGATAAGGTGGTGGCGAAGGCCAAAGCCTTTCTCGACGCCGCCGTCCCGCTCGCCACCGGCAGCCACACCGAGGCCACCTCTTATAGCGTCATCAGCGGCAAACTAGCGGTCAAATTGAGAAG
>DATGJS010000328.1:0-9608 GCA_035295025.1 Bradyrhizobium sp.
CGAATTCGTCGGCAAGCGCCAAAGCGAGGTCATTTGTTTGGATCGAGGCGGATCCTCCCAGGCCTGTGAAGCCTTGGCTTGCGGCGATAATCTCGTCGGCCAGCTTGTACTCGGCGGCCGGCGCGTAGCCGCCGGTGGTGGCATTGGCCAGCGCGTAGTTGGCATTGCCCGCGAATGCATCGGCGATGGTCGCCGTTTCGCCGAAGTAGGGGTCGGCGTTCTGCGCCTGTAGCGGGTTGTTAACGACGTCATTGAGTCCGTTCCGTAAGTCTGCCGCGCCCACGAGAGCGGCGATCGATTTCTCCGCCGTGAGCTGAGAAGCATTCTGCTTCTCGAAAGCACTGACGAAAGCCGTCATATTCGACACTGCCGCCTGATCCGATTGAACCGCCGTCTCCGCGAACGACACCGCTGTCAGCTTATGGCGGTTATTTATTGTCTCCTGGACGTGTTCGGCTTGCGTCATGTTGCTGCCGTATGTTTGAATAAAGCTCTGCTCCTGGGCCTCGGCCTGCTGAGCGGAAGCGAGCTGATACTGATCGAAGGTAAGCTGATTAGCTCCAGTGGTAAGCGCCGCCTGAGCCGCCGTATCGATCTTGGAGTCGATCACGTCGATCGCGGCATTTTGCGACATGCCGAGCGCGGAATGGCCATCGTCGGAGAGGCCTGCCAAGGCGCCGGTCACGCTGTTGACGATCGTATTGACATCCTTAATCTGTAGAGAGCCGTGCGTCGCGAGATTGACAAGTTCGGTTTCCGCCGTTCCGTTGACGAGTCGGCTGGTCATTTCCGTTGCGAGCGTCAGCTGCACCGCTGAGGTGTGCGCGACGGTTTCGGCGACCGCGAGCGTCAGATCGGTCGATACATGCGCCGCCGCCGCCGCGTTCTCCAAATTGGCGAGACCCGCGGAACTCAGTGTCCCATCTTGGGCGACCTGCGCAAGCTGGCTCACCACACCCGAGGAAGCGAGGATTTGGTTCACCAGCGTGGCGTTGGCCTTTCCACTGAACGCATCGGCGAGGCTTGCCGTCTCGCCGAAGACGCTGGCGCTTTGCGCCTGCAGCGGGTTGTTGGCGGCGGCGTTGAGCCCGGTCTGGAACGCGGCGGCGCCGCCCTCAAGAGCGACGATCGACTGCTCCGCCGCGAGGTGCGAAGCATTCTGGCTCTCGAAAGCGGGGATGAAAGCCGTCAAATTCGTCGCTGCCACATCCGCCGCCTGGACAGCCGCGGCCGAGAACGTCGAATGGAAATTGACACCAACAAAATCAGCACTGATAAGCGCGTTCTTAGCCGCTGCATCGATCTGGGCATCGATCACGTCGATCGCGGCATTCTGCGACATGCCGAGCGCGGAATGCCCGTCGGCGGACAGGCCCGCCAAGGTGCCGGTCACGCCTTGCACGATGTTGGTGACATCCGCTGCTTTTAGAGAGCCGGTCGCCGCCAGATTGACGAGTTCGGATTCCGCCGTGCCATTGACGAGGCGGGTGGTCATTTCGGTCGCGAGCGTCTGCTGAACCGCCGAGGTTTGCGCGACGCTTTCGGCGAGCGCGAGTGTCAGATCGGTCGATACACCCGCTGTGCTCGCCGCTGTCTCCAAATTGGTGAGATCGGTGGAGCTCAGCGTCACATCTTGGGCGACACTCTCGATCTCTTTCACCACAGCCGAGGAAGTGAGGAGGATATTGTTCACCTCCGTCCTGGTGGCCTGCCCGCTGAACGCATCGGCGAGGCTTGCCATCTCGCCGAAGAGGGTGGTGCTTTGCGTCTGTAGCGGGTTGGCGACAACGGCGTTGAGCCCGGTCTGTAAGGCGGTGGCGCCGCCCTCGAGAGTGAGGATCGATTCCGCCGTGTTGAGCTGCGAAGCATTCTGGCTCTCGAAAGCGTTGACGAAAGCCGCCGTCATATGTCCCGTGGTAAGCGCCGCCTGAGCCGCGGTGTCGATCTTGGCGTCGATCACGTCGATCGCGGCGTTCTGCGACATGCCGAGCGCCGAATGCCCGTCCTTCGAATAGGCCGCCAAGGTGCCGGTCGCGACTTGCACGATGTTGGCGACATCCGCTGCCTTTAGAGAACCGCTCGCCGCGAGATTGACGAGTTCGGCTTCCGCTGTGCCGTTGACAAGGTTGGCCGTCAAAGCCGCCGCGACCGTTTGGTTGCCGTGCGTCGCGCCCAGCAAATCCGTCAAGGCCGCGGTGGTCGAAATATGTTGAGCCTGGGCGTCCGCCTCGACCTTATTGATCGCGGCTTGCACGGTCTCGTGCGCTGGAAGAATGCCGTTGGGGGACGAAGCCGTGGCGTTGGCGCTGACGACCGCGGCGACATTCCCGAGCGTGTTGAGGAACGCTTGATCCTGCGACGGATCGTGAGGATGTGTTGCCGGCGCGGGCGCGGCCGCTCCGCCCACAACCTGGTCGAGATCGTCGAGACCGAGAGTTTGAACGGACGAGGCTTTGCTGTTTCTGGTTTTCTTCGTGGTCATGGATAGTCTCCAAATCGTTGAGTAAATGACATGGCTTGGGCGCGGAGACGCAGGGCGACCGATCATGATCGGCGCATGGAACTACTTGGGAAAACCTGGGCTATGAAACTTTGGCCGTGAAACTTTGGCTGTGTGGCCGTCACGCTACTCGGTGAGCATTTCCGGCGCGATCGCGTCGACCCAGATCGAGAGGGAGCGGATAAATTCCACAAACCTCACGCTTGCGGGTTCATCGCTTGCGGATTCGATGCCAGGGAAGAGACGCAAGATATTTTCGATCTGATGGGGGTCGGCCTGCGTGGCTTGGGGGAGTGCTGCCAAGATGACCGCGACGCCAAGGACGGCGACGGATTTCCTGTCGATCGCGGTCGCTGCCGTGAGCAGCGAGGATTGAGTAAACCGCGTCATGGAGCCGATAGAGACGGCCTCGGCGCTTAACTGATGCTCGGTCATGCGAAAATCTCCTGAAATCTCACGAAAGATGCTTGATACGCCTTGGTCAGCGGATGGTCGGTCTCGATCACGGCGCGACCATGCCCCAGCCGCGGGACGCCGTCTCTGGGCGCAGGCTTAAATAGTCTGAAAGAAGCTTAGGAAAACCGTGTGGTTGCAAGTCCAAGGAGTTGGAAGACCTCAGCGCGGCATCCTGCCTGGCGCGTGCCGACAGCTTGGCCGGATCGCGCCGCTTGGCGACATGGGCATGGTAGGTCGAGGGGGCGATCGGCAAGACCTTGCAGATCGGCTCGGCCGCTTCCCGCTATCGATCTCGGCCTTCTTGACCCATTCATGCAGCCGTGCAGCGTCTGCGGCGTGCCGCCCAGCGCGAGGGATGTTCGCTTTCGTGGTCCATAACCATCCGGCAAACCCGGAGCGGTTCATTTGGAACCGCAACGGACAAATCGCAGGCAATAGATTTGTAAACCGAAGGTCGGGAGTTCAATCCTCTCAACCGGCACCAACATTGGCGATGCCAGCGGCCATCAGGCCTGGCCGTCTTCAAGGCCGTATTCCCTGTAGATCGCCTCCCGATCGGCCGCCGGAAACAGCCGGCATTTGGCCTGGGCAAGATGCAGGTTGATCGTTCCCAACTCGCAGCCCGCGGCGAGCAGCTTTCTGATCTCGTCCATATGGGTTGCCGGCTGATGCTTCGGCGGCAGTTGTTCGAGCGCGATGAGGGCTGTGGCGAGCGCCTCGGTGATCACCCATTCGTCGTGACCCGTGATTCCCTGTCTCGGCATGGTGAACCATCCTTTCCCCTTCGACCTACGCTATCAACGACGACCTACGCTATCAACGACGCGCGCCGGAGTCTTTTTGAGGCCAATAGCCACCTGATCTTTTCGGAAAACCGCTACACACTTTTCCGGATCATGCTCTAGCCAAAATATCGAGAGCAGAGAGCCGACTTTCAAGACCGAAAAAGGCTGTGGAGGGATGGACGCCACAGCCAAACGCGTCCAACCAACAAAGCGCGGCCGGTCAGAGAAAAGCGCAAACCAGCGCCAGATTGGCGGCACAGGCCGCCAATAATGCCATCGACAGCGTCATGCGAACGCGCTCGCAGGAGATCTGGGTGACCGTATTCATCGTAGCGAAAGCATCGGGCGATTCTAGTGGTCCGATTCTAACATTTGCATCCGTTCTCGGCGGCCACTTTTGCAAATGTTAGAATCAAAGGACCACTAGCAAATATAGGTTTCTAGTGGAGTTTTAGATTTGACATTCACTTATTGAATTCGCGGTCACGGGGAGCGAATGTCAAATCTACTCCACTAGCGCGATGAGATTTGGTTGAATCGTCATCGCGCTTTAGGAGTTTAAGGCGCCGGGACCGCGAGCGATACCTGTTCAGCACCGAGCACCACGCAGATCTTGCGGCGGTGAAGCCCTCGAATCGCGCCGGTAACTTTGAGGACTTTCCCGGCTGAACATTCGGCGTTTTGCACGAACACGACCTCGTAAGGCGTAAGCAGCAGCGGTTCGAAAATCAGCACGGTTTGAGCCAGGCATGGCGGCGCGATCGCGCAAAACACCGACGCTAAAATGAACCCGCGCATGTGTGCTGTGTCCAGCCGAACCCGGAATCATGATAACATTCATGTGCAAAAGTTTCGCGACAGCCCAAATAATTTTTATCGGCCAGAAAAAAGGCCGGCGCGAAGCCGGCCTTTTTGTCGTTCCTATCCGCCGATCGCTGCTCAGTAGCGTGCCGCCACCGGGCCGCCCCAGCCGAAGCGATAATTGATGCCGAGCTTGACGGTATGCTCGTCGTCACGAAACCGGGCGCCGATGATCGGTGCGGGGCCAGTGAGAAAGCTCGTATTGCCAAAATTATAGTACTGATATTCGCCTTTGACCGACCAGTTCGGCGAAAACATATATTCGAGGCCCGCGCCAACCGTGTAACCGTCGTGATGATTGGCATCGACGGTGAAAGCCGCCGGCACGCCGGCGACGGTAACACCGATCGGATCATCGGCGCGCCACGCATAACCTCCCTTGGCATAGAGCAGCGCGGGTCCAAAGGCGTAACCAAGCCGGCCGGTCGCCGAGCCGAGCTGATCGGTACGCCCCGTCGCGATCGTTCCACCGGGGAATACGACGCCACTGCCGCTGTCGCCCGTCAGCCAGCTATATTGGGCTTCGGCACCGATCACCCAATTATTCGCGAACTGATAGTCGAAGCCGCCCTGCACGCCACCGAGGAAGCGGGCGTTGCCGGTGTCCAGGCTGTTACCTCCTGGGAAAGCGCCGCCGATATGGCCGCCAACAAAAAAGCCGGTCCAATTAAAAATGGGTTCGGGCGCCTTATATACCGGCGCCTTGGTATAGGTTCGTGCTGGAAGATCGGCCGCGAAGGCTGGAGCCGCAAAGACGATTGCGGCGGCGGTGCCTAACAAAAAAATTTTCATGGCAGTTCCCCTTGATGATTATCATCGACCTCACCCAAACAACATGGCGTCAATTTGGTTGCTTCGTGACATCTCGGGACACGTTTGATTTTACCATGTCGCCACACGGCAACATCAACCGTTGGTTCCATGCCTCTCACAATATTTGCTGAGAAGACAAGGGGATAGGCCGCTTACGAGCCGCCGGAACTTCTCCACCCTCGCCTATTCGGCTTTATCGCGTCATCTTTTCCAGCTCGGGAAAGGAACCATAGGCAAGGCCGGCGCAAAGTTCGGCGCCTTTCTCGATCATGCGGTCGAGCCTGCCGTTGACAAAAAGCACGGCGCGATCGCGCGGCTCGCGGTAGCTTCCGTCGGCTTCGCGCGCCGAATAGCGCAGGCAAGCGACATAGCGCATCCGTCCGTTGACCTCGCGCATGACCGGTTCAGCCAAGGCGGCCTCACGCACGCCGACCGGATTGTTCAAATAGGTTTTCATGAACGCCAGAAGTTCAGTACGATAATTATTGGGAAAGCCTTGCGGGGTGTCTTTGCTATCGCCAAACAGGCTGAAACTTCGGCCCTCCTCGCCGCCGGAAGCGCAACCTCCAAGCACGAGCGGCAGCAACAGAAAAGCCAGACGCCTCGCCAACATTCCCAATTGCAAGCTCGCCCTTTTGCAAAACTGATCCGAAAAGGGTTCTAAACTTTCTGAAAATGAAAAGGAAACGGCATTTGGCCGGTCCTGTGGATTTGCCAATGACAAAAGGGCCGACTGCAAGTCATGCGAATGTCGGAACCAGAGCATGAGAAGGCCCGGCCCAAAGCCATTGACATGGCGCGGGCCGGGCTTCCGCCGCAAGCGACGTTGGGATGGACGCGCGCTTTGCGGATCGTCGTCAGCCGTGCTTGGCGGGGTGCGTTACATGCTTGGCTGCGACTTTCGCTGATTTATGCGCCTTGCCGACCGCCATCTTGTGGAAACGGTGATGGCGGTGATGCCGCATGGAGTGACGGTGGGACATCTTGGCGTTGGCGTTCAAGGGATTCGTCTTCACCTTTGCCGGTGTGGTCTGGGCCGCGGATTTGGGCGCGCCCGCCTGAGCGTTCGCGCCGGAACTCGCGGCCAGCGCCGGGGCGGCCAGAACGGAAACGGCGAGCAGGACCGCGGAAATGGTCTTTAACATGACTCTCTCCTCTTAGAGGGATCGCGGAGGGCGCCGACCGGATGGCCGGGTCCGTCGATCATGTTTCGACCTTAAATGTCACGCGCTGAACCGCCCCTGAAGCGCACTGACGGGCTTTGTTCATCTCCATGACATCTTGGTCATGTTTCGTCTCTTGTCCGAAAAATTCCCTCAACCGCAAAAAAAGTCGTGGGGAATGATCCCAAGCGGCGGGTGTTCAAATCGACGGGCTTCGGTATAGGCTTGCCCTGGAGCATCATCGGTTGAATCAGAACCGAAGCTCTAGATTGTTGTTTTGAGGCGTTTTCTTCACGCGAATGGATATCCAGCTCGCCCGAAAACGCTCTAACGGAAATCAGGAGAGACGCATGACGAAATTTGCGATCCGGCTTTTGACCTTGGCGATGTTTGCTGCCGCGACGTTGGTGGCGCCGATGGTTCAGTCAGCCAAAGCGGCGGGGGGCGAATCTCCCACGCCTTCCACCGACTCGACCAAGGACAAGAAAAAGAAGAACGACAAGAGCTCGAGCATCGACGATCCGAGGTTCCTTGAGAGCTATCGCGCCGCCTATGCCACGATCTATGATCGTCACGATTACACTTCGGCGATCTCGCAGTTGAAGGCGCTCGGCCAGGATGATCGTGCCGACGTCGCCAATCTGATCGGCTATTCCTACCGCAAGCTCGGCGATTACAAGGTCTCGCAGGTCTGGTATGAGCGCGCGCTTCAGGCCGACCCGAACCATGTCCGCACTTGGCAGTATTACGGACTGTGGCAGCTCGAACAGGGCAATCGCGAATCCGCTCAGTATCACCTGAGCCGCATCCAGCAGATTTGCGGCACCGACTGCGCCGAATACAAGTCGCTGGCGCTGGCCCTCAACCAGCCGGCGGGCACCGGCCTCGTCTACTGATTTTCGGCTAACCCAAAAAAGAACGGCGCGGGCGGTTCGATCGCCTGCGCCGTTTCCTTTTTGAATTGCACTATTTCATCAGCGCTTCGGCCTCGGTCCGAAACGCCTGACGCGAGCCCTCGCGCGAATAGAACATGTGCCCGCCGGGATAGACCACAAGCCTCACCCTCGCGGGCGATGCATAAGCGGGCAACTGATCGAGCCAGATTTTTGAACCGAAATATGGCGTGGCCAAATCGAACAAGCCGTGCCCGACCAAAAGCTTCAATTTCGGATCGAGCGCGAGGATTTGCCGAAGCTGCGTGACCGACTGCGCCGGATTGATCCCGCGTCCGAAATCCCAGGCCCGCTCGACCGCGCCATTCAAGAGACGGTACGGACCCTCGGGGCGCCAGTTGAGTTCGCGCCTGGTGAGATCGACCGCCGCGCTGGTCAGCGGCGCGATCAAGGAATCGCCTGAGGGATCGCCGAAATGGGCGTCGCTTGAATCCTGATCGGGATCGAAGCCCAGCACCGAAGCATCAAAGCGCCCGGTCACCTTACCGTCGCGGCGATCGAACTCGCGGCGAAATTCGGAAATGGCCAGCCGCCCGGCGAGGCGGCGCGTCACCGAGCGCTCAATTCCCGTCAGCGCCGAGACGTGGTCGGCAAGCCGCGTGGTGGCCTCCGCATCGGCTTCGCCCTTGAGAAGATCGGCGAGAAAGTCGCCGCGCGCGTAAGTCTCGACATCGGCCATATCGGCGCGCGTGACCGGCTGTTTTGCCTCGCGCGCGACCGCCGCCATCGAAGGCAGGCTGATCGCATATTGCAACAGGCTCGAACCGCCAAATTCGCGAAAATCGAGCAGCGGCGACACCAGGATCAAACCCTTGACGCCGATGCCTTGCTGGGTTTGCAGCTCGCGAACGATCTTAGGTCCGCGGATGCCGCCATAACTTTCGCCGACGACGAATTTGGGCGACAGCAAGCGATCGTATTTCTCCAAATAGCGGCGGATCACCACCGAAAGCGCGCTGACATCGCCATCGACCGAGAAAAACCGCTTGCGCACATCCTCATCACTCGCAACGAAGCGGCTATAGCCGGTGCCGACGGGATCGATGAACACCAGATCGGTAAAATCGAGCCAGGTCTCAGCGTTCGGCACAAGATCGGGCGATGCCGAAGAAATCGCGCCTTCGCCGGTAATAGACAGCCGCCACGGGCCGGCGCAACCGAGTTGCAAATAGGCCGAAGATGCCCCCGGCCCTCCATTGAAGAAAAACGTCACCGGGCGGGAGCGCGCTTCGACGCTATCCAAATGATAGGCGGTATAGGCGATATCGGCTTGCGGCTCACCCTTCTCGTTGAACAGGCGGAGCGAACCGGCGGTGGCGGTGAAGGCCAGCGTTCGCCCCGGAAGCGCAAGGGTGTGTTTGGTGGTGGCGTCTTCCGGCAGCCGCCGTTGATCGGCCGCCGTCAATGCCGGGGCGCTGCCGCGCGCCGCGTTTGGATCCGGCTTTTGGCCCGATGGCGGCGCGAACTGGCCTGCCGGCTGCGACCTTGCATCCTGCCCGACGGCATCGCCCGCAAAGCTAACCATGGCCAGCGCCAGGATAGCTGGAATCACCGATCTGTAACCGCTGCACCGCAGGCGGCGAGTTCGCGAAGGGACTTCGGACCGATAAAACGGCGCCGGCATGGTTAAATTTGCCAGGGTCCATCCATGCGCGGCGGGTCGGATCATCATCGGTCTTCTCCTAAAGCGCGATAGCAAATATAGGTTTCTAGTGGAGTTTTAGATTTGACATTCGCTTATTGAATTCGAGGGTCACGGGGAGCGAATGTCAAATCTACTCCACCAGCTCTGCGGTTTTTTCTCACCAAGGCCTGTTCGGCAATGGCGAGAAACGTTATTGCAAATAGAGGGCGAATTTTAGCCGAAAATCGCAACAAGCAAGCCGGCTTCATATGGTCATCTCGACAAGCCCCGCCAAGATCGTATAGACGACGCCAGCCTATTTTTCCCCTTGGGGTGCAGTGGCTTCAGATCGGCGCGGTCCTCGTGCCAAAGGATTTCGGCGACCCCATGACCGTTTCCCACCGATATGACCGCATAGCGTTCGTCGCCAGCGCGGGTATTGAAGCGCAGGAA
>DATGJS010000329.1:0-7651 GCA_035295025.1 Bradyrhizobium sp.
CGGCGGAAAAATCGATCGGCTCGTCCTCGGATAATTTCAAAAAACGGCGAATGCGGCCGACGAAATCGACGACGTCGCCTTCCGCAAAAGCGTTGTCGAGCGAGAGCATCGGCACCGCGTGGCGGACCTTTTTGAATTTGCCCGATGGCGCGGCGCCGATTTTCTGTGACGGCGAGGTGCTCGTCACCAATTCCGGAAATCGTTTCTCGATGGCATTGAAGCGCGTCCGCAGCGCATCATATTCGGCATCGGAAATCTTCGGCGCGTCGTCCTGATAATAGGCCCTGTCGTGACGCTCGATCTCGAGCGCGAGACGGACGTGCTCGATCCTCGCCTGTGCCTTGGTGAGGTCGGCGATATCGGGGAGTGGTTTTGATTTTGCTGATTTGGCCATAACCGTTGAATACGACGAAGAGGGTTGCACGAAAAGGGCTGCGCCGCCTCGTTTCACCTCTCCCGCAAGCGGGGGAGGGAGAAGACAGCCTCCGCGTCCGGGACACGAAAGACCTACGCCGTTGCCGCCTTGAGCAGCCGCTCGGCGGCCGCCCGCGCCTCCGCGGTGATCTCGGCGCCGGCGAGCATGCGGGCGATTTCCTCGCGGCGGTGATCGGCGGCAAGCGCGTTGACGCGGGTGGCGACCCGCTTGCCCTTGTCGAGCGCATCCTTGGAAATCAGCAAATGCTGGTTGGCGCGGGCCGCGACCTGCGGCGCATGCGTCACCGCCATCACCTGCACCTTTGCGGCGAGCCGCGACAGCCGCGCACCGATCGCATCGGCCACCGCGCCGCCGACCCCGGTGTCGATTTCGTCGAACACGAGCGTCGGCGCCGAGCCGCGATCCGACAGCACGACCTTGAGCGCCAGCAAAAAGCGCGACAGCTCGCCGCCGGAGGCGACTTTCATCAACGGCCCGGGCTTGGTGCCGGGATTGGTTTGAACCCAGAACTCGACGCGATCGAAGCCTTGCGGCCCGGGCGAGTTCGGCTCGGATTCAATTTGCGTGGTGAATGTCGCACGCTCAAGCTTGAGCGGCGCAAGCTCGGCATTGACCGCCTTGTCGAGCTTCTCGGCCGATTTGACCCGCGCGGCCGAAAGCTTGGTGGCCGCCGCCGCGTAACGGCGGTCGGCCACGCCTGCGGCCTCTTCCAATTTCTTCAATTGATCGGCGCCGGCGTCGATCAGCGCGACATCGGCGGCATATTTCATCGCCAACGCGGCGAGCCCATCGACCGGCGTCGAATATTTGCGCGAGGCGGCGCGAAGTGCAAACAGCCGCTCCTCGATCCGCTCCAGCTCCGCGGGGTCGAAATCGGCGACAAGCAATGCCGCGGCCAAATGCTGATCGGCTTCTTCCAGCGCGTTGATCGCGATGTCGATCGCCTTCACCGCGGGCTCGACCAGGGCCTGCGAATGCGCCGCGCGCCGCTCCAGCCGGCGCACCGCCGCCGACAACAGCGCGATCGGCGAATGATCGCCGCTGACGGCGTCCTTTGCCTCGCGCAGATCGGTTGCGATCTTTTCGCCCTGCATCATCGTGGCGCGGCGGGAGGCAAGCGCGGTCTCTTCGCCGTCCTTCGGCGCCAATTGCTTCAGCTCGTCGGAAGCATGCCTTAGATAATCCGCCTCGCGCGCGGCGCGTTCCATGCCGGCGCGATGGGCCTCCAGCGCGGTCTTGGCCTCCCGCCGCGCCTCCCATAATCCTTCGAGCGCCGCGACATCCTTTTCCAGACCGGAGAATGCATCGAGCAGGCGGCGATGGGTCGAGGCATCGACCAAAGCGCGCTCGTCATGCTGGCCGTGAATTTCGACCAGCGCGGCGCCGACCGCCTTGAGGGTTTGCACGCTGATCGCCGAATCATTGATGAAGGCGCGGGTCCGGCCATCGGCGAGTTGCACGCGGCGCAGAATCAGCTCGCAGGAATCTTGAGAGCTCGTGTCCTCAAGGCCGTTATCGGCGAGCAGAAGGGAGGCGGGATGGTTCTTCGGCACATCGAAGGTCGCCGTCACCTGGCCCTGCTCGGCGCCGTGCCGCACCAAGCCGGCATCGCCGCGGCCGCCCAGCGCCAGCGCAAAGGCATCGAGCAGAATCGACTTGCCCGCCCCGGTCTCGCCGGTCAAAACCGCTAACCCACGGGCAAAGTCGATATCAAGCCGTTCGATCAGGACGATGTCGCGGATCGAAAGACGCGCCAGCATAAATTAGTTCCTAGCAAGACCCAGCTTCTTGAAGGCCCTGGAAATGGGCGAGTCCTGATTCTCGCTGGGCTCCACACCGCCGGACTTTACAAGATTATAGGCGTCCTTGTACCAGGGACTGTCGGGAAAATTGTGCCCGAGCACGGCGGCGGCGGTTTGGGCCTCGCTGACGATCCCAATGGCCATGTAGGCCTCAGTGAGCCGGGCGAGCGCTTCTTCGACATGGCGCGTGGTCTGGTACTGGGTGACCACGAGCTTGAAGCGGTTGATGGCGCCTGTGAAGTTGCGCTTCTGCATAAGGCCGCGGCCGACATTCATCTCCCGGCCCGCCAATTGGTCGCGCGCGGCCTCTAACTTGGCCTTGGCGCTGACGGCATATTCCGAGGTCGGATATTTGCGAACCACTTCCTCGAGCGCGGCGATCGCCTTTTCGGTACGGCTCTGATCGCGGGAGACGTCGGGGATCTGATCGTAATGCGAGGCGGCGATCAAAAATTGCGCGTAAGCGGCGTCCGAGCTTCCCGGATGCAGGGTGACGTAACGGGTCGCCGCCCCGATACAACTGTCATATTCGCTGGCGCGGTAATAGGAATAAGCCGACATCAGAAGCGATTTGCGGGCAAGGTCCGAATAAGGGTGCTGACGATCCACTTCCTCGAATTTCTTCGCGGCCTCTTTTGGATCGTTCTTCTCGTTCACCAGGAACAAGCCCTGATTGTAGAGCTTTTCCGCCGGCTCCTCGACGAAGGTATCGTCCTTGGAGAAAATCTTGGTCGTGGAATCCCACACTTCGGAAGCCGAGCTGCATGCGCCGAGCGGAATCGCCAACAGAATAAGCCCGGCGGCCATGCGAAGCCGCCGCGCCGCGCCATCGCGGCAGAATCGGGAAAGAAATCGCGGGGGGGTGGGCGTCATACGCTTTATCGACATAAATTCAGACCTGACGCCTTTCGAAAGCGATCGGCACCGCATGTTCCAAGCGGCGCTGGAGCATGATCCGGGCCCGCAAGGCCGCGTGAGCGCAAAGAAGCGCGGCGGAAGCGCGGATCAGGCCCTCTTTATCTAAAACAAGTCCCTTGACCAACCGAATACGGAGCCATTTCGCCCGGATTAAGGCGGCTTCAAGCCCGTGTGAGCGTCATGGTTACCCCGTTAAGGCGCTTTTTGACGCCCTCAAAACGGGTCACCGCTCAAACCAAAGGGTTCAGGAAACGTCCGGGCCGTAAGCGAGCGCGACCATGCCGCCGGCCATGCCACGGCCGGCCTCGGCATGGATCCGCGAAGGACGGGCCGTTTCGCCCTCGACCACCCGATAGGTGGAGCGATCGGCGAGCAAAGCGGTCAGCACCGCATGGTTGAGCTTGTGGCCGCCGCGAACCGAACGGTAGGTGCCGAGCAAGGGCAAACCCGCCAGCGCCAGATCGCCGATCACGTCGAGCACCTTGTGGCGGACGCATTCGTCGGCATAACGTAAACCCTCGGTGTTCAGCAGGCGGGTTTCGTCGAACACCACGGAATTCTCAAACGAGGCGCCCAGCGCAAAGCCTGCGCTCCACAGCTTGGCAACGTCATTGACGCAACCAAAGGTACGGGCGCGGCAGATCTCGCGACGGAACCGCTCCGGGCTGAGATCGAGCACATAATCCTGACGGCCGATCACCGGATTGACGAAATCGATCTCGACTTCAGCGCGAAAGCCGCTGCTATTCGGCCGCAACTCGCCAAAGGAATCGCCGATCACGACCTGCACCGGCTTCATGACCTGGAGGAAACGGCGCGACGCCGATTGGGTGACAATGCCCGCTTGATCGATCGCGGCGACGAAAGCGGCGGCGCTGCCGTCCATGATCGGTACTTCAGGGCCGTCGATTTCAATCGTGGCATTGTCGACGCCCATACCGCGAAGCGCCGCCAGCACATGTTCGGCGGTGGAGACGACCGCGCCTTCGCGATCGCCGAGCACGGTGGCGAAATCGGTCGCGATGACGGAATTGGCCTCGGCGCGAACCTCGCGTTCGCAGCCATCGAGACCGTTGCGGACAAAAATAAAACCCGCATCCACAGAGGCGGGCCCGATGGTCAAATTAACCTGTAAACCGGAATGAACGCCCACACCCGTAACGGTGGCTTGCGAGCGCAGCGTTGTCTGGCGGCCGAATTTCATTCAAATTTGCCCACACCGACTTACCAAGAGACCGGTTCGACACATTTTTCGCGCCGATTCGACTCAAAGTTTCCCCAAGTCACCTCGGACAATAGTCATTGCCTTAAAGCACGCCAACTCACGCTTTTTTACCGATTGTTACCCTAACTCTGCCGCAATCAAACCAAATCTTAACCTAAATTCGGCGCCCGAAACGGTTGGAGGCGATACGATTCTTCATGCCTCGACAGATAAATTAATTATTAAATATCAGATAGTTGGATGAAAATCTCATCCACCGACGGTCAAAATGAAAGGGTCCCGGCAATTAAGGCCAGGACCCCTTCGATCACGTCAAAATGGTCACAAATTTCAGTTCACCTGCCGGCGCAGAAACGCCGGGATATCCAGATGATCGTCCCCCTGTGGCGCAGACGCCACAGGGGCCGGACGACCGTGAATATCAAGGCCTTGGGGCGCGGGGCGAGGAGCATACTCTGATACCGGAGCCTGAGAATGGCTTGCGATTTGCTGGGCGACCGATCGCTGCGGCTTTCTTTCCGGCAGCGGCGGCATGGCGGGCATCGCCGGCCCCGAGGCGCGCGGTACGACCGGCGGCTCGCTCTCCTCGTCGCGGCGGCCGAGACCGACATGGGCGAGGCGCTGCAACAACGACATCCGGCTCTTCTGCGGATGCTCTTCCTCGGTTTCGCCGCGCGCTTGGCGGATCTCGTTCTGGGCCGGCATCGGAAGCTCATCGAATTTCGGCATTCGCGGCGCGCGCGCCGGCGGACGCTCGGCCGCCTGAGGGATGAAGGTTTCCGGCGGCGGCTCGGATTCCTGGGCCGGCGCGGCCACGATTTCAGGGTCGGGGAATAGCGACGGCTTCTGGGCGATGGGGCGAACCGTAACATCGCCATAGGCCGCCGGTTGCAACGGCGCGGCAGGTACTTCCGGCGCGACGGCGGCGGCGATGGCCGCCAACGCGGCGCGCTCGACATTGTTGGAGGGACGCTGCGGCGCGGCGGACGCGCCGTCCGATGCTTCCAGTTTCTGGGCGCGCTCGGCCAGCCGCGCATTGTCGGCCCGAAGCCGCGCGGTGAGTTCGGCGAGACGGGATTCCGGCGACGATCCGCTCGCGGCGGCGGCATTGGCGGGCGAGGCCGAAGCCGGCGCGGCCTGACGGGCAATCTGCGCCTGCTCGATGCCGGTGGCGACGACCGAAACGCGGATGATGCCGTCCAGCACCTCGTCGAAGGTGGCGCCGACGATGATGTTGGCGTCCTGATCGACCTCCTCGCGAATGCGGGTAGCGGCTTCATCGACTTCAAACAGCGTCAGATCCTTGCCGCCGGTGATCGAGATCAGAAGGCCGCGCGCGCCCTTCATCGAAGAATCGTCGATCAAGGGGTTGGCGATCGCGGCTTCCGCCGCGGTCAAGGCGCGCTTGTCGCCGGAAGCTTCCCCGGTGCCCATCATCGCCTTGCCCATCTCCCGCATCACCGCCCTTACGTCGGCGAAGTCGAGATTGATCAGGCCTTCCTTGACCATCAGATCGGTGATGCAGGCGACACCCGAATAGAGCACCTGGTCGGCCATCGCAAAGGCGTCCGCGAAGGTGGTCTTTTCGTTGGCGACGCGGAACAGATTCTGGTTCGGAATGATCAAAAGCGTATCGACCACTTTATGAAGTTCGGCGATCCCGGCTTCCGCCGTGCGCATGCGCCGCGCGCCTTCGAAATGGAACGGCTTGGTGACGACGCCGACGGTGAGGATACCCATTTCGCGCGCGCTTCTGGCAATGACGGGAGCAGCCCCCGTGCCCGTGCCGCCGCCCATGCCAGCGGTGACGAACACCATATTGGCGCCGGAGAGATGGTCGCGAATCTCGTCGATCACCTCTTGCGCGGCGGCCGCCCCGACATCGGGCTGCGAGCCCGCGCCCAGGCCTTGGGTGACTTGCGTACCCATCTGAATGATGCGCTGGGCCTTCGACATCGTGAGCGCCTGCGCGTCGGTGTTGGCGACGACGAAATCGACCCCCTGAAGTCCGGCGGTGATCATGTTGTTGACGGCGTTGCCGCCGGCACCGCCGACGCCGAATACCGTGATCCGCGGCTTCAATTCGTGAATGTCGGGGGGAGTGATGTTGAGTGCCATGGTTGCCTCTCGATTACGCGCGCGTTGGTTTGCCCCGGCCGGCGGCCGCGGGAGTTGGTGAAAGCCGAAAATGGCGGAAAAGATTCATCAGAAGCCCTCGCGAAGCCATCGTCCGACTTTTCCAAAATAGCCGTCAGTCCCTGTCTTGAGTTGCCGCGTATGCCGCGGTTCGACGTGTTCAAGATGAGCGTATTGCGGATAGACCAGGAGCCCTGCGGGAACCGCGAAGGAGGCGTTTTTCGCCTCGTTGGGAAGGCGGCTGAAACCGAGCGGACGGCCGATGCGCACCGGCCGATTGAGAATTTTGGTCGCCAGTTCGAGCGTGCCGGTGAGCTGCGAGGCGCCGCCGCTCAAAACCACACGTGCTTTAGGCTCCGCCGCAAAGGGAGAATCCGTCAGCCGGTCCCTGACCATCTCAAAAATCTCCTCGGCCCGGTGCCGGATGATGTCGGCGATCGTGGCGCGTGACACGACCTGCGGAACGTCCAGCTCGTCGTCGCCGGCGGACGGCACGGACATCAACTCATGGGTGTCGGTCCCGCCGGTCAGCACCGTGCCATATAACGTCTTGATTCGCTCGGCATCCGCAATGCAGGCGGAGAGTCCCCGCGCGAGGTCCATGGTGATGTGCTGCCCGCCGAGCGCAAAGCCGCTCGCATGGGTAAATCGCCCGCCGGAAAAAACCGCGATCGTCGTGGTGCCCGCCCCCATTTCCACCACCGCGGCGCCAATATCGGCTTCGTCGTCGGTCAGCACCGCAAGACCCGCCACATAGGGGCTGGCGGCCACCGCCTCGACATTGAGGTGGCAACGCTCCACCACCAGCATCAGATTCTTGGCGACCGCCGCGTCGGCGGTGACGACATTCATATCGACGCCGAATTGCCGCGCGACCATGCCTTTGGGATCGCGGATGCCCTTGACGCCGTCGATCGAATATCCGACCGGCAGCGCATGCAGCGCGGTACGGCCTTTGCCGGTGGCGTGATGCATGCCGGCGGAGGTAATTCGCGCGACGTCGGCGGAGGTCACCGCGCCGCCTTTGATATCGGCGGCCGCCTCGATCAATTGTCCCTGCAACCGTCCGGCCGAGACCGACAGCATGACCGATTCGACCTGCACCTTGGCCATGTCCTCGGCAGCCGCCACCGC
>DATGJS010000330.1:0-2806 GCA_035295025.1 Bradyrhizobium sp.
GCCGTTTGGTGCCGCCGAGACGGCCGGTTTCGCCGACCGAGTAGGGCGGGAAGTTGTAATGCAGCAGGAACGTCTCTTTATACGTTCCCGACAGCGCGTCGATGTACTGCTCGTCCTCGCCGGTGCCGAGCGTGGTGACCACCATCGCCTGGGTTTCGCCGCGGGTGAACAGCGCCGAACCATGGGCGCGCGGTAAGACGCCGACCTCGGCGATGATATTGCGCACCGTCTTGGCGTCACGGCCGTCGATGCGCTTGCCGGTGTCGAGAATGTTCCAGCGAACGATCTTGGCCTCTAACTCCTTGAACACGCCGGCAAGCCGGAGCTTGTCGTATTTCGGTTCCTTTCCCTCCGGGAAGAAGTGCGCCATCACCTTTTCCTTGGCGGCGCCGACCGCGGCGTAGCGATCTTGCTTCACCGGGATCGCATAGGCTTTGCGCAGTTCCTGCTCGATCAGCCCAAGCATTTCCTTCTCGATCGCCGAATTGTCGATCGTGGTGACCTCGCGCGGCTCCTTGGCCGCCTTTTCGGCGAGCTCGATGATCGCCTTGATGACCGGCTGGAAGTGGCGGTGGCCGAACATCACCGCGCCGAGCATGATGTCTTCGTTGAGTTCCTTGGCTTCCGATTCCACCATCAGCACGGCGTCCGCCGTGCCGGCGACGACGAGATCGAGCTGCGTCTCGGCCATCTCGTCGAGCGTCGGATTGAGAATGAATTCGTCATTGGCAAAGCCGACTCGGGCCGCGCCGATCGGGCCCTTGAATGGCGCGCCCGACAGCGTCAGCGCGGCGGAAGCAGCGACCAGCGCCACAATATCCGGATCGTTTTCCATGTCATGCGACAGCGTGGTCACGATCACTTGCGTTTCGTTGCGCCAGCCATCGACGAAGAGCGGGCGGATCGGGCGGTCGATCAGGCGGGAGACCAGCGTCTCCTTTTCCGTCGGCCGGCCCTCGCGTTTGAAATAGCCGCCGGGGATGCGGCCCGCGGCATAGGTCTTTTCCTGATAGTCGACGGTCAGCGGCAGGAAATCGACGCCCTCGCGCGGGCTTTTCGCCGCGACGACGGTGGCGAGAACGACGGTCTCGCCATAGGTGGCGACGACGGCGCCGTCGGCCTGACGGGCGATTTTCCCCGTTTCAAGTTTAAGCGGACGTCCACCCCAGTCGATCTCGACTGAATGAATATTGAACATTGTGGTCTTCTTTCATGGGTTCGCGAAAAGCGGGACGCCATAAAACAAAAAACCATGCGCAAGATTGCGAGACGCTGATGGCAATAAGACATCAGCGTCCGGCGATCCTGCCATGGTTTCTGGTTTTAGGATGGCGTCCATCCTTTCGCTTCAAGTCACGGGCACCTTGCCCGTTGCGCCCAGCGGCCGGATTGCTGCTGGACGTTCTTCATCGGACGCGAGGGTTTCCGCCTCATGCCCTTATGCATCATCGATCTCGAAAGCCGAACGGGCCGGCCTCGAACGATCATGCAAGAACGCGCGTCGAACGACGTGCGTGTACTTTACTGCAAGCTCAACGCCGGATGTTGTGCTTTTCGATCAGTGCCTGGTAGCGCGCCTCGTCCTTTTTCTTGAGATAGTCGAGGAGCGAGCGGCGCGTGGCGACCATTTTCAACAGGCCGCGGCGTGAATGATTGTCCTTCACGTGGCTCTTGAAATGGTCGGTGAGGTTATTGATGCGTTCCGACAGGATCGCGACCTGAACCTCGGGCGAGCCGGTGTCGCCGGTCTTGTTGGCACTCTTCTTGATGACTTCCGCTTTGCGCGCTGCGGTAATCGACATCGTCAGATACTTTCATGGTTGCGAGCCGGATTGGCAGTCAATCCGGTCAGGTTGAACACGCGCTTGGGGATGAGTTCGCCATTGTCAATTTCGGCAAGCGCCAAAAGCCGGCCTGCCACCGTGACATAGACTGTGCCGCTACAATTGGGCGCATCCCGTCCGCGCAATAAAACGGCCTGACCCCGATGGAGCCTTGCCGCATCAGCCCGAGTGACGGCCAGTGCCGGGATGTCGTCCAGCGCGGTCTCAACGGGTAAAAGCGCGTCGGCGAGGCTTCCCTCGCCGGACGCGGCTCTATCGCACAAAGCCTCCAACTGTTCCAGCGGAATCATGTCGGCTTCGCCGAACGGGCCGACCAGTGTCCGCCGCAGCGCGCAGATATGGCCGAAACAGCCGAGAATCCGTCCTAAATCGCGGGCCAAGGCCCGCACATAGGTGCCCTTGCCGCATTCCGCCTCGAAGATTGAATGGCTATTATCTGTTTGTTCTATCAAGGTTAATTCGTGAATCTCGACCGGGCGCGGCTTCAATTCGACGCGCTCGCCATCGCGCGCCAAATCATAGGCGCGCTCGCCTTGAATCTTGATGGCCGAATATTGCGGCGGAATCTGTTCGATCAGCCCGGTGAAGCGGGGCAGGAGCGCCGTGATGGCGTCGGCCGCGGGCCTGATGTCGCTCGCCCTGACGACGCGGCCCTCGGTATCGTCGGTGTCGCGTTCCTCACCCCAGGCCACCGTGAAGCGATAGCGTTTGCGGCCGTCCATCACAAAGGGAACGGTTTTGGTGGCTTCGCCCATCGCGACCGGCAACCCACCCGAGGCAAGCGGATCGAGGGTGCCGGCATGCCCGGCGCGCTTGGCCTGGAACAGGCGCTTGACGACGGCCACCGCATGGGTGGAGGTCATCCCGATCGGCTTGTCGAGCACGATCCAGCCGTGAACATCGCGCTTGTCGCGGCGCGGCTGGTTATTGGGCTTCGGCTGCCGCGCGCGCGGGTCGTTATT
>DATGJS010000331.1:0-11771 GCA_035295025.1 Bradyrhizobium sp.
CGACCAAGCCCGTCGCGGCGGTGATGAATTGGCCATCATTCTCGGTGAGATTGGTTAAGAGGTTGATGTGGGGCAGATCGGCGGTATTCACCGCAACCAAGTTTGCGGTGACATCCACGCCGCCTGGCGACGATGCATCGGCCTGCGCGTTCAATATCTGACTCAGCACGTTTGGCGCCAATGGATTGGTCGCAGCCGCCGCCCGTCCAACAGCCGCGTTGTTCGATGCGCTCGATGTGGAGTTGTTGCCGGTCTCGTCAAGAGACGCTGTGTTTGCAGCGGCGGACGAGGTGGAGCGGGTTTGAAAGATCGATGCCGGCTGGCTGCCAATTCCAGTGATTGCACTCAATGTCGTGCTCCCCGAGGTTTTCGATCCCGCAATGGAAAGCAATCATCATGCCAGCATTCTCGCTTCAACGTAGGAAATTTCTGCCCCGCGCCTTCGTTGCGCGGCAATAATTGTCTGACGGTGGGTTTGAGAAAGTGTTTGCCGATGAAATCGGTATCTTCGCGTGAAATCGCGTCCTCTCGGTGTTATTGAATTCAGAGCCTGATCCCTTCAACCAACTGACAACTGGGAGTTCTGATGACACGCGTGCGCTGTATCACTGAAATGGGCATGGGCGTTGACGTCCACGGCAAGGACGCGACGAAAGCGGCCAAGCGGGCGGTGTCGGACGCGATCCGTCACTCCAGTCTCGGCTTTTTCCGTATGCTGGGCAAAACGGCGAACGACATGTTCGTCGATGTCACGATCGCCGTGCCGAATCCGGATGCGGTCGATATTGCGGCGGTAGCAAAGGAATTGCCTTACGGGACGAAGAAGGTGACCGCGGTCAAAGGTGGTCTCGAAATTCCCGCCGAAAGCGGCGACGATTCCATCCTGATTGCGAACGCGGCCGTGATCGTCAGTTTCGATGATGGGAAGTAGGGGAAGGCGCGGGCGCGCGTGATCGGTAAAAGTCGCCGATGGCGGGTAAAATTGACCGAGCCATCAGGCAGAAAATTCCTGGCGTCCCCGGTCCGAATTCCCTGATCGGATTTTCCGTGGCGTTGCTTCAATGCGTAACCCCTGGGATATCGAAAGAAGTCAGCGTTTTTCGTCTGGCATATCGCTTGCTTCAATTCCGGTTGGATTGGACGCGCGACACCCTGTCCTGACGGAGGCTTCATGAGTACGATCAATGGTTTTGGAGTTCTGCCATTTTCATTTCGTTCGCCTTACCTGCAAGTCCCCGCCGCCAATCAAGCCATCGCTCAAGAACTCGACCCAAGTGCGGCGGGCTCCTCTGCCTCTCAGGCCGCAACCGGGACCGCGGGGGTAACGGGATTTGCACTCGCCCCGAAATTATCTTCCGACGTGATCGACGCTCTGATCAAGAGCCAGTCGGAATCATCGACGGGTGTGCCGTCAACCGCGCCGCCGGCGGTCCAGGCTATCAGCCTATCCGGCGCGGCCGCGCTCGCGGATCAGCCTGCCGCGTCGTCGGATGCGTCGTCCGCCGGTCAACCCTCGGGGCCCCTCACATTGCAGCAGATCGCCCGGCAATTCGATCCGCATCATTTGACCCACCAACAGGAAGAGCAACTCCAGGGACAGCTCGTGTCATCGGGCACAATTTCCCAAAAGGATGGCCTGAATTTCTTCACCAAGACCGTCTTTAGCGACTGGTTCCACAGCCAGCATTATCGTAACATCAATGGTCAATTGGTTGCGACCACGCCGAGTGCGCCTGGGACATTGATCGGCAACGATGCGCCGGGCGGCCCGACCCATGACGTGATCCAGCGCTACCAGCTCGCTCGCGTTTGATCAATCGATCGGTGACGCACAGAATGCGGCTCAAGATCAGAAGCTTCTTAACGTGCTCAATCAACTCGATTCGATACGGAGCGGCAGCGCGACTTGAACGCTCGTAACGCCGCATCGCTTGCGCTTGGGGATCGGACGGGCTTACATGTTAAGCCCGTTGAAGGTTGTGTCACGCGATGATGGTGGTTCTGTCCTTTCTGCCGCTCGCCGGTATTCTCTCGGACGCCTGTTGCCGTGGTTCGGCCGATCTTAAAAAAACAAAGGGAGAAGTTGTCGTCATGAAGAAATTTACCGCGGCGATGCTGATGTCGGTCGGCATGTGTCTGGCGTTGGCGCTGGGGCTTGCGGCTACGCCGGCTCGGGCGGAGCTCGATGTTGCCAAGCTCAAGGCCTCGATCGAGACCTCGGTCGAGGCCGACTATCCGAAGTGGGACGCGCTTTATAAGGATCTGCACGCCCACCCCGAAGTCGCCTTCCAGGAAGTAAAGACCGCCGCCAAATTGGCCGCGGAAATGCGTGCGCTCGGTTTCGAGGTCACCGAAAAAATCGGCAAGACCGGACTTGTCGCGATCTACAAAAACGGCGAGGGGCCGACCATCATGGTGCGGACCGAGCTCGACGCGCTGCCGATGGAAGAAAAAACCGGGCTTTCTTATGCAAGCCGCGACAAGACCGAATGGAACGGGCAGGAGACTTTTGTCGATCATAGCTGCGGCCATGATATTCACATGGCAAGCTGGGTCGGCGCCGCAAAAACGCTGCTCGGGCTCAAGGACAAATGGCGGGGCACGCTGATGTTCATTGCGCAGCCCGCCGAGGAGACGGTATCGGGCGCGAAGGCCATGCTCGACGACGGCCTGTTCACCCGATTCAAGAAGCCCGATTTCGGCTTTGCCCTGCATGACGGCGTCTTCGCTTACGGCACGCTCACTTATCGCGTCGGCGTCGGATCGTCGAATTCCGACAGCCTCGACGTGACGTTCCACGGCCGTGGAGGTCACGGCGCCTCGCCGCAACGGACCATCGATCCCGTGATCATGGCGGCGCACTTTGTCGTGGATGTTCAGAGTGTGATCAGCCGCGAAAAAGACCCGACCGAGTTTGGCGTCTTCAGTGTCGGTGCGATCCATGGCGGCACCGCCCATAACATCATTCCCGACGAGGTGACGTTGCGCGGCACCATCCGCACCTTCAAGCCGGAGGTGCGCGCCAAGATGCTCGCCGGGATCGAGCGGACGGCACGAGCCGTGGCCAGCATGTCGGGCGCGGGCGCACCCGACATTAAGTTCGCCGAGGGCGCCAAAGCCGTCATGAATGACGCCGCCGTGGTTGAGACCGCCGCAAAAGTGCTTAAGGCCGCGTTCGGCGACAAGATCGCCGCGACCCCGCCATTGACGGCGAGCGAGGATTTCTCCGAATTCGTCAACGCTGGCGTGCCCTCGATGTTCTTCAATATCGGCGTCTACGAACCCGAGCGTGTCGCGGCGGCCAATAATGGCAGCGGTCCGCCGCTTGCGTCCAATCATTCGCCGCAGTTTGCGCCGGTGCCGAAGCCGACGATTGAAACCGGCGTCAAGGCAATGACCCTCGCCGTCCTCAGCGCTTTCGATCGATTTGCGAAGTGAGCGAGGCGATATGACGAAATCGATCACGATCTACGGCATCAAGAACTGCGACACCATGAAAAAAGCCCGTGCCTGGCTCGATGGCCATGGCGTGGCGTACAGCTTTCACGATTACAAGAGCGAGGGCATTGCCAAGGACAAGCTCAAGCAATGGAGCGATAAACTTGGATGGGAAATCCTGCTCAATCGCGCTGGCACGACGTTTCGCAAATTGCCCGATGCCGATCGGGAAGGCTTGAACGAACGTAAAGCGCTCGCGCTGATGCTGGCGCAGCCCTCGATGATCAAACGGCCGGTGTTGGAGGCCGGCGGCAAATTGCTGGTCGGCTTCAGGCCGGAGGTTTATGCCAAAGAACTGCCGGCGTCCGGCGGGTCGCGTCGGGCAGGGGCTTGATCGATCACGCCCCGGCATTCGACTAATGGCGCAGAGCGGCCTTCAGGCGCTTTCCGCCTTGCGTAAGGTGGGCCGTTGACGGCATATTCCGCCCCGGAGGCGGCGGTCCCGGGACGAATTCCACCAAGCGAAATTCCAAAGCGCGCGAATAATAAAGGCGCGAACAATTGGAGCGCCCGGGGAGAACCTGCCGTAGAAGAAGGATGAGCCAACCCGCGATGGGACATCGCGGGGCGTGGCTTGCGGGGGAATTTGATTGTCTGATGAGTTTATTCTCGAAACCCGCGGATTGACCAAGGAATTTGCGGGTTTCTTCGCCGTTCGCGACGTGAGCTTGAAGGTGAAGCGTGGCAGCATTCACGCGTTGATCGGCCCAAACGGGGCCGGCAAGACCACCTGTTTCAATCTTTTGACCAAGTTCCTCAGGCCTTCGGCGGGCCAGATCCTCTACAAGGGACAAGACATCACGGCGATGGCGCCGGCCGATGTCGCGCGCCTCGGCTTGGTGCGTTCGTTCCAGATTTCCGCGGTGTTTCCGCATTTGACGGCGCTGGAGAATGTGCGTGTCGCGCTTCAGCGCCAGCACGGGCATTCATTCGATTTTTGGCGCTCCAAAGCCGTGCTCGATCGCTTCAACGCCCGCGCCCGCGAATTGCTCGATGATGTCGGTCTGAGCGAATTCGCAGCGACGCCTGCGGTCGAGATGCCTTACGGCCGCAAGCGCGCGCTGGAGATCGCAACCACACTGGCTCTCGATCCCGAAATGATGCTGCTCGACGAGCCGATGGCGGGCATGGGCCATGAAGACATCGACAAGATCGCAGCGCTAATCAAGCGCATCTCCGCGAAACACACGATCCTCATGGTCGAACATAATCTCAGCGTGGTGGCCAATCTGTCCGATATCATCACGGTTCTGACGCGAGGCCATGTGCTGGCGGAAGGTCATTATGCCGATTTGTCTAGGGATGAGCGCGTGAAGGAAGCCTATCTGGGGGCGGGTCATGGTTGACGTCAAAATGGCCGATGCCGCCGCGGCACCTTCCACATCGCCGGCGCCTGTATTGGCGGTCCGCCATCTCGAAGCCTGGTACGGCGAGTCCCACATCCTGCATGGCGTTAATTTCGATGTGAATCCGGGCGAGGTCGTCACGCTGCTCGGCCGCAACGGCGCCGGGAAAACCACCACGCTGAAATCGGTGATGGGAATTATAGGTAAGCGCAGCGGCTCGGTCCGCTTCGGCGGTCAAGAGATCATCCGCGCTTCATCCGACCGGATCGCGCGCATGGGGGTTGCCTTCTGCCCCGAGGAACGCGGGATTTTTGCCAGCCTCGATGTTCGCGAAAATCTGCTGTTGCCGCCGACGGTCCGCCATGGCGGTTTGTCGCTCGACCAGATTTTTGAATTGTTCCCCAATCTCAGGGAGCGCTTGAACAGCCAAGGTACTAAATTGTCGGGTGGCGAGCAGCAAATGCTGGCGATCGGACGAATTTTACGGACTGGCGCGCGTTTTTTGATGCTGGACGAACCGACGGAAGGGCTTGCCCCCGTCATCATTCAACAGATCGGCCAAACCATCAAACGCCTTAAGAACGAGGGCTTCACGATTCTTCTGGTCGAGCAGAATTTCCGCTTCGCCGCGACGGTCGCGGATCGTTACTATATTGTCGAGCACGGCAAGATCATCGATGGCTTTGCGAATGCGGAGCTGCAAGCCAATATGGATAAGCTTCACACCTATCTCGGCGTCTAAAAGAACAACGGGAAAATCCAAGAGGGACCGCCATGAAGACCAAAATTTCCGCCGCGCTGATGCTGGCCACGGCGCTCAGCCTTTCAGTCGCAACCGCCAATGCCCAGGACAAGACCGTCAAGATCGGTGCGCTGTCCGACCAGTCGGGGCTTTATGCCGATCTCGGCGGCCCGGGTTCGACGCTTGCCGCCCAGATGGCGATTGAGGATTCGGGCCTCACCGCCAAGGGTTGGAAGATCGACATCATCTCCGGCGATCATCAGAACAAGCCAGACATAGGCACGTCCATCGCGCGACAATGGTTCGATGTCGACAAGGTCGACGCCATCGTCGATGTGCCCAATTCAGGGGTCGCGCTTGCGGTGAATAACGTCGTTAAGGAGAAAAACGGTGTTTACATCAATTCCGGTGCGGCCACCTCCGACCTCACCAACGCGCAATGCTCGCCCAATACGGTGCATTGGACCTACGATACCTACATGCTCGCCCATACCACGGGACAGGCGCTGGTGAAGGCCGGCGGCGACACCTGGTTTTTCCTCACCGCGGACTATGCTTTCGGCGCGGCGCTAGAGCGCGACACCACGGCGGTGGTGTTGGCCAATGGCGGCAAGGTTGTCGGCGGCGTCAAGCATCCGCTGAACACGGCGGATTTCTCCTCGTTCTTGCTGCAAGCGCAGGCTTCGAAAGCCAAGATCATCGGCCTTGCCAATGCCGGCGGCGACACCACCAACAGCATCAAGCAGGCAGCCGAATTCGGCATCGTCAAGGGCGGGCAAAAGCTCGCGGCGCTGTTGCTCTTTATCACCGACGTCAAGGCGATCGGGCTTGAAACCGCGCAAGGGCTGAACTTCACCGAGACCTTCTACTGGGACATGAACGACAAGACGCGCGAATTTTCCAAGAAATTTGCCGCGCGGATGAAAAACGGCGCGCCCCCCACCATGGTGCAGGCCGGCGTCTATGCGGGTCTGTTGCACTACTTCAAGGCGCTCGATGCTCTCGGGGCCAATCCTCATGACGGCATCAAGGTCGTTGAAAAGATGAAGTCGATGCCGACCGACGATGCTTTGTTCGGCAAAGGCGAGATTCAGCCCAACGGCCGCACCCTTCATTCGGCGTATTTGTTCGAAGTCAAAAAACCGTCGGAATCCAAGGCGCCGTGGGATTTCTATAGACTGATCGGTACGGTTCCGGGAGAACAAGCGTTCACGCCACTTTCGGAAAGCAAGTGCGCGCTCTTGAAGAAGTAGCGTGATATAAAAAAATGAGTTGAAAGATCGATATGCAAGCTCTCTATGCACAGCTCCTGGTCGGATTGATCAACGGCTCATTCTACGCGTTGCTCAGCCTTGGGCTCGCCGTGATCTTCGGCATGCTTAACATCATCAACTTCGCCCATGGCGCGCTTTATATGATGGGCGCGTTCTGTGCCTATTTCCTGCTCAATCTGACAGGTCTGGGTTATTGGTGGGCACTGATCGTCGCGCCTGTCGTCGTCGGCATTTTCGGGATGGTTCTGGAGCGGACCATGCTGCAATGGCTTTCCGGCCTCGACCATCTTTACGGGCTGCTTTTGACCTTCGGCATCGCGCTGATCGTGCAGGGTATCTTCCAGAATTATTTCGGCTCGTCGGGTTTACCCTATGCCATTCCCGATGAACTGAAGGGTGGGATGAATCTTGGGTTCATGTTCCTGCCGATCTACCGCGGTTGGGTCGTGGTGTTTTCGCTCGTGGTGTGCCTGCTCACCTGGTATTTGATCGAGCGTACCCGGTTAGGGGCCTATTTGCGCGCGGCGACGGAGAACCCGACGCTCGTTCGCGCGTTCGGCGTTAACGTGCCGCGCATGATTACGCTGACATATGGCCTCGGGGTCGGTCTTGCCGCGCTTGCCGGCGTGTTGTCGGCGCCGATCAATCAGGTCCGCCCGCTGATGGGCGAGAATATCATCATTGTGGTGTTCGCGGTCGTGGTGATCGGCGGCATGGGCTCGATCATGGGCTCGATCATCACCGGCTTTGCACTCGGCGTGATCGAAGGATTGACGAAATACTTCTATCCGGAAGCCTCCAACACCGTGGTGTTCGTTCTCATGGTGTTGGTGCTGCTGGTCAAACCAACTGGACTGACGGGACGGGCGGCTTAACATGACGGCGATGACCGACGATACCTTGCCCACAAGCCCGCGCGCGGTCGGCGACGAGATGATCGCATTTGCGATCATGAGCGTGCTGCTGTTGCTTGTTCCGCTGAGCGGCCTCTATCCTTTCTTTGTGATGCAGGCGCTGTGCTTTGCGCTGTTGGCCTGCGCCTTTAACCTTCTGATCGGGTATGGCGGGCTTCTGTCGTTCGGCCATGCCATGTTTCTGGGGACAGGTGGGTATGTGACCGCCCATGCCGTCAAAGCATGGGGCATGCCGCCGGAACTTGGCCTGCTGATCGGCACGGCGGCCTCCGCTGGCCTCGGCGTCATCACGGGTCTCGTCGCGATCCGTCGTCAGGGCATCTATTTCGCCATGATCACGCTGGCGTTGTCGCAGCTACTTTATTTCATCTATTTGCAGGCGCCGTTCACGCATGGCGAGGACGGCATCCAAGGTATTCCACAAGGGCACTTGTTCGGAATCCTCGATCTGTCCAAGCCGACGGTGCTTTATTACGTGATCGTCGCCGGCTTTCTGTTCGGATTTCTTGTGATCTTTCGCGCCATCAATTCGCCGTTCGGCGAGGTGTTGAAATCGATCCGCGAGAATGAGCAGCGCGCCATTTCGCTGGGCTACAAGACCGACCAGTATAAATTGCTCGCGTTTATTCTGTCCGGCACGCTGGCGGGATTTGCCGGTTCGCTGAAGGTTTTCGTGGTGCAAAATGCCTCATTGTCCGATGTCGAAGTGTCGATGTCCGGCCTCATCGTTTTGATGACGCTGGTGGGGGGGCTTGGCACGGTGTTCGGTCCGGTGGTGGGAGCGTTCATTATCGTCGCAACACAGCAATATCTGGCCGGCTTCGGCTCGTGGGTGACGGTCATTCAGGGCTCGATTTTCGTGGCCTGCGTTTTGACGTTCCGCCGCGGCATCATCGGCGAAATATCTCATTTTTTCCGGCGATCGCTCTGAAATAGCCGGTTTATTGAGGATTTTCCCGGCCACAAAGCCGTGGATGACCCCATCCCATTGGTCGCTCGCCGCGCGCATTTACATAAAATGGTCTATGACAGATTTATAACAGATTGATTTGGATGCCGTTCAGGCTGTGGATATCCCCATGCTCATGCGCTGGTTTCGCGTTTTTCTCCCCAAGGAAGAGCGGTTTTTCGAACTTTTTGCCAAACACTCTCAGGCCGTCCTTCAAGGCGCGCTTGCATTGCAGGGGGTGCTCCAAGGCGGCGAGGAAGCGCCGGTTTTCTGCCAGCGCGTCAATCAGTTCGAGAACGATGCCGATAATATCACGCGCGAGGTGCTGACCGCGGTGCGGCGCACGTTCATCACGCCATTCGATCGCGGCGATATCAAAAATCTGATCACGGCGATGGATGACGCTATCGATCAGATGCAACAAACGGCGAAGGCCGTCGTGCTATTTGAAGTGCGTTCCTTCGAACCATCAATGCGTGAGATGGGAACGCTTCTTGTCGAATGCGCCAACCTGGTCGGCCGCGCATTACCGCTGCTCCAATCGATCGGCAACAACGTTTCGATGTTGACGGCGATCACGGAGGAACTGACCAAGCTCGAAGGCCGGGTGGATGATCTCCACGATATCGGTCTGAAAGAGCTTTTTCTCAAACATCGCGATGCCAATGCGATGGATTTCATCGTCGGCTCGGAAATCTACGATCATCTGGAGAAGGTGGCGGATCGCTTCGACGACGTCGCCAATGAGATCAACAGTATTGTGATCGAACAGGTATAGGGCAGGGCCGTCAAGTGGATGCCACGCTTGGTCTTCCGGTGCTGGTCGGATTGATTGCCGTCGCGCTACTGTTCGATTTTCTCAACGGATTGCACGACGCCGCCAACTCGATTGCAACGATCGTGTCGACCCGCGTGCTGCGGCCGCAATATGCCGTCTTTTGGGCGGGGTTCTTCAATTTCGTCGCCTTTCTGGTGTTCGGTCTCAATGTCGCGCAAACCATCGGTACCGGAATCATCGAGCCGAGCGTGATCGATATCTCGGTTATTTTTGCGGCACTTGTCGGAGCGATCGTCTGGAATCTGATCACCTGGGCGCTTGGGATTCCCTCATCAAGCTCGCACGCATTGATCGGTGGGCTGGTCGGCGGCGGCATGGCGAAAGCGGGCCTTTCGGCCGCGGTCTGGAGCGGGTTGTCCAAAACACTGCTCGCCATAGTGTTGTCGCCACTTGTCGGATTTTTGCTGGCGCTTGCGCTTGTGGCGATCGTGTCGTGGGCCTCGGTTCGTTCGACGCCTTTCGCGGTTGACCGCGCGTTTCGGATTTTGCAGTTTGCATCCGCTTCGCTCTACTCGCTCGGTCATGGCGGCAACGATGCGCAAAAGACCATGGGCATCATCTCGGTTCTCTTGTATTCGCAAGGCAAGCTCGGATCGGAATTCCACGTGCCGTTCTGGGTGGTGCTGGCATGTCAGGCGGCGATGGCGCTGGGAACATTGATGGGCGGTTGGCGGATCGTCCGCACCATGGGCTTGAGGATCACCAAGCTCACGCCGATGCAGGGTTTTTGTGCCGAAACGGGCGGAGCTGCGACCTTGTTCATCGCAACTTGGCTTGGGGTTCCGGTATCGACGACCCATACCATTACGGGCGCGATCGTCGGCGTCGGTGCGGCACGGCGGGTCTCGGCCGTTCGATGGAACGTGGCGAGCTCGATCGTGTATGCCTGGATCATCACCATCCCGGCCGCCGCCGGGGTCGCCGCCGTGGCCTATTGGGCGGTGATGTGGTTGCGTTAGCCTTAATAGCTTGGGTTGGCGTTGATGGGCTTCCGCGCCATATAGGGGCCGACGTTCCCTGCTTGATCCGGCCCGCTTTCCCTGCCAAACGCTTCGCTTGATGTCCGACCTCGCCCTCAGCGCTGATTCCGCCATCTCGCCGCTCGCCACCGAAGTGGCGAGGCGGCGTACCTTTGCGATCATCTCGCATCCGGACGCCGGCAAGACAACGCTGACTGAAAAGCTCCTTTTGTTCGGCGGCGCGATCAATCTGGCGGGGCAGGTCAAAGCCAAGGGCGAACGCCGCAACACCCGCTCGGATTGGATGAAGATCGAACGTGAGCGCGGAATTTCCGTCGTCACGTCGGTGATGACCTTTGAATTCGAAGGCCTCGTCTTCAATCTTTTGGATACGCCGGGCCATGAAGATTTTTCCGAGGACACTTACCGCACGCTGACCGCGGTGGATTCCGCCGTGATGGTGATCGACGCGGCCAAGGGCATCGAGGCGCGGACCAGGAAATTGTTTGAGGTATGCCGTCTTCGCGATATTCCCATCATCACCTTCATCAACAAGATGGACCGCGAGAGCCGCGACACGTTCGAACTTTTGGACGAGATCGAAAAGACGTTGGCGCTGGACACGACGCCGATGACCTGGCCGGTCGGCCGGGGCCGCGATTTTCTGGGCACCTTCGATCTGGCCACCGGCGGCGTGCGCCTTTTGGAAGGCGGTGGCGCCAAGACCGGCGCGGCGCTCAAGATCGATATTGCCGAATTGGCCGGGCATAACGCCAATCTCGATGTCGCCGAAGTCAAGGAAGAGCTCGCGCTGGTTTCGGAAGCGTGCAAGCCGTTCGAGCTTGAAGCGTTTCGCGAGGGGCATCTGACGCCGGTCTATTTCGGCAGCGCGTTGCGCAATTTCGGGGTCGGCGATCTCCTGGAGGGGCTTGGCCGCTTCGCGCCGCCACCTCGCGCCCAGGAGGGAGACTTGCGCAAAGTGGAAGCAGCCGAGCCACGCATGAGCGCTTTCGTGTTCAAGATCCAAGCCAATATGGATCCCAATCATCGCGACCGCATCGCCTTCGCGCGGCTGTGCTCAGGCAAATTGACTCGCGGCATGAAGGTTAAACTGGTGCGGACCGGCAAGAACATGTCGTTGTCCAGTCCGCAATTCTTTTTCGCGCAGGATCGCGCGTTGGCGGACGAGGCTTTCGCGGGCGATGTCGTCGGCATTCCCAACCATGGCACCTTGCGGATCGGCGACACCTT
>DATGJS010000332.1:0-4338 GCA_035295025.1 Bradyrhizobium sp.
TCGCTTCGGGTCATTTTCAATCGATTGGCTATCGCCTTGCGGCGTCCGGTTATCTGCCATGAAGAGACGTGAGACGTTTGGCGTTGACCGCTCCGCGCCCGCGCCGATTCGATCGCCGGATTTAACGGGATGTGGCAGCGACGATTAGTCTGTCCAGTAAAGCTGGAGCCACTCCCACACTTTCTCAAGATAGCTTTTCTCGATTTCACGCCGATCCATGTTTTTGCTCCTTTTATGCGCGGAGTTTGGCCGCGTGACCGTCAACGCAGCGGAAACAAGAACGCCAAACGACTGGTGAATCGGCCGAATAGTTAGCGCTTCGTACTGCTGTCCGTTAAGCAAAGATGAGCAGCAAACCCCCTCGGATCGCGCGCCGGATTGCGCCGAACTATTGTGCGACTGTGAACACGCTTTCCCAGCGAATTAACTGTAACTCATTCTTCACCGGGCGCCCCCAAATCACCGAGATTCAGAATTCCGCAGTACCTTGGAAAAAGGCCGGGTTCTGCGAGCGCCGTTAACGATGCTGACGGAGCGGCAAGCACCGGCTTCAGAAACGCCGCCAGCGGAACCTCGCACGCCATAATGCGGCCTCACTGCTGCGGCCCCTGTACGTCTAATGAGAGGCGTTCATGGAACCGAAGAATGCCCGGCTGTTCGCGGCCGCGCATTGAGTGAGCTAGCGGACAGAGGAACGAAACTGTTCCCCGCAGCTTAGATCAAACGGGCCATTTGCCCCAAGTTCCATTCGGTCCAGCTGATAATCCATAACGAAGAGATCGAGAGGGTCGTCCTCTCTTCGCGCAACAGTGAGGCGTCCAGTATGAAGCTCGGGAGTCACGTCAATTTCTGGGGCACCATAGGAACAGCAAGCATATTATTGTGGAGTCTTTCTCAAAGCAGGGCGAAGCCGGAATATTCTCCGACATATGCCCAGATTGAAGCGCTGCCAAAACCCAGTCGCAGAACAACCGCTCGTCTGGCGCCGAAGCTCCAAGACGTAAGGATCAAAGCAACTCGTCTTTCGATCAATGATGTCTCAATCAAAAAATTGCGTAAGCTTCGTAAATACGCGGCCGTTGAGGCAAAGGTACCGGTCTATCAACTGTCGGCCGGGAAAAATGCAAACGCGCCGGATGGCCCGGTCGAAATAAAGGGCTCCTCTCTTCATTTGACGGGGGCGGTTACCGTCAAAAATCTATGCAAGCTTCGGACATACGCTGATGTCGAACCGAAGGAGCCCGTTTATCAGTCGATCTCCAAGGGAGTTGGACAAGCGTCGGGCAGCCCTGCCGAGGCTAAACTGCGCCCTCGCCTTTTGGTGAAGGACGTCACCATCAGAAATCTATGCAAGTTGCGCACATACGCTGCCGTCGAATCAAAGGATCCCGTCTATCGATTGGCCTCCAAGGAAACTGGAAGGCAAGCTGGAAGCGAGCTGGATAGGCCGGTCGAAATAAAAGTCACGCCGGTCATTCGAGATGCCATGAACAGAGTCCGGCCTAAGCAAATTACCGGAACAATGAAGGTTGAGGGAAAGAAATACGAATTTGGCTCGGGCGGCCACGGTCAATCCATTCCCTATGGGGATTATCGCATAACGCCCGGCGCCATCGGTTCTTGGGGCAGCCGGCATGGAGCGATCGGCGTGGCCGATGGGACCATACCCGATCCGAAATTGCATCGTGATCGAGACGGAATTGAATTGCACGCCGCCACCAACGATAAACTCCAAACGAACGGCTGCGTCTCGATAAGAAAGGATCAATGGCCTGAATTCAGAAAACAGGTCTTTTCAATGCTTAAGGAAAACAAGAAGGTCTACCTTCATGTTTCGGATCAAGGAGCATCGATATCCACCAACCCGCTTGAATTCGTTGGAGAGACCATTTCCGAACCGAAAGTTCTCCAGGTACTGAGCATGATTGAAGCGCCCACCCGCAAGGCGGCGGAGTGACACCGGAATGGAAGCGGGCATCGCAAGCTGCTGAGCCGAAAACGGAGGAATTACCGAAGCCGGCATTTGTCCGTTGCGCAAAAAGCCGCCGTATTTGCAAAATATTTTGTGATGGCAATCGCGCCCTTGAGGAAACTTCACATGGGAGCCATCGCGAAAAGCTATCAAGGCACCGGCGTAATGGCGATCGCTGCCCTTGAGCTTGTGATCTTCCTTTACTGTCTCTCCACCGACTCGCCGTCGCCGCCCCGTTCCGGAACGGCTCACCTCATCCATTGCGCATGTGAGCTCGACCCGGCTATGCAGCGACTGGAATTTCCGCGATCCTTGCCGTTCGTCGCGCCGGTGCCGAGACCGCCGAAATTTGCCCCATCGCGCTAAGGCACCTTTGTTCGACCGGCGCGTCGGGTTTGCGGCGTGGCCTTATACGGCCGCTTCAATTGACTGACTGCGCCCCGCCGGGCATGCTTGCCGCACACCCAATCAACTCACAATCCCAGCAGCGCCGCGCCCATGCCCAAGCTCTATGAAGCCCTCGCCGAAGCGTTCCTCGCGGAAGGCGTCGATACGCAGTTCGTCCTGATGGGCGACGGCAACATGCATTGGTCCACCGCCTTTGCCAAACTGCCGGGCGTGCATAGCGTCCACGTCAGGCACGAGCACGTTACCGTAGCGGCGGCAACGGCGTATAACGTGGCAACCGGCAAGGTCGCCGTTGCCTCGGTCACCTGCGGCCCTGGCGTGACGCAGTTGATGACCGCGCTGCCGGCCGCGGTTCGCGCCCACCTGCCGATGGTGGTGTTCGCCGGCGAGTCGCCGATCAACGCCAAGTTCTACAACCAGTACATCGACCAGGCGCCGCTGGTGACGGCAACCGGCGCGCGCTACATCGCCGCGCACAGCGTGCCGCGGATGATGGATTACGTGCGCGAGGCCTTTCACGTCGCCAAATACGAGCGGTGCCCGGTGGTCTTGGGCATTCCCTACGACCTGCAGAAGGTCGAATACATGGCCAACCAGCCCTACGAGACCTCGGCGATGTATCAGCCCAGGGCCGGGCGCATGCAGCCAGACCCTGAAGTCGTGTCCGAGGTTGTTGAGCGCTTGGCGGCTGCAAAGCGGCCGATCATTCTCGGCGGCCGTGGCGTATTGTGGTCGGGCGCGCGCGATGCGGTCGTCGAGCTTGCCGATCGTTGCGGCGCGCTCCTCTCCAATACGCTGCCCGCGCGCGGTCTGTTCCACGATCATCCGTTCGGGCTCGGCACCACCGGCAGTTATTTCACGTCGCTGGGCAAGGAAATGTACGAGTCCGCCGATGTCGTACTCGCGGTCGGCACCAGCCTGTCCTACTACGTCGGCGGCGGGCATTTCTGGGGCAAGGCCGTCAAGATCCAGCTCGACGATGCGCCGCGCGGCCTGCGCGACGGGCAGAAGGCCGCCGACATCTACGTCAGATCGGACGCGCTCGCCGGCGTCGAGGCCATCCTTGCCGGCCTCGACAAGAGGCTCGGCGCCGGAAAACCGACCGCGGCGGCGATCCGCTCCAAAGAGCTCGCGCATCGCATCGCGACCGAGCCGGCGGACTCGATGCCGTTCGATATCGAAGCCGGCGTGCTGGATCCGCGCGAGGTGATCAAAGCCATCGACGCAGTAGTCCCAAAAGATTGGGACTGCGTCGTCGGCGGTGGCCATCAGGCCTATTTCAACACCCAGATGCGCGGGCGGCCGGCGGAGCGCTACACGACGGTCCGTGAATTCGGCGCGGTCGGCAACGGCCTGTCGTATGCGCTCGGCGTCGCGGCCGCGCGCCGGCAGGGCCGCGACGGCAAGATCGTGCTGTTCGAAGGCGACGGTGGGCTTCTGTTCCACATCCAGGAGCTCGAGACGCTCAAGCGCCAGGGCTATCGCATCCTGATTTGCGCCATGAACGACGGCGGCTACGGCTCGGAGTTTCACAAGCTGCGCGCCGACGGTATCGACGACAGCCTGGCTGTGTTCGGCCGGCCCCCGCTCGAAAACATCGCCCGCGGCTTCGGCCTGCGCGGCCATGAGATCCGCGACGTGTCGGTGATCCCGAAGCTGTTCGCCGATTTCACCGCGCAAGGCGAAAGCGAAATCTGGAATATCCAGATTTCGGACAAGGTTACGGCGCCGGTGATCCGCCAGACCATCAAGCGCGGCCACGGCAATATGTGAGGATTTCTCGGGCCGTTTAGCCGCCGCGCAATTCCATCGGGTTCGCACCCGGGGCCAGCGTGGCTAATTTTCCCTCCACCGGCGCGGATGATTTCGTGCCGTATTCTAATTACTCCAAAGGGCAAGCAGATCGCGGCGCGCTTTGATTAAAAGCGGAGCGACCGCATTGAACCCTTCAAAATGAA
>DATGJS010000333.1:0-6262 GCA_035295025.1 Bradyrhizobium sp.
GGTCCAGGTCAGGAGCGGCAAGCCGAAAATATGCCGGGCGATCCAGGGGGCGGGCGCAGGCAGATCGTTGACCCCATATGCGACGAAATGTGGCCGTGTGCGCCATGCGTGCTTGAGATGCCGCATAGCCTTGCGCTGAGCGTCGCTTGCTTCCGGCCAATCGGCCTCCGAATAGGCCAGTTGGGCGATGATGCCGCGCGGCAAGTTTGGAATCATCTCACGCAGCGCCATCACCTGGTCCGGGTCGAACGACATCCCGGCGACCGCTCCCGTGTAAGCCTTCAGAACGTCCGCCATCCGCTTCACGAGTTTGCGGTCGCCGTCGAAATGGCTTTTCACTTCGATCAGGATGGGAACGCGGCCTTTCACCAGCGCGCAGAGGTCGCCAAGCGACATCATCCGCTCGGCCGTGTCTTTAAAACGAACGTCTCTCAGAGCCGCCGCAGTGAGATCGCGTAGCGCGCCGGCGCCTTCGGTGAGGCGGCCGAGCGCGTCGTCGTGATGCACCATGGCCTCGCCATCGGCGGTGAGTTGAATGTCGCATTCGATGGCGAAATTGCCCTC
Source organism: Bradyrhizobium sp. (assembly GCA_035295025.1). Lineage (GTDB taxonomy): Bacteria > Pseudomonadota > Alphaproteobacteria > Rhizobiales > Xanthobacteraceae > Bradyrhizobium. The sequence goes on from DATGJS010000333.1 coordinate 565, forward strand.
GATCGCGGCAAGCGCGGCGCCCGGCATGTTTTCGATCAGGCCGCGCGCGCGCTCGTGCAGGCCGCGATGGGCCACCGGTCGTGCCGTCAACCAGGGGGGGGCGCGCACGAACGCCCGCCTCAGGAGACTTCGAACACGCCTTCAACCTCGACCGCGGCGTCCGCCGGCAGGGACGCGACGCCGACCGTGGTTCGGGCATGGCGGCCTTTGTCGCCGAAGGCTGTGACCATCAGATCGGAAGCGCCGTTGAGCACTTTTGGTCCGTCGAGAAAATCCGGCGTCGAATTGACGAACCCGCCGAGTCGTACCACCCGCACGACTTTATCGAGATCGCCGAGCGCGGCCTTCACCTGGGCGAGCAGATTGATGGCGCAGCCGCGTGCCGCGGCGCTGCCTTGCTCGATCGCGACACCGCCGCCAAGTTTACCCTTGGCGATCAGTTTACCGTCGGCACCGAGGCAAACCTGACCGGAAACGAACAGCAGATTGCCAGTGCGCACGAAGGGCACGTAATTGGCCACCGGATTTGGCGGCGAATGCAAGGTGATTCCCTCCGCCGCCAGCTTTTGTTCGACCGCGCCCGCCATTGTCGTCCCCCAAGTGAATCGTTAGCCGGATTCAGTCTGATCTCGGCCGCTTTGTTTCGCGCATCGCGGGCGTTCTTGCAAGCGAGTGCAAACGGTGGTGGGGATACTGAAAAACGTGGCCCTCCCATGGTCTCATGGGGCCTATCGTGAGGACCTGATCTCGTTGTTTGAATGCGATATTTTGCTTTTGGGAGTTAAAAATCGTGTTTTTGCTCGTGTGGCCGTAGTTGTGGCGCAATCTGACGGTGATCATGTCACGCTCACCGTCCGGCGGGAAAAATGTTCCCGAAGGAGGCCTTTGTTTTTTCGAACCACGCTCACCCCAAGGCAGGAAGAATGACCAGCTCGCATCGAATTTGGCCCCGTCTCGGTTCCTGGCCGCGAAATTTTGCGCTTGCCGCGCTCGTGGGGGCCATAGCGGGGAAAGCCGATGCGGCGGCCAATGGCTTTCTGCCGCATCAGGCCCTCTACGATCTCAGCCTGTTGAAGTCGCGCGGATCCAACGCGATCAACAGCGCGCGGGGCCGTATTCTCTACAGTTTCACCGGAAGCACGTGCGAGGGTTATACGTCTGAATTCCGGCAAGTGTCCGAAATGGACAGCGGCGAGGACAAGGTTACGCTGTCCGACCTGCGCTCGACCTCGTGGGAGGACGCTTCGGGAAAGACCTACAGATTCAAAATCGATGCGCGGATGAACGACACCGCGACGGCCCCGGTGGATGGCATTGCGGAGCGGACAGGGGATCACATCACGGTCAAGTTGAAACAGCCGCAAACCAAGACTTTCACGCTCGACGGCGCGACCGTTTTTCCGACCGAACAGATCCAGCGCATTATCGCCGCCGCGCGAGAAGGAAAGTCGGTGCTCGAACAAATCGTCTATGACGGTTCCGACAATGGCGAGAAAGTCTTCAATACGCTTGCGGTGATCGGTCAGCCGATCAAGAGCAACCGGATGATTGCGGCGCCCGACCCCTCGACCGAGAACGACGCCATGAAGTCGGCGACGCGCTGGCCGGTGACCGTGAGCTATTACGAACGCGACGCCAAATCCGAGGACGGCGAACAGACCCCGTCTTATGCGATGTCATTTGAGCTGTTTGAAAACGGCGTCTCGCGGGCGCTGGTGCTCGATTACAACGACTTCGTCATTTCCGGCGCGCTTGGAAAATTCAACGTCAAGGATTCCAAGCCGTGCCAATGACGGTATAGCCGTTATTCTTCATTCTTCAGCGCAACGTTGCTATTCCTTCTCCGGTCCGTCATAGGCGATGCCACGGATCACGGCGGCTTGTCCGAATTTCTTGCGTAGATCGTCGATGGCGCGTTCGGCGTCGGCCGAGCGGCGATCGAGCATATCGGTATCGTGGGCTTGCGAGCCAGAATGAAGCGCGCTGACGCCCGCGCCCATCAGCCGAAAAGCGGTGCCGTCGATTTCCTTCGCCAGCATTTCCCGCGATATTGCGAAAATCTTGGCGGCGAGCTGGGTCGGGGCATGAATGGATTGCGAGCGTGTCCGTTGGCGAAAGTCGGCGGTCTTCAGTTTGAGCGTGATCGTGGTTCCGGCGAGGCCGCCGCTCTTGAGTCGCGCCGACACCTTTTCCGACAACCGCCAGAGCATTTTTTCGAGGGTAACGAAATCGCCGATGTCGGTCTCAAACGTGGTCTCGCTGGAAATCGTCTTGGCGCCCCGATCGGGCACCACATGGCGCTCATCGATGCCGCGCGCGAGCCGCCACAATCGGCGCCCCTCCGCTCCGAACTGTTTCATCACCTCCGCTTCGTCGGCCCGCTGCAAATCGGCGATGATACGAAAGCCGCGCTGAATCAGGCGCTCTTGGGTCGCGGGACCCACGCCGAAGATGAAGCCGACGGGCTTATCCGCCAGCATCGCGCGCGCCTCGTCCTGGTCGAGGACGGCAAATCCGCGCGGCTTGTCCAGGTCGGAGGCGATCTTGGCAAGGAACTTGTTGCAGGAAAGGCCGATCGAAACGGTGATGCCGACGTCGCGTTCGACCTCGCGGGCGAAGCGGGCGAGGACCTTCGCGGGGATCATGCCATGCATGCGCTCGGTTCCGCTGAGGTCGAGGAAGGCTTCGTCGATCGAAAGCGGTTCGACCAACGGGGTGAGCGCCTGCATCGCGCGGCGCACCTCGCGCCCGACACGGACATATTTGGCCATATCGGGCCGGATCACGATAGCGGATGGGCAAAGCGCGAGCGCCTTGAACATCGGCATGGCGGAGCGCACCCCGAAGGTACGCGCGATGTAGCAGGCGGCCGACACCACGCCGCGCTTGCCGCCGCCGATAATGACGGGCTTGTCGGCGAGTTCTGGGTTGTCGCGCTTCTCGACGGTGGCATAGAAAGCATCGCAATCGATATGGGCGAAGGTCAGCGAAGGAAGCGAACGGTGGCGCGCGAGCCGCGGCGAGCCGCAATCGCGGCATCGATGTGCCGCCATTGCCAGATCATGAAGGCAATCCCTGCAGAAGCAGGTCAGTCCTTCCATCGATGCTGGCATCGGCGCTGTCACGGCACATCGCGCTCCCATTTAGGATCGTTGAGCGCCTGATGGGCGGCGGCGATATTGGTCGGGTGGAGCTTTGAGACCTCCGCGAAGGCCTTCACGGTGGCATCGTCCCGCATGATGAAATCGAGCACATGTGCCAGAAATCGCGGGTCGGCGGCGGCGCTGCGCAACGTGTCGGGCCCGATCCCGCTTTCGGCCAGGAAGGCGCCCAGCCGCTCGGGCTCGCCGGCGACAAAGGATAGCGCCTGAAGGGCAACAATTTCAGCGACTTCCCGGGGATTGTGAATGGATTTTCGCAACGGACCTATTTGCCTTTCGGTAACTTATGGTTTCTATTTTCTAAACGATCATGCCCGAGTCTGCCGAGCATATTCAAGCAAGTGGAAACCAGTTCGTGCGACCCCGTCGGTGGGCTTAACGGGTTGGAGCGAATCTGACGCTAGTTTGATTTCACTTTTTGTTAGGCTCGGCAGCGTTGGGGGTATGCCCTCAAGGTCTGTATCGCGGGGAAGTGGAGGGACGGGATGGCCAAGACCGTCCTGATCGTGGAGGACAATGAGCTCAATATGAAGCTCTTTCGCGATCTGCTTGAAGCGCATGGTTATCAGACGACCGGCACCAGCAATGGTTTCGAAGCGCTCGATCTCGTGCGTAAGCTTCGTCCCGACCTGATCCTGATGGACATCCAGCTTCCGCAAGTCTCCGGCCTCGAAGTCACGCGATGGATCAAGGACGATCCGCAATTGCGCGCCATTCCGGTGGTCGCGGTCACGGCGTTTGCGATGAAGGGCGACGAAGAGCGCATCCGCGAGGGCGGATGCGAGGCATACCTTTCCAAGCCGATTTCAGTCGGCAAATTCATCGAGACCGTCCGACGGTTCATCGGATAGGGAGAGCTTGAGATGTCCGCGCGCGTACTTGTGGTCGATGACGTTCCCGCCAACGTCAAATTGTTGGAAGCGCGTTTGTCGGCCGAATATTTCGATGTGCTGACCGCTTCCAACGGTGCCGAGGCGCTTTCGATCTGCGCGCGCGCCGAGTGCGACATTATCCTGCTCGACGTCATGATGCCTGACATGGACGGCTTCGAGGTCTGCCGCCGCCTGAAATCGAACCCAGCCACCCATTTCATTCCGGTCGTCATGGTGACGGCGCTTGACAGTTCCGCCGACCGCGTGCGCGGGCTTGAAGCGGGGGCCGACGACTTCTTGACCAAGCCGGTATCCGACATCGTCCTGATCGCGCGGGTGCGCTCGCTGACACGGCTCAAGATGATGACCGACGAATTGCGGATGCGCGCCATTACCTCGCTTGAGATCGGCGTGCAGGCCCCGGAACGCAGCGCGGTAGCCGACACGGGCAAGGGCGGTCGCGTTTTGTTGGTCGACGACCGGCCTTCGTCCTATGAGCGGCTGGCGCCGGTCCTTGCCACCGAACACACGGTCGATGTCGAAGCCAATCCGGCGGAAGCGTTGTTTCGCGCCGCCGACGGCGATTACGATTTGCTCATCGTTTCCTTGGGGCTCGACAATTTCGATGGTTTGCGGCTGTGCAGCCAGGCCCGTTCGCTTGAGCGGACGCGCCATGTGCCGATTCTCGCGATCGCGGAGGCCGACAGCAATACGCGGCTGCTTCGGGGGCTCGAGATCGGCGTCAATGATTATTTGCTGCGGCCCGTCGATAAGAACGAGCTGTTGGCCCGCGCGCGCACCCAGATCCGCAAACGGCGCTATACCGATCATCTGCGCGACAATATGCAAAACTCGATCGAAGCCGCGATTACGGATGCGTTGACCGGCTTGCATAATCGCCGCTACATGGAAAGCCATCTGGCGACCCTTGCCGAACAGGCCTCAAGCCGTGGCAAGCCGCTCGCGGTGATGATGCTCGACATCGACTTCTTCAAATCGATCAACGATAATTACGGCCACGACGCGGGCGACGACGTGTTGCGCGAATTCGCCGTGCGCGTCCGCAAATCGATCCGCGGGATCGATCTCGCCTGCCGTTATGGCGGCGAGGAATTTGTGATCGTGATGCCCGAGACCGATTTGCATGTCGCCGGCATGGTGGCGGAGCGTTTGCGGCACTCGATCGCCGGTGAGCCCTTTGCCGTCAACAAGGGTGAAAATCGGATCGAGGTCACGATCTCGATTGGGCTTTCGACTTTGGAGCGGAAGGGCGAGGCGATCGCCGACGTGCTCAAGCGCGCCGATAATGCGCTCTACCGCGCCAAGCATGACGGCCGCAACCGCGTCGTCGCAACCGCGGCTTGAACCTGACGCTTGGCTTTTAACGGTTGCCACCGATTCAAATTTCAAACAGCCTAAAGCGCGATGAGGTTTGGATGAATCATCATCGCGCTTTAATTCTTTGATTGAGCATGATCTTTTCGGAAAACCGCTTCACACTTTTCCAGATCATGCTCTAGCTCCCGTCATCGCGAGGAGTGAAACGACGAAGCGATCCAGAGTCTTTCTGTGACCATAATTGGATTGCTTCGCTTACGCTCGCAATGACGCAAATCCGCCTTCTCGCGACGAACTTCGCCCGAGTTTTACAAAGATCGTTGTCCC
>DATGJS010000334.1:0-3726 GCA_035295025.1 Bradyrhizobium sp.
GGCCCCCCTTTTTCCAGGCGGCGATCGCCAAATCGCCCCAGTCCATATGCGAGCCCGACCATAGACACCTCCATCGGCTTTCCGCTCGACAGAGAATCCCGCTTTGACGCAAACCGCAACCGAGATGTGTGAATGCGATAGACGCTTTCGCGGGGGAGGGAGAAGAAAGCGCCCCGCCCATCGCACTTTAATTCACCTCGCTTGTGGGCGCGGCGGCAACAAAGGCGCTTTCGAAAGTCGCCAGATCCGCACTCGGCAGATCGCAGACCGCGACATAGGTGAAATTCGCATCGCTCCAGCTCCGGACGTTATAACCGGCGATCGATTGGTCGGAAATGGACTGGCCGGAGCGCAGCGCCGTCAGGCTGACGGTATGGGCGGCGTGCTTATAGACGATGGTCGGCACAGGACTACGCCCGATCACATCGACGCGGCCGCCCAACAACATAAAGCCTTGTCCCGACAGGTCGGGAACCTGCGGCGATTCGGGCAGGCGGGCCGTGAACCAGGGTTTGACGGTATGCCGGTCCGAGGAGGCGACATCGAACGGTTCGGACGCCAACAGACCGCGGATATGGCCCGCGACGACTTCGCCGGCGACGGCTTGGCGCTGCGCGTAGCGCTCGATCGTCAGCATCACCGAACCCGACATCACCGCGCCAAGCACAGCGGATGCCGCCAGCGCCTGAAACGACCAGCTTCGCCGGCGCAAAGCAATCCCATGGCCTGGCTCCGCGTGGCTTGGGCGCTCCGCATCCAGGCGCGCCCGAATGCGCGTTTGCAAATTCGCGGGCATCTCGACCGGCGGAAGCGAACGAAGGGTCTGGCGTAACGACATCAACCGGGCATGGCGGGCCTTGAGCGATCGATCGTCGCGCAGGCGCCGTTCGAACTCGCCCATCGAGACCGAATCGAGCTCGCCGTCGCAATAGGCGCTCAATTGCAATTCGTCGCTGTCTTTCAATGATGCGATCATGATGACGCTCGATCTCCCAGCAAGCTCACCAGAAGCTGCCGTCCCCGCGACAGGCGCGACATGACGGTTCCGATCGGAACATTGGTGATCTCGGCAATATCGCGATAATTCATCTGATTGATTTCCCGCAAAACGATCACTTCGCGAAATTGCGCCGGCAATTGTGCCAGAGCGTTCTCAACATCCTGGGCATCCGCCTTGAAAAGAGCGATTTCCTCCGGTGTCTCTACGCGCGCGCCGTACAACCCTTCATATTCAAGTTCCTGTTGCTCCACCGCGCTCAGATCGTTCATGTAAACGACCGTCCTGGGCTTGTTCTTCGTCAGCCAAGTGAGGGCGGTATTGCGCACGATGGCGAGAGACCAAGCCCGGGCATTGACCGCACCGAAACTCTTGATGCCCCGAAACGCGCGCAACGCCGCCTCTTGCACGATATCCTCGGCGTCGGAAGCGCTGCCGGTGAGCCATTGCGCGAGGCGATAGGCCTCCGGCAGATAGGGCAGAAAAACTTCGTCGAACGCGCTTCTTTCGTCCTTGTTTTGCACGACGGAGACCGACATTCGCTGCTGGCCAGATGATTGCTCTGAGCCTTCCAGCCGGCCTTTTAGCATGTCATTTTTAAGATCGGTACACCGGAAAGAGGCCCGGTGTACCGATAGTGTTGTCGTCGCCATCGTCATGCCTGAACTCGGCATGGCTTTCACGGCGGCCTACTTCACAATGACCTTGGCGGTCATGTGCGGATGCAGCCCGCAGAAGTAATCGAAGGTCCCGGCACTGGCGAAGGTGAAGGTGTAGGAATCGTCAGTATCGAGGGCCTTCGAGCGGAAAGCCTTGTTTTTTTCGATGATATTGTGAGGGATGTCGTCGTGATTGACCCACTTCACCGTCGTGCCCACCGCAACCGTCAACTCCGGCGGGGTGAAGGTGAAGTTGTCGATCGTAACGACATAGGCCTCCGCCGCCGCGACCGTACCGAACGCCACAAAGGCGCCGACGAGCGGACCCAATAACATCGCAACGATCACGGCACGACCGGGAGACAATCGCGCCGCGGCGAGGCGAAGGCGGCTCATAAGCGTTTGCATGGAAGAACCCTCGATCAGCCGGCCAGCGTTTTATCGACGATGGCAAGCGGCTTGTTGCCTTGGACCACGGAGAGCGACGACAAACCAAGCTTCGAACGAAGCTGGTCGGCCGGAACCACCTGTGGGCCGGGCGATGGCGCGCTGCCCGGAGCGGGCTGCGGGAACGCCGTCGACATGGCGGTGTGGAAGGTCATGTTGCCTTCGACCTTCTGCACCAATTGGTGGATGTGGCCGTTGAGCACGGTGACGGAGCCGAAGCGCTTGAGCAGATCGAGCGCGCGGGTGCCGTCTTCGGTGCCCCAACCCCATTCCTTGTAGACGACCTGGAGCGGAATATGGGCGAACACGACGATCGGCGTGCTGTTCGACTTGCCCTTCAGATCGGCCTCTAACCAAGCGAGCTGTTCCGCGCCGAGATTGCCGAGGCCGCCGCCCTTGAGATCGACGACGTTGACGAGGCCGATGAAGTGGATGCCGTGATCGTCGAAAGAATACCAGCCGGCTCCCTTGGAGCCCTTGCCGTAGCGCTCCAGATAGGCCTTGCCGCGATCTTCGTCGATGATGTCGTGCTCGCCGGGAACCCAGTGCATCTGGACACCGGTCTCGCCGAACACCTTATCGGCATTGTCGAACTCGGTGGGTTTGGAAAGATGGGTGATGTCGCCGGTATGGATGATGAAAGACGGCTTGGCCGGCATCGCCTTCACCTTGCCGACGGCCTCGCGCAACGTGCCGAGCGCATCCGGATTGGCGGCCTTGTCGAAACCGATATGGCTGTCGCTCATTTGCAGGAAGGTAAATCCGGCAGCCGGCTCCGCGGCAGCGGCCTCGCCGATCAAACCAACCGAATGGGGAACACCCCCGCTGACGGTCCAGAGCACCCCGGTTCCCGCCCAGACCATGCATTCAAGCACTTCCCGGCGGCCTAATCCTTTGCCGTTATCATCTTTAGCCATGTCTTGATTCTCCCTATGGAGCCGGCCTGCTCCAGATGGCGCAGGATTGCGCCGCAAAAGGGAGACTCCGGCCCTTCCCGTATTATTCCCAGGGGTAGCTATTTTTGGGTGGAGGGGATGGAGGACGGGGGCGATGAGCCGCAGCCGGAAACTGGCATCTTCTCGATTCGAGACAGGGGACGGCGTACGAAAAGCCTATCCCCTCGTCTTGAGAGCCTGACTGGGAATGCAGGTAGGTGAAAGACGCTATATTGCCGTCATTGCAATGACGGAGGCCGTCATCGCGCGTGTTAGCCACCTCGTCATCGCGAGGAGCCAACGGGTCCGGACTTTGGCCGGCCCGATGACAGGCTCCGCGACGACGCGATCCAGAATCTTCGCGCGGACCCGATGGCTCGCAAAGATGGTAGAACTGGATTGCTTCGTCGTTTCACTCCTCGCAATGACGTGGAGGGATGGTCACATATCCAATCGTCATCGCGAGGAGCGACAGCGACGACGCGATCCAGAATCTTCGTGCAGTGAAAACTGGATTGCTTCGTCGCTTTGCTCCTCGCAACGGCGGCGAGGGGATAGGCCCATTATGACGCAATAGAGCTAAAAAATACTGCCCCTCAAAGCAAAAGGGGAAGCGGAATTTCCGCTTCCCCTTAGCTCGTTAGCTCAGGAATTGATCTTCGGTTATCAGCTTAGAACTGATAGCGCA
>DATGJS010000335.1:0-15294 GCA_035295025.1 Bradyrhizobium sp.
GAATCCCAGCGCGGCCGCGGCCTGGCTCTGTCCCGTCGGGAGCGCCTGGACACCGGCGCGGACCTGCTCGGCGATCCGCGCGGCGGTGAAAAGACCAAGACAGATCAGCGCCGGAACGAAACTGCCCCATGGCGGCTCCATCTGCTTGATCGCGAGCCCCAGGCGCACCGGCAAAAGCTCGGGAAGGATGAAATACCAAAAGAACATCTGCACGAGCAGCGGAATATTGCGGAAGATCTCGACATAGACCCGCCCCAATCGCGGCCAGATGCCGTTTGGCAAAGTGCGCGCCACGCCGGCCAGCGTGCCGATGACAAGCGCGATGCACCAAGCCCCGAGCGCGAGCGACAATGTCCAGCCGAGGCCATTCACGATCCAATCGAGATAGCGCCCTGCGCCGTCAGGCGTCGTCTCGAACAGCAGGGACATCGGCGTCTCCAATCACTGGCCGTTGGCCTTGTCGCTCGGCATTTTGACCAATTCCTTGAGCTTGTCCGATTGCGGGAATTTCAGATTGATGTTTTTCGGCGGAATCGGGCTTTCGAACCATTTGGTATAGAGCTTGTCATACAGTCCCGATTTCATGGCTTCCGTCAGCGCCTCATCGACCAGCTTTTTGAATTCGCCGTCGCCCTTGGCCATCATGACACCATAGGGATCGCTCGGAAACGCATCGGTCAGGAACGCAAAATGATCCGGCGCGGTCGCATTGGCTTTCAGGCCGGCGAGCAGAATATCGTCTTCCATGAAGGCGCTGGCGCGGCCGGTTTCGACCAGCAGGAAGGACTCGGCGTGGTCTTTGCCTTGCAAAATCTTCAAGCCGAGATTTTTCTCGGCGTTGAGCTTGGCGACGAATTGCGCGGTGTTGGTGCCTTGCGTTACCACGACCGCCTTGTCCTTGAGGTCATCGGTTGTCTTCAGGTTCGACGATGTCAGCGCAATCCATTTGAACTGCGGCGCGTAAAAGATCACGGAATAAGCGACCTCCTGCTGACGCGCGATGGTGTTCGCGGTCGAGCCGCATTCGATATCGACGGTGCCGTTCTTGACCAGCGGAATCCGGTTTGAGGAATTCACGGCCTGATAAGCGACCTTGAGGCCAACCTGGCCGAGACTGGTCTTGATTTTCGCAACCACGAGGCCGCACAGATCGAGCGAGAAGCCGATCGGCTTCTGATCATTGTCGAGATAGGAAAACGGCACGGAAGAATCACGGTGACCGATCGTGATCGCGCCGGCATCCTTGATCTTTTGCAAGGTCGGGCCAAGGCTTTGCGCCGATGCGCTCATCGGCGCCAAAGCGAACCATACTAGTGCCGCCCATTTGAAGTTCCTGCACCACAAGCGGCGAATTCGATCCAGGAACTTCAAATAGAAAAGCGGCACTAGAATCAATAAGTTTGCTAGTATCCATGACTTTCCGAACTTCGTGAAAGTGGGTGCTGCGATGGAGCACGAACTTCGGAAAGTGGGTACTAGACTTAGCATAATGAGGTAAAAAGCCGATCTCGTCATCATGTACTCCCTCTTCCAAATTTGATCGTTCGCGCGATCTTGCGCGACGCATTTCTCATTTGACCGATGCGGCCGCCGCATCGACCGCATCTCCCAGCCGTTCGACAATCGTGTCGATCTGCTCTTTGTTCACGATGAAAGGCGGCGCGATCAGGACATGATCGCCATTGACGCCATCGACCGTACCGCCCATCGGATAGACCATCAGGCCGCGCGCCATCGCTTCGCGTTTCACCAGCGCATTCACTTTCAATTCCGCCGCAAAGGGCTTTTTCGAATCGGCTTCGGACACCAATTCCACGCCGCGGAACAGGCCGCGGCCGCGAATGTCGCCCACATGATGATGATTGGCGAAGCGTTCTTCCAGCCGCCGCTGCAAATGAGCGCCCATGGCCACGACATTATCGAGCAATCTGTCGCGGCGAAGTACCTCCTGCACCGCAAGCCCGGCGGCGGCGGCCATCGGATGGCCCATATAAGTGTGGCCGTGCTGGAAGAAGCCCGATCCCTTGGAGAAAGCCTCGAAAATCTTCTTGTTCAAAAGCACCGCGCCGACCGGCTGATAGCCGCCGCCGAGCCCCTTGGCGATCGCCATCAAATCCGGCGCAATGCCATCCTGCTCGCAGGCATGCAGCGTTCCGGTGCGACCCATGCCGCACATGACCTCATCGAGAATGAGCAAGACGCCGTAACGGTCGCAGATGGCGCGGATCCGTTTGAAATAGTCGGCAACCGGCGGCACCGCGCCCGCGGTCGCCCCCACCACCGTCTCGGCGACGAAGGCCATCACCTGGTCGGCACCAAGTTCGAGAATCTTGTCTTCGAGCGCTTGCGCCGCACGCGCGGCGTAATCGGCGTCGCTTTCGCCAACCTTCTGCCAGCGATAGGCATAGCACGGATCGATGTGATGGGTTTCGATCAACAGCGGGCTGAATTGCGCGCGGCGCCATTCATTGCCGCCGGTCGCAAGCGCGCCCAGCGTATTGCCGTGATAGCTCTGGCGCCGCGCGATGATATGACGCCGCCGCGGCTCGCCCTTTTCGACGAAATATTGCCGGGCCATTTTCAACGCGGCCTCGATCGCCTCCGATCCGCCGCTGACGAGATAGACGTGATCGATGCCATCAGGCGCGGTCTCCACCAGACGATCGGCGAGTTTCTCGGCCACTCCGGTGGTGAAAAAGCCGGTATGCGCATAAGCGAGCGTATCGAGCTGCCGATGCAAAGCGGCGATCACATCCGGATGGCCATGGCCGAGACAGGAGACGGCGGCGCCGCCGGACGCGTCGATATAGGTCTTTCCGTTCCGGTCGAACAATTCGATTCCCTTGCCGCCGACGGCGATGGGCATTTTGGCGTTGGCGACGCGATGAAGAAGATGGGTCATGACGGCTTCTTATTGCTTTTCGGCTTGAGATGGGTGTTGAGCGCGGCGAGGTGCCCGTCCGAATGCTGAAGCGAGGCCAAAGCGTCCTCGCCGCCACGCCCGGCGATGAGGGCGCCGAGAACTTCAGCGACCGCAAAGGCCGGCGACATCGCGTGAAAGAATGACGGGCTCTCGGTCGGCACCAGCATGACGTATTGCGCGATCTGCGCCAATGGCGCCACCTCGCTGTCGGTGATCGCCACAACCGCCAATCCCCGCTCCACCGCGTATTCCGCGAGCTCGATGGTCAGCCGCGTATAAGGCATTACGCTTGCCACCAGAAGCACGTCGCGGCTGGTCGCCCGCGCCAGCGCGTCGGAGCCGGTGGCGCCGATGCCGTCGATGTGCACCGAACGGTCGCCGACCAATGTCAGCACATAATGCAAATGCCAGGCGACCGAATGGCTCGAGCGCAAGCCGAGGCAGTAAATGCGGCGTGCCGACGCCAGCGCCTTGGCGGCCGCCACCAGCCGGTCGAGACTGGCCGCTGTCGCGAGCCGATCGATTTGCTTGCCGATCGCGCGCAGCATATCGGCCGCCAGCGCCTTGTCGCCCTTCAGTTTCTGGCTGATGACCTGAGCACCCGCCTTGCCGGCAAATCCGAGATCGCCGTCGCGGACCGCGGCCGCATAGAGCTCGCGGACCTCGTCGTAACCGTCCATGCCGAGGCGTTTGGCGAGCCGCGTCATGGTCGCGGGCTGCACACCCGCCTGCCGCGCCTGTTCGCGCATCGACAACAGCGCGACGTCGCGCGGCCGGTCGAGCACATAGCGCGCGCCGGCCTGCAATTGAGCGGGCATGGCGTCAAACGATTTGATGATGCGTTCGCTCAGGGGGCCGCGATCCATCCCCGATCCTAGGGTCAATATTCGGCCGTTTGCAACAATTGTTGCAAAAATATAATTTTAGTTCATTTGGATCAGCGAGCGAATCGGAGAAGATCAAGCGCCTTTGATCCCGAGCAATGCGCTATTCTGGCTCGACATTAATTGTCGAAACGCTCTAAAAAGGCGCATCTGATATTCGGTTCCCCCGCCGCCCCAGGTTTAGCGATGGATTACAGCCAATTCTTCCGCACCGCCCTCGACCGTCTCCATGACGAGCGGCGTTACCGGGTTTTCGCCGATCTGGAACGCGTCGCCGGGCGCTTTCCCCACGCGGTGTGGCATTCCCCGAAAGGGACCCGCAATGTCGTGATCTGGTGCTCCAACGACTATCTCGGCATGGGTCAGCATCCGAAAGTCGTCGGCGCGATGGTCGAGACCGCCACAAGAGTAGGCACCGGCGCCGGCGGCACCCGCAACATCGCGGGCACTCACCATCCGCTGGTGCAGCTGGAGCAAGAACTGGCCGATCTGCATGGCAAGCAAGCGGCGCTCTTGTTCACCTCGGGCTATGTCTCCAACCAGACCGGGATTGCGACCATCGCAAAGCTGATCCCGAACTGCCTCATTCTGTCCGACGCGCTCAACCACAATTCGATGATCGAGGGCATCCGCCAAGCCGGCTGCGAACGGCAGGTGTTCCGCCATTCCGACTTGGCGCATCTGGAGGAGTTGCTGCGCGCGGCGGGAGCGGACCGGCCGAAACTGGTCGCCTGCGAGAGCCTTTATTCGATGGACGGCGATATTGCGCCGCTTTCGAAAATCTGCGACCTCGCCGAAAAATATGGCGCGATGACTTATGTCGACGAGGTGCACGCGGTCGGCATGTACGGCCCGCGCGGCGGCGGCATCGCCGAACGCGACGGCGTGATGCATCGCATCGATATTCTGGAAGGCACGCTCGCCAAAGCCTTTGGCTGCCTCGGCGGCTATATCGCCGCAAGCACGGAAATCATCGACGCGGTGCGTTCCTACGCCCCCGGCTTTATCTTCACGACCGCCTTGCCGCCGGCGATTTGCTCGGCCGCGACGGCCGCGATCCGCCATTTGAAAACCTCGGGCTGGGAGCGCGAGCGCCACCAGGAGCGCGCTGCCCGCGTCAAGGCGATCCTGACCACCGCGGGACTGCCGGTCATGTCGAGCGACACCCATATCGTGCCGCTGTTCGTCGGCGATCCGGAAAAATGCAAGCACGCCTCCGACATTCTGCTCGAAGAGCACGGCATCTATATCCAGCCGATCAACTACCCGACGGTTGCCAAAGGCACCGAGCGTTTGCGGATCACGCCCTCGCCCTATCATGACGACGCGCTGATCGATCAACTGGCCGAAGCCTTGCTCCAGGTCTGGGAACGCCTGGGCCTGCCGTTGAAGCAAAAATCGCTGGCGGCGGAATAATAATCTCGATCCTCGGGTCTGCTGCCGGCCTTTCGACCCTCCCGCACGGTGCTTTGCGCCTCTAATCCCGCTATACTGCCGCCTTGATATTGCCGGCTTGGCCCGCGCCTTATGGCGACAAGCGGCACGCCGAAACTTGGTGGAGGTAGCCGCGATGCTGCACGATTGGGGCGTGATCGTAGCCGCCTTCGGCTATATCGGGTTCCTGTTTTTCGTGGCGAGTTATGGCGACCGCCTCTTGCCCACCCAGCGCGGCCGCGCCAGCGGCTTGATCTATCCGCTCTCGCTCGCGGTCTATTGCACCTCCTGGACCTTCTTCGGCTCGGTCGGATTCGCCACCCGCACCAGCGTGGATTTTCTGGCGATCTATGTCGGCCCGATCCTGATGATCGGCTTTTGCACGCCGCTGTTGCGCCGCGTGATCAAGCTCGCCAAATCGCAGAACATCACCTCGATCGCCGATTTCATCGCCGCGCGCTACGGCAAGAGCCAGGCGGTCGCCGCCACCGTGGCGCTGATCGCGATCATCGGCTCGGTTCCCTACATCGCGCTGCAATTGAAAGCGGTCGCCTCCTCGCTTGAAACCATCCTCAGCGAAGATCAGGCCATCTCCTCGATTCCATTGCTCGGCGATATCGCGCTGACCGCGACGCTGGCGATGGCGGCATTCGCCATGTTGTTCGGAACCCGCCAGGCCGACGCGACCGAGCATCAGCACGGCTTGATGCTGGCGATCGCCACCGAATCCATCGTCAAACTGGTGGCCTTTATCGCGGCCGGCGCTTTCGTCACCTTCTGGATGTTCTCTCCGCACGAATTGATCGAGCGCGCGATGAAAACGCCGGAAGCGGTACGCGCGATCGAATATGTGCCGTCAGTCGGCAATTTTCTCACCATGGTGCTGTTGTCGTTCTGCGCGATCATGCTGGTGCCGCGCCAGTTTCATGTCAGCGTGGTCGAAAATTCCACGCCTGCGGAAGTGGGCCGCGCGCGCTGGCTGTTTCCGCTTTATCTGGTGGCGATCAATTTGTTCGTGATTCCGATCGCGCTCGCCGGCCTCATCACCTTTCCGTTCGGCGCCGTCGATTCCGACATGTATGTGCTGGCACTGCCGGTCGAGGGAGATGCTCCGCTGCTCAGCATCGCCGTCTTCGTCGGCGGGCTGTCGGCCGCGACCGCGATGGTGATCGTGGAGTGCGTGGCGCTTTCGATCATGGTTTCAAACGACATCATCATGCCGCTGGTGCTCCAGCGCGGCCGCACATCCGATGCCGGCCAGAAGAATTTCAGCCGGCTGCTGCTCGGCCTTCGCCGCTTTGCGATCTTCGCGATCATGGCGATGGCCTATGTCTATTATCGCGCGCTCGGCACCGCTCAATTGGCGGCGATCGGCCTGTTGTCCTTTGCCGCGATTGCCCAACTGGCACCGGCCTTTTTCGGGGGCCTGTTCTGGCAGCGTGCGACCGCCCGCGGCGCCATGGGGGGCATGCTGGTCGGCTTTGCGGTGTGGACCTATACGCTGTTTCTGCCGAGCTTCCTGGACGGCACGGCGAACGGGATGGAGTTTTTGCAAAACGGCCCGTTCGGAATCATTGCCCTGCGGCCGCAGGCCTTGTTCGGGACCGACCTGCCGCAACTTCTGCACGGCGTGCTTTGGTCGCTCTCGCTCAACATTCTCGCCTATGTCGTGCTGTCGCTCGCGCGCCAGCCATCTTCCATCGAACGCATGCAGGCCGATCTTTTCGCACCCCGCGTGCTGGCTCCGATGACGCCGACGTTCCGCCGTTGGCGTACCACGGTGATGGTGCAGGACATTCAAGGCACGGTGGCGCAATATCTCGGCCCCGACCGCGCGCGGGATTCCTTCGACGCCTTTGCGGGTTCGCGCAACATCCAACTCGTGCCGTCGGCGCCGGCCGATTTCGAACTGCTCCAGCACGCCGAACATCTGATTGCGTCGTCGATCGGGGCGGCGTCCTCGCGGCTGGTGATGTCGCTGTTGTTGCGCAAGCGTATGGTATCGGCCAAGGCCGCGCTCAAATTGCTCGACGAGTCCCACGCCGCCTTGCATTTCAACCGCGAAATATTGCAGACCGCGCTCGATCACGTGCGGCAGGGTATCGCCGTGTTCGACGCCGATTTGCAGTTGATCTGCTCCAACCGCCAATTCGGCGATATTCTCAGCCTGCCGCCGCATCTCGTCCAAATCGGGATCCCCTTGAAGGAAATCCTCGAATTCATCGCGGCGATCGTGCCTTCGGAATTCGGCGACCCGCAGATGCAGATCGCAAGACGGCTTGCCGCCTACACCACCGAAGGCGAGCCCTATCTGGAGCGCCTGCCCGACCGGCATATGGTGGTCGAGGTGCGCGCCAACCGGATGCCCGGCGGGGGCCTCGTCATCACCTTCTCCGACGTCACCCCCTCGTTCGAAGCAGCCGAAGCGCTGGAGCGGGCGAATGCGACGCTGGAAAAGCGCGTTCGAGACCGCACCGAGGAGTTGACGCGGCTGAATTCGGAATTGGCGCTCGCCAAGAGTACGGCCGAGGACGCCAGCATCTCAAAGACGCGCTTTTTGGCCGCCGCAAGCCACGACATCCTGCAACCGCTGAACGCGGCGCGGCTCTATGTGACAAGCCTTGTGGAGCGTCAAAGCGGCGGGGAAGATTCACGCCTTGTGGAAAATATCGACGATTCGCTGGAGGCGATCGAAGAAATTCTAGGCGCGCTTCTCGACATCTCGCGGCTGGATGCCGGCGCCATGACGACCTCGGTCACAAGCTTCAAGATCGGCGATCTGATGCGATCGCTGGAGATCGAATTCGCGCCGATCGCGCGCGCCAAGGGGCTTGATCTGACCTTCGTGCCCTGCTCGCTGCCGGTGCAATCCGATCGCCTGCTGTTGCGGCGGCTGTTGCAGAATTTGATTTCCAACGCGATCAAATATACCCCGCGCGGACGCGTGCTGATCGGGTGCCGCCGCCGCGGCCAATCCTTGCAGATCGGCATTTACGACACCGGCGTCGGCATTCCCTTGCCCAAACGGGGCGAAATCTTCAAGGAATTTCACCGGCTCGAACAAGGTGCGCGGATTGCGCGCGGCCTTGGCCTTGGACTGTCCATCGTCGAGCGGCTCGCACGCGTTCTTGGACACGGCATCGCGCTCGATTCCAACAAAAGCGGCGGCTCGTTCTTCGCGGTGACGGTGCCGACCGCAACGGCCGTCAACCACACCGCCGCCGTCACCAGCGCGACGCCTTTGTCGAAAACGCCGATGTCCGGCGCGCTGATCGTTTGCGTCGAAAACGATGCCGCGATTCTGGACGGCATGAAGACGCTCCTCAACGGCTGGGACGCCGAAGTGATCGCCGCCACCGATCCGGAATCCGCTATTCTAGCGATCGAGGCCGCCAGCAAGCGCGTCACCGGCCTTCTGGTCGATTATCATCTCGATCGCGGCACCGGCATCGCCGCGATCCGCGACATCAGGCAGAAATTCGGCGCGGCGATCCCGGCCATCCTGATTACGGCGGACCGAAGCCCACAGGTGCGCGCCGCCGCGCGGGAAGATAATGTCGCCGTGCTCAGCAAGCCGGTGAAACCGGCGTCGCTGCGCGCGCTGCTTGGCCAGTGGCGCGCCCAGCAGATGGTGGCGGCGGAGTAAGAAAGCGTTATGGCTGCTGCGGCGGCGTCCCCTGCCGCCATTGCCCGCCGGCGATCTTCGCCGCCGCGATCACCGCTTGGGTGCGGCTCTCGACGCCGAGCTTTTGCAAAATCGCCGAGACATGCGCCTTGATGGTGGCTTCCGACACGCCGAGCTCATAGGCGATCTGCTTGTTGAGCAGGCCTTCCGAAAGCATCATCAAGACCCGCACCTGCTGCGGCGTCAGCGTCACCAACCGATCGCGCAGACGCGCCAGTTCCGGATCGGTCGCTGAGGACAGGTCGGTGTCGGGAGGCACCCAAACGTCGCCGCCCAGCACTTTGGTGATGGCATTACGCAATGGTTCGACGCCGAAGCGCTTTGGAATGAAGCCGGAGGCGCCGAAATCCAGCGATTGGCGGATGGTGCCTCCGTCATCGCTGGCCGATACGATGACGACCGGAATGGCGGGATATTGGGCGCGCAAATAAATCAATCCGGAAAATCCGGAAATTCCGGGCATGGTCAAATCAAGCAGTACCAGATCGACGTCGGAATCTTCTTCGAGAAGCGCCGTCAACTCTTCGAAACTTCCCGCTTCATCGATCTTCGCCGTCGTCACGACGCTCGCCACCGCTTGACGCAAGGCGTCACGGAACAACGGATGATCGTCGGCGATCACAAGATGGGAAGCAGCGGTCATCTATTTCCGGCAAAGGGTTAGTACAAAGTCGAGATGGTTCGTAGCGCGGCGCGCCTCAATTGTCATGCGACCAAGCAGCGCATGCAAGGCGCAATAGGCCCCGCGACAGGGATGTTTCATCCGCGCCTTGTGCATCGCAACAGCGCGCGGGAGCCAGGGCGGTCACGATTTTATCAGTGGCGGGCCAAAAGTCGTATTTGGCGAGACTTCACGGCGATGTTACCGTGGAGCCAACCTCGTGGCCGTTACGCGTCGGCGCATGGGGAGCCAGCAACATGATTTCGGGGAGTGCGCAGAATGACTATGGCAGCAACAGTAGGTAGCGGCGATGTCCGCAGCGGCGGAATGACCGCCGAAGAACGAAAGGTCATTTTTGCTTCCTCCTTGGGCACCGTGTTCGAGTGGTATGACTTCTATATCTACGGAACGCTCGGCTCCTTCCTCGCTAAATATTTTTTCTCGAACGTCCCGCCGAATGTCGCCTTCATCTTCACGCTGCTTGCGTTCGCGGCGGGGTTTGCTGTGCGGCCGTTCGGGGCCCTGATCTTCGGCCGATTCGGCGATATGATCGGCCGCAAATACACCTTCTTGATCACGATGACGCTGATGGGCGTCGGCACCTTTTTCATCGGCCTGCTTCCCGGCTATGAAAGCTGGGGGATCGCGGCGCCGGTGGTGCTGATTGCCTTGCGTCTCGTTCAGGGTCTCGCGCTCGGCGGCGAATATGGCGGCGCGGCGACCTATGTGGCCGAGCACGCCCCGCGCAATCAGCGCGGTTACTACACCTCCTGGATTCAAACCACCGCGACGCTCGGCCTGTTTCTGGCGCTGTTGCTCATTCTGGGCATTCGCAACTGGATGGGTGAAGACGCGTTCAGTAGCTGGGGCTGGCGCATTCCGTTCCTGCTCTCCGGCATCCTGCTCGCCGTCTCGATCTGGATTCGCCTGAGTCTGAACGAATCGCCGATCTTCCAGAAGATGAAGGAAGAGGGCACGACCTCGAAGCGGCCGCTCGGCGAGGCCTTCGCCGAATGGAGCAACGCCAAGATCGCGATCCTCGCGCTCTTTGGCGCGACCGCCGGCGAAGCCGTGGTGTGGTATGGTGGGCAATTTTATGCGCTGTTCTTCCTGACCCAAACCCTCAAAGTCCCCGGCGCCACCGCGCAGATCATGATTGTGATCGCGCTTGCGCTGGGCACGCCCGGCTTCATCCTGTTCGGTTGGCTTTCGGACCGGATCGGCCGCAAGCCGATCATCCTTGCGGGCTTCCTGCTCGCGGCGCTGACGTATTTCCCAATCTTTAAGGGCATTACGCACTTCGCCAACCCGAAGCTTGAGGCGGCGCTGGCCTCCTCGCCCGTCACGGTGATCGCCGACCCCTCGGAATGTTCATTCCAGTTCAAGGCGACGGGCACCGAGAAATACACCACGAGCTGCGACATCGCGAAGTCCGCACTGGTCAATTTGTCGGTGAATTATCAGAGCCAGGATGCGCCGAAGGGCACGCCAGCGCAGGTCAAGATCGGCGAGCAGTCGTTGAACGCAACCTCCGCGGATTTTGCGAAAGCGTTGCCTGCCGCCATCACGGCTCACGGCTATCCGGCTTCCGCCAATCCCGCCGACATCAATGGAGTGATGACGGTAGCCCTGCTATGGCTTCTGGTGGTTTATGTGACGCTGGTCTATGCGCCGATCGCCGCGTGGCTGGTGGAGCTGTTCCCAAGCCGCATTCGCTATAGCGGCATGTCGCTGCCCTACCATATCGGCAATGGCTGGTTCGGCGGCTTCCTGCCGGCAACTGTATTCGCCATCGTCGCCTATACCGGAAACATCTATTCTGGCCTGTGGTATCCGATCGGCATCGCCTTGATGAGTCTCGTTATTGGCTTCCTGTTCCTGCCCGAAACCAAGGACGTCGATATCAGGACCAATTGATCTCTTCTCGAATGATAAAGAAAAACGGCCGCGGCACCATCCGCGGCCGTTTTGTTTTGGCGCCCGATCATGTCGGGGTAGTCGTACCGACAAATTGCATAACGATTTCGCGGCGATGCGCTTGCCGCCGATGCTCGATCAGATAAATTCCCTGCCAAATCCCGAGCATCAGCTTGCTCTTCATGACCGGAACTTGCAGCGAGGTCGCCGTCAGCATGGTCTTGATGTGGGCGGGCATGTCGTCGGGGCCTTCGGTATCGTGGCGCCATCCACCATTCTCAGGCGCCACCCGATCGAGCGCGGTGGTCAGATCGGCCAGCACAGTGGGATCGGCATTCTCCTGGATCGTCAGCGACGCCGAGGTGTGACGAATGAACAAGGTCAACTGGCCTTCGAACGCGCCCGCCTCCGTCACGAAGGCCACGATCTCCGCGGTGAGGTCGAAGAAGCCGCGTCTGGGGGTCTGGACTGTCAGCAAGCACGACACAATGACCTCGGCGGGGACCGCCGAGGTCACGCTACGCGCGATGGATAAAGACGAAGTCATGACCAAGCCGCCCGCCAGCTTCAAATCTTGCCGCTGACATCCTTTTGCATCCGGTTGGCCATATCGACCAACCGCCGCCAAGCGCGTTCGAGAAACGACATCATGCGATCCATATCGTGGTCGCTGGGCAACGGAATTTCGATTTTCCGCTCGCCTTCGGCAGCTTTCGGCTCGCCCTTCCCAGGCGCATCGCCCCTCGACAAAGTGTTGCCGCCAGCGACGGCCGGCGGCGCTCGCGCGGCCAGCTCGGCTTTGAGTATTTCCGTCTCCGCCTTGGCCTTTTCATTCTCCGCCTGCAAGCGGCCGATTTCGGCATCGAACGCCGCGCGCTCGTCGGGCATCGCATAGCAGGCCCAGCCAGCGCCATTTTTGTTGCAGGTTGAAACCGCGCCGCTGCGCGTATCCAGTCTGATCACGCCATCGGGAATCGGCGACAGCACATAGCGCCCGTTCTCTCCGTCCGGCATCGATTGCGCGCGAGCATCGCATATCCCACCCAGGGCCGAAGCAGCGAGGACGACCGCGAATTTCGATAATGCCGCTCGGCTCATGGCATGCTCCGCTTCAAGGCCGCCCCGTCTCCGTCCCCTTGTTCTTACGCTCGCGAACGATAGGGCGCGCGACCCGATTTCACGGCGTCCACCAGCAATTCGATCCGATCCTGTCCCCAGAAGACCTCGCCGTCCAGAACATAGGCCGGTGAGCCGAAGACATCGGCGGTCAACGCATCCTGGCGATTCTGTTCATAGATTTTTCCAATTCCCTCGCTTGCCGAGCGTTCCACCAGCGCCTTGCCGGGAAGCTTGGAATCATCGGCCAACCGAACCAGCGTCGCCTCATCGGCGAGATTAAGTTCCTGCTCCCAAATGGCTGCAAAGGCACGGCGCAGAAACGGATCGACATCATGACCGGCTTCGAGCGCCGCAATCACAAGGCCATCGGCCAACCGGGCGTTGAAAGGCCAATTGGCCGGCTCGAGTTTGAATTGAAGGCCGCGCTTGTCGCGCCAGCGCTGCAATTCGACCATCCGGTAACGCTGCCGCACCGGATGGCGCTTGAGCAGCGGCAACCCGCCGGTCTCCGAAAACAGATCCACCAGCACCACCGGCTTGTGGTTGACCTTGAGATCATGGGCGGCGACGACCTCCCGGAACGCTTTGTGCCCGATATAGGCCCAGGGAGATTGGAGCGAGAAATAATAATCGATCTGACGCGGCATGCGGTCTCCAAGTTAAGGTCTTGAGGATGGAAATCTGGTTTCGTGAACTTTGAACGCGCGAGCGGGTAGCCCTTCATGGCCCGGCTCGGACATTCCTATCCTATCGCGGCGGACGCGACTTGTGAAAAGCGCGCGCCACCGAGCCCACGGGGTCAAAATCCCATTTTATTGGACGATGCTTATTCGACGATACAGAGCTTAGACGACACTTAAGCCGTTTCCGCCCGATTTCGCGGCAATCTCTCCGGCGATCTATTGCAGTGCGGCGATCCGGCACTTGGCCCAGCCCTGCCGTAACCGGAATACTCAAATATTATCAAACATGTAGATGGTTGTGGCGCAATCTTGACTTGATTAAATGCGCTCAGTATGGTCCGCGCGGCTTTTGAGGGGTGACGGGGCGCCATTTTCATTGAACCGCAGCAACATTTCGGGTCTTAGCAAGCATGGCGCAAGGCACGAATGGCGGCAAAGATGAAAGCGGCAATACATCGTCCTCCGATGAGGCCGCGCTTTCCGCAAGGCTCGGAAGTCTGGAGCACCGGTTGTCCGAACTTCGGGACAGCCGACCTCATAGAACTGATCAACCCGAAGCTGGAAGTGGAGACGGCAGGGCCCGCGCCTCGGCGATGGCCCTCGGTTTCCGCCTCTCATCGGAGTTGATCGCCGGCGTCGGCGTCGGAGCGCTGCTTGGCTGGGCATTCGACCGTTTTCTGTCGACCTCACCCTTCGGGCTCATCGTGTTCGTCTTGCTCGGCTTTACGGCCGGCGTGCTGAACGTGATCAGGTCGGCAGGTGTTGCTCCCGACCGAACCGGCCGTTAAGGAAGGCCGAACGACCTGATTTTGGAACGCCGGCGTGGCCGGCGGTAGCCTAGAGACACCGCGCGGATGCTTGATCCGATCGAACAGTTCAATATCGAAAAGCTCTTTACGATCGGCCATATCGGCCATCAGGAGATCGCTTTCACCAACTCCTCCGCCTACATGTTCGGTTCGGTGGCGTTGATCTCGCTTTTGATGATCGGCGGAATGTCGCCCCGGCGCCTGGTGCCGGGACGCTTCCAATCGGTGGCGGAGATCGCTTACGAATTCGTCGCCAATACCGTGCGATCGACGGCCGGCAAGGACGGCATGAAGTTCTTTCCGCTGGTATTTTCGATTTTCATGCTGCTCGCCGTTTCCAACATGGTCGGCGTCATCCCCTACAGCTTCACGATCGCAAGCCACATCATCGTCACGGCCGCGTTGGCGTTTCTGGTGTTCTTCACCGTGCTGATCTACGGTTTTTACAAGAACGGCCTGAAATTCCTCAAACTGTTCGTACCGTCGGGTATTCCGATCTTCATCCTGCCGCTGGTGGTGTTCATCGAGATTTTCTCGTTCTTCCTGCGGCCGATTTCGCACTCGGTGCGTCTGTTTGCGAACATGCTCGCCGGCCACATCGCGCTTGCGGTATTCGCAAGCTTCATTCCCGTGCTGGCGGGCCTGGGCATTGCCGGCTATGCCGGGGCGGTCCTGCCGCTCGGCATGGTGATGGCGCTCACCGCGCTCGAGCTTCTGGTCGCCTTCCTCCAGGCCTACGTCTTCACCATCCTCACCTGCATCTATATCAACGATGCTATCCATCCGGGCCATTGATCCGGCCCCTCTTACCAAACCTCAAGAAGGAGTTCGTTTCATGGATCCGATTGCCGCGAAGTACATTGGCGCTGATATTGCCTGCATAGGCATGGGCGGCGCCGGCGCCGGCGTGGGCATCATCTTCGGCAACTATCTTGCCGCCGCGGTGCGCAACCCGTCCGCCGCTCAGGGCCAGTTCGGCAACCTGATTTTCGGCTTCGCCGTGACCGAAGCGCTCGGCATCTTTTCGCTGCTGATCGCACTGCTGTTGCTTTTCGCACTGTAAGGCCCTGGGCGGCACTGGCTTGAAGGAGTAGCCCATGGCTGAAAGTCATGGCGGCGCCAAGGGGCCAGCTGGCAGCACCTCGTCCCATACTGAGGCCGAAGGCGGAGCGCGCCCGT
>DATGJS010000336.1:0-13083 GCA_035295025.1 Bradyrhizobium sp.
GAGCGCGACCATTCTCAGCTCGCCTTCCGGATGGATGATCGCAAACAGCGCGTCGTGATCGACCGCGCGATGGGGGACGGCACACGCTTTTTCGGCTGGGAGGTCGAAGACGCCGCCGCGCTGGATGCGCTCGCCGCCAGGCTCGAAACGGCGGCAATCCGTGTGACCATGGAACCGCAGACGCTTGCCGATGCGCGGCGGGTGCGCGCGTTGATCTCGTTTCACGACCCCGCCGGCAACCGGTGCGAGGTCTTTCACGGCGCCGAAATCGACGACACGCCGTTCGCTCCAG
The DNA here is from genome assembly GCA_035295025.1 of Bradyrhizobium sp. Classification (GTDB taxonomy): domain Bacteria; phylum Pseudomonadota; class Alphaproteobacteria; order Rhizobiales; family Xanthobacteraceae; genus Bradyrhizobium. Next base: position 293 of record DATGJS010000336.1, read on the forward strand.
GCCGCTCGATCTCCGGCTTTCGCACCGGCGCGCTCGGGCTCGGCCATATCGTGCTGACGGTCGAGAACATCGAAACGATGCTGTCGTTTTATGTCGATCTGCTCGGCTTCCGTCTCTCCGATTATATCGAGAAGCCGTTCCGCGCTTATTTCTTCCACGTCAATCCGCGTCACCACTCGCTGGCGCTGATCGAGACCGGCAAGAATGGCGTGCATCATTTGATGGTGGAATTATTCTCGCTCGACGATGTCGGACAGGCCTATGACATCGCGCTCACCGAAGAACGCGTCAACGTGACGCTGGGCCGTCACACCAACGATTTCATGACCTCCTTCTATGCCAAGACGCCGTCGGCCTTCATGGTCGAGTGCGGCTGGGGCGGCCGGGAGGTCGATCCGGCCAATTGGCAGCCGGCCGAGATGCATCACGGCCCGAGCCTGTGGGGCCACGAGCGGGTCTGGTTATCGGAGAAGGACCGCGAGGCTGCGCGCAAAATGCGGATGCGCGCGGCTGACGAAGGCCTGCGCGCCCCGGTTCAGGTGATCGACGGTAATTACAGACTGATGGCGGGGACTTGTCCGTGGTGGGACGGCGTGCGCGGCAAGGGCTGAATAGAACAAACCGCCGTCCTCGCGAGCGCCGCGCCGACATCGAATGTGCGCCGAATGCTACCTGATGAACACCGTCATCTTCCCGGAACGACAGGCCCCAATAAAAAAGCCCCCAGAACGGGAGCTTTTTCGAAAGTCGATAAGGTCAATGCGCGTCGGCCCAGACTTTCTTCTTGGTGAAATACATCAGGCCTGCGAACAGGATCAGGAAAACGAAGACCTGTAGGCCGAGATGCTTGCGGGCCTCCATCTGCGGTTCCGCCGCCCACATCAAGAAGGTGGCGATGTCATGCGCATATTGCGGGAGCGTCGCCGGCGAACCGTCATCGAAGGTCACCTGACCGTTGGCCAGCGGCTTCGGCATCTTGATGGCATGACCGGGGAAGTACTTGTTGTAATAGGTACCTTCCGGAAGGTTCGCACCGGCCGGTTTCTTTTCATACCCTTGCAGGATCGCCGACACATAGTTCGGCCCCTGCTCCTGGAACTGGGTGAAGAAATCAAAGATGAAGTGCGGGAAGCCGCGCTCATAAGAACGCGCTTTCGCAATCAGCGAAAGGTCCGGCGGCAAACCGCCGCCATTAGCGGCGCGCGCGGCCTGCTCGTTGGCAAAGGGCGAAGGGAAATAGTCCGCCGGCCGGCCCGGCCGGTCGAACATGTCGCCTGCATCGTTCGGGCCATCCTTGATCTTGTATTCGGAGGCGAAGGCCGCAGCCTGCGCCTCCGAATAGCCGGGACCGCCCGGATCGGCCAGATTGCGGAACGCGATATACGACAAAGCGTGGCAGTTGGAGCAGACTTCCTTGTAGATCTTGAGGCCCCGTTGCAAGGAGCCGCGGTCATATTTGCCGAACGGGCCGGCAAACGACCAGCTTTGCGAAGGCGGCGTCTCCTGCTCGTCGGCACGTGCGTTCTGCGCGCCGCCGATAAACAGGCCGCCGGCCATCACGAGTGCGATCACGGCCGAGACCACTTTGTTGCCGTACTTCGCCAGCACGTCCTCGGCGATCGAGTTGGGCACCGGACGCGGCTTTTCGATCCGGGACAGCAACGGCAGCACGATCAGGAAATAGGCGAAATAGCAGGCGGTGAGGATGCGTCCGGCGATGACGTAAATGCCCTCCGGCGGCTGCGCGCCGAGATAGCCGAGCAGCACGCACACCACGACGAAGATCCAGAAGAACTGCTTGGCGAGCGGGCGGTATTTCGACGAGCGCGTTTTGGCGGTGTCGAGCCAGGGCAGGAACGCCAGCACAATGATCGCCGAGAACATCGCGGTTACGCCGGCGAGCTTGTTCGGGATCGAACGCAGGATCGCGTAGAACGGCAGATAGTACCATTCGGGCACGATATGCGCCGGGGTTACGCCGGGATTGGCCGGGATGTAATTGTCGGCATCGCCGAGATAGTTCGGCATGTAGAAGATGAACCAAGCGTAGAAAATCAGGAAGCAGGAGACGCCGAACATGTCCTTGATGGTCGCATAAGGCGTGAACGGCACGGTGTCCTTTTCCGTTTTCGCCTCGACGCCGGCCGGATTACCTTGGCCCGCGACATGCAGCGCCCAAACATGCAGCACGACCACGCCCGCGATCAGGAACGGTAACAAATAGTGCAACGAGAAGAAACGATTCAGCGTCGGATTGCCGACGGAGTAACCACCCCAAAGCAGCGTCACGATACTGTCGCCGACATAGGGAACCGCGGAGAACAGATTGGTGATGACGGTGGCGCCCCAGAAGCTCATCTGCCCCCATGGCAGCACATAGCCCATGAAACCGGTCGCCATCATCAAGAGGTAGATGATGACGCCGAGAATCCACAGCACTTCGCGCGGCTCCTTGTATGAGCCGTAATAGAGGCCGCGGAACATGTGGATGTAGACGGCGAGAAAGAACATCGAGGCGCCGGCGGCATGCATGTTGCGCAACAGCCAGCCATAGTTCACGTCGCGGACAATCGCTTCGACCGAACGGAAGGCGAGATCGGCGTTCGGCGTATAGTGCATCGCCAGGATCACGCCGGTGAGAATTTGCAGCCCCAGCATCATCGACAGGATGGCGCCGAACGTCCACCAATAATTCAGATTCCGCGGCGTCGGATAGGCCACGAAGGAAGAATGGACGAGACCGAAAATTGGAAGACGCCGTTCAATCCATTTGATGACGGGATTGGTCGGTTGGAAGTCGGATGGTCCGCTCATGATGCGATCCCTAGGGAAGTAAGACGACGCGACAGGCGCAAGGTCCAGGCCATGACAGGCCGGGGCTTAGCCTATCTGGATTTTGGTGTCGGAGACGAACTGGTAGGGCGGGATGGGCAAATTGGCCGGCGCCGGCCCCTGGCGAATGCGACCGGAGGAGTCGTATTGCGAACCGTGGCAGGGGCAGAAGAAGCCGTCATAATTGCCTTCATGGGCGATCGGGATGCAGCCGAGATGGGTGCAGATGCCGATCACAACGAGCCATTGCTCGTGGCCTTCCTTGACCCGCGCCTGATCGGCTTGCGGATCGGGAAGGCTCGAGACCTGCACGCTGCGGGCCTCCTCGATCTGCTTCTTGCTGCGGTGGCTGATGTAGATCGGCTTGCCGCGCCAGAACACCTTGATGTCCTGCCCCTCGGCGATCGGCGCCAGATCGACCTCGATCGGCGCACCGGCCGCAATCGTGGATGCGTCCGGATTCATCTGGGAAACGAATGGCCAGAGCGAGACCACTCCGCCGACCGCGGCCGCGGCTCCCGTTGCAACGAAAAGGAAATCACGGCGTGTCGGGTGATCCGCCGAAGACGCTGTCGTCACGATTCCAAACCCTTTCATAAGCTGCGCCCGGCGAAACCACCCCGATAAGCCTTGAACCGGGAGGCTCTGCCGGCGCCCGCGACCCCGCGGCGGCAGAAGGACCGGCTTTTTCCGACCCCATCGGAAGACAAGCAACGGTCCAGAATCGCTCTATTGGCACCCTTGCCGGACGAGCGCAAGCCCGCTATCGGCTGCCTCGCAAGCCATGCACCAAATCCGCGCGGCATGGCGATTTTTCCGACATTTTCGTGCGCAGATCAGGCGGACCCGCCCTCTTCGCAACCCCGATATTCGGCGTTTCCAGAATCACCCGGCCCTAAGGGTTTTGAGAATCGGACCACGCATCATGCAGATTGCGCTCTACCAGCCCGATATCCCCCAAAATACCGGCACCATCCTCAGGCTTTGCGCCTGCATGGGTGCGGCGGCCCATATCATCGAGCCCGCCGGTTTTGCGATATCCGATCGGCATTTCCGCCGCGCCGGAATGGATTACCTCGACCAGGTCAATTGGATGCGCCACGATTCGTGGACCACATTCGAAGAATGGCGCCGCCAAGGCGGCTATCGGTTGCTTCTTTTCACCACCAAGGGCGCCACGCCCTACCTTGATTTTACCTATCAACCGTCGGACATCTTGCTATTCGGCCGGGAAACCGCCGGCGTCCCGCAAGCCGTCGCTGATACGGTCGACGCACGACTGGTGATTCCGCTCAAGGCCGGGTTGCGTTCGCTCAATGTGGCGATGGCGGCCGCGATGGCATTAGGAGAAGCGCTTCGGCAGACCGGCGGCTTCGGGTTAGGGCGTGTTAAGGCAGGCATCGCAAATGGCTATTTCCACGCTCGATGAACACAAGGCGCGCACCAAGGCCTGGTTTGAGCGCTTGCGCGACGACATCTGCCAAGCTTTCGAGCGGCTGGAGGACGACGCACCGGCCGCGCTTTATCCCACTGAGGCCGGACGATTCGAGCAGACGGCGTGGAATCGCACCGACCGCACCGGTAAGGAGGGCGGTGGCGGCGTGGCGAGCCAGATGCGCGGACGGCTGTTTGAGAAAGTGGGCGTGCATTGCTCGACGGTTCACGGCGAATTCGCCCCGGAATTTCGCGCCCAAATTCCGGGAACGGCCGATGACCCCCGATTCTGGGCGTCCGGCATTTCGGTGATCGCCCATCCGCGCAATCCGCATATCCCCGCCGTCCACATGAATACGCGCTTCATCGTCACGACCAAGGCATGGTTCGGCGGCGGCTCGGATTTGACGCCGGTTCTGGATCGCCGGCGCACCCAGCAAGACCCCGACACGATGGCCTTCCATGCCGCCATGAAAGCCGCCTGTGACGCGCATAGAGCCATCGCGCCTTACGACAAATACAAGAAATGGTGCGACGATTATTTCTATCTGCCCCACCGCCAGGAGCCGCGCGGCATCGGCGGCATCTTCTACGACCATCACGATTCCGGCGATTGGGAAGCCGACTTTGCCTTCACGCAAGCCGTCGGCCGCGCCTTTCTCGGGGTTTACCCGGAACTGGTGCGGCGCAATTTTGCGACGCCGTGGACTGAGGCCGATCGCGAGGAACAGTTGATCCGGCGCGGACGCTATGTCGAATTCAACCTGCTCTACGACCGCGGCACGATTTTCGGTCTCAAGACCGGCGGCAATGTGGAATCGATCCTGTCGTCGATGCCGCCCGAGGTGAAATGGCCGTGAGGGCCGTGAGGAATGACGCTTTCTGGCGGATATGCGAACGTTTTACGCGGCGCAGTCCAGCACTGACACCGTTATACTATTTATCCTTGCGCAGGTCGCGCTCGAAATCCCGGCCGCCATAAGCGATGCTGACAATCTCGACCCGCGTTTTCAGCACACGGAAGGCGATTGTCGCCCGACGCTCAAAGCCGATGGTGCGCAGGCCGGGCAGAATATCGTCGCGGCGCTGGCCGCGTTCCGGGAAGGTTGCCAGCCGCATACACACCCCTCGAATCCGACGGATATACCTAATCGCGATCTCTGGACTGCTATTTTCGGCAATATAGTCGTAGAGCGCGGTCAGGTCGGCGACGGCGTCATCGTGAAAAACGATCTCATGCGCCACGCTTGGCGGCTTTCGTCCGCCGAACGTGGCGCGCTTCTAGCCGCTTGAACACGTGCTCGGCAGGCACCTTCGGTCGCTTGTTTGCTATCGACGCCAACACCTGGGCACGCAGCACTGCGTCGAATACTGCATCACGCTGATCGAGCGCCCGCAGAGCATCGCGGATTACTTCACTAGCGTCACCGTAGTGACCCGACTGCAGATGCCGTTGCAGACTTTCCTGCTGCGCGCCAAGCTTAACGCTGATCGCTTTTGTGTTCGCCATGGCTTCTATCTTTCATTCTACAACCATAACATAAACATATACGACCTTGTAGTGAAGCAGGTGTCTTGGATTACAGCCCGATTGAGCACTTGCGAAACCCATCGTTCTGCTACAAATGTCTAGGATCGCCGCCCAAAGGTATCGTCATCATGACATGGTGACGCGATGGGTATCGCTGTGCTCCACCCATCCTACGAGCTGACTCCTCAATTAAATGTGCTGCTCGTAATTCCGCAATTCAGACTAAATGCACTGTCACCGCAATCCGTAATCAATGGATTTACCCCGCATACACCACTATAATCCGCAGTTTGCGCTCCGCCGATGGGTAGGAAGCGACGGCATGCTGTGTGAGATGCGGCAGGTCAATGGCGTCGTGACGCCAAGGCGTCGGCACCCTCGCCGCACCGGCATGGTGCGTGACCTCTACCGCGTCGAAGGTATCGCCGTAGAAAACTCGCAAGACCTCGAAATCAAGTTCATGTCGCCGCTCGACAGTGGTGCAGCCGTGGTGCTGGACCGCTTGATCAGCAGCAAGCCGCTCGACCCAGAGCAGCGGCTGGCATGGGCACGCTATCTGCTCTCAATACTGTTCCGCAATCCCGACAGCGTCGAAACCATCAAAACACACATGGCGGAGATTTGGCGCTAAGGCATCGACGCGCTTGAAGCGGACTATGCCGCAACCCGTAAGCCGCACGAGCCCGCGACGGCAGCAGAACTGATAGCTAAGCGCAGGCCGGGTGCAGCCGGGAAGAGCGCAGCGAACATGATCGCCGACGTTATCGCCAACGGCCCGGCTGTGCCGGATATCGCAGCCATGTACTGGACGTGTGTCGATGTCAGCCACTCGAAGTTTTCGCTGCTCACATCGGACCGCCCGCTCGTGTTGTCTAGCGGCTTGGCAGACCCAAGCTGCTTGCTTGTCCTGCCGCTATCGCCTCACAAGCTTTTCCTCTCTTCGAATGATCCACGGTTTACGAGGCCGCTGCCCGTCGCCAGACACGCGGAGAAGGTTAAGACGGTCAACAAGGCCGTAGTGCAGCAGGCTCGCGAATTCGTTTGGAGCACCGACGATAATCAGTTGGAATTCGTGCGGAAGCATATCCGCACTGCGCCTGACCGCGTCATCCTGACCGACGAACAGCGCCAGCAAGGCATTGCAGCGGCGCGCGGCACGTAGTCTGGATTACGGTGACGGGATTACAGTGACAGTGCATTTAACTGCTCACAGCTCGCGCGATGGCACTATGGCTTGGTTCGGCGCGAGCGGCGGCGAGGCCAAGTCAATTTAAATGGGTTATCGCTACCTTAATACCGCCGTGGTCCGCGTGTGGGGTCGGCGAATACCTGAGAACGAGCCTCCGCTGGCCGGCCCGTCCACGCGATACCTTGCCCTTGTCAGCTTTTTGAACTACATTGTCATTCAAGCGAGAGGCATCCGCGATGGCAGTAAATGAAGTGGTTCAAGCCCGGATCGATGGGGCAATCAAAAAGGAAGCTGCGGCGGTACTGGCAACAATCGGGCTGACCGTCTCCGACGCGGTGCGGCTGATGCTGACGCGTGTGGCACATGAGCACGCGCTGCCCTTCGATCCGCTTATTCCGAACGAAACGACAATCGCGGCCATGCGAGAAGCCCGTGCCGGCAAGCTCGAAACGGTAACGCTTGACCAACTGCAAGCCGTTCTCGATGCGGACGATTAAGCAGGTCGGACTCGCATAGCGAGTTGGGATTATGAAATCCGCAGGGGCGCATAGAAGATGCGAGCTACGATGTGCAATTGCACATCGTAGAATTTCGAGATTCCGGGCTTGATGCTGTCGCATCGCCCCGGAATGACACCGAGGGCCAATCACACCAAATGCCGCAACCCCGCCGAAATCATCACCAGGCCGCCTGTGATCACGGCCGCATCGAGAATGGCGGTGTGGATATAGAGCGGCATCCGCTCGACGAAACGCTTGGCGAAAAACGCGCCCGGCAGCGCGACCGCGCCGATCAGAAACGCGAACGCCAGCACCTGCGCGGTGACGACGCCGGCGAGACCAAACACCGAAATTTTGATGATGCTGGTGGCAAGCGAAGTCACCGCATCGGTTGCGATCACGGCCGCGCCTTCGAGCCCCGATGCCATCAACAGCGACAAAAGAATCACGCCAGATCCCGTGGTGCCGCCAACGATGAGGCCGTAACCGATCGCGCCAAGACCGAGCCCGGTGTCTTGGATGCGGATTTGGCGGCGCTTGGCGAAGCGCCGCAGCGGAACGCTTAAAATCAACATGGCGCCGATCGCCATCGCGGCGCCCGCATTGGTCAACATCGTGTAGCCATAAGCCCCAAGCGCCGTCGTCACGGCGGACGCCAGGATCACGATGCCTGCCCGGCGGCGATCAATGTGACGGCGATAGGCGGTGGCGCGGCTGAGATTGCTGAAGATCGCCGAGATCGCGATGATCGGCACGACAGGCTCGGCACCAATCAGCGGCACCAGAACCAGCGGCATCAACGCGCCGGTGCCATAGCCGGCCACGCCGCCGATGACTGAGGCCATCAGCGCCACGCCGGCGACCAGCACGAGCTGGAAAAGTGAAATATCGGCAAAGCCAGAGAGAAAGCCAGAAAGGAGGTTCACGGCCGTCCTTCGCGGTGAAGACGCGCCACGGCCTGATCGGCAATAGTCTTGAGCGAAGGCTCATCGAGCGGAAAATTTGCCGCAAGCCAGGCATCCTCGGCCAGCGCCAGGATTTGCCCGAGTTGAGGGCCTTGGGCCAATCCGCGCGCGATGAAATCGGCGGCCTTGAGCGGAAATGTCGGCGCCTTCCAGCGCTCGGGCAAAATGGCGAGGTCCCGCCATGATGGCGCATCGCTCCCCTCGCCTGAGCGCGCCCACGCCAAGATCAACCGGTCGCGGTAGCGTTCCTCGCCGAGCCGATAGAGCCTGCGCCGCGCCGTCGCTTCATCCATTCCTCCGAGCCGCCACCAGCGATGGCCCATCGAATCCAGCGCCTTGGTCTCCGCATTGGTCAAGCGCATCCGCGTCGCGAGGCGCTTGGCATCCTCCGTGACCGCCACCGCAAGCGCGCCCAGCCGGCGAATTGGATCGGGCGAAAGCCCCAAGGCGCGCTCGATCGAAATGACCGCGGCAAACGGCCCGGCGTAAGCAACCCCGCCGAAAATCGGCAACAGCAATCCGCCCTCCACCATCGCGGCAACGGCACCGGCCGCGCCCTCGGCGACCATCAGCTTCAAAATCTCCGAACGTATTCGTTCGGCCGAAAGGCTCGTCAAGCCCGCCCGTCCGCCGATACAGGCGAGATATCCCGCACGATCGGGCGGGCCCGCGCCATAGGCCGCATGGATGCGAAAGAAGCGCAGGATGCGCAAATAATCTTCCACGATCCGCATGTTAGGATCGCCGATGAAACGCACGCGCCTTGCCGCGATGTCGTCGAGCCCACCGACATGATCGTGGACGCGCCCTTCGACATCGAGCGAGAGACCGTTGATGGTGAAGTCGCGCCGGCTGGCGTCACGCCCCCAGTCACGGCCGAACGCAACCTTCGCCTTGCGGCCGAAGGCTTCGATGTCCTCGCGCAGCGTCGTGACTTCGAAAGGCGTGGAATCGATCACGAGCGTCACCGTGCCGTGTTCGATGCCGGTCGGCACGCTTTTGACGCCGGCCGCCTTGGCGCGGCGGATGACCTCCTCAGGCAATGCCGTGGTCGCGATATCGATGTCGCCGATCGGAAGCTGAAGGAGCGTGTTTCGCACCGCGCCGCCGACCACGCGCGCTTGCTCGCCATCGGCATTGAGCAGTTCGAGCACGCGCGTGGCGGGGCCGCTTCGAAGCCAAGGCACATGATCGAGCGATCGCACGCCGCTCATTTCTCGACCCCGGGGATGAGCTTTCCGTTCTCGATATGGGCGGGGAAATACGTCGATTGCGGCGGGGCGCCGGAGAATTGGGCGAGCAACACCAAACTGAGCAAGACAAGCGTCAACGAGCCGAGCAGCAATCTGACGATCACCTTCGCCGGCCAGGACGCGGGCGCCATCAATCCGGAGCGGCTGGCGAACAGAAACAGGGCATAGGCCGCAAACGGGATCAGGAAAATTCCGATTTCGGTGAGGGCCGGGCGAATCATGACGCCATGATCCGTTCATACAACACGCGAAGGATTCCCGCGGTGGCGCCCCAGATATATCGCCCCTCATAGGGCATGGCGTAATAATATCTTTCCATGCCGCGGAATTCCTTGCTGTGCAGTTGATGATTGGCCGGATCCATCAGGAAAGCCAGCGGCACTTCGAAGGCATCGTCGACTTCGGACGCATTGATGCGCAATTTGAACCCGGGTTTTACAAGCGCAAGCGTCGGCAAAATGCGAAACCCGAAACTCGTCCCGTAGAGGTCGAGATAGCCGATCGGATCGACGAATTGCCGGCCAAGGCCGATCTCCTCCTCGGCTTCGCGCAACGCCGTATCGAGCGGGGACGCATCCGTCGCATCGATCTTGCCGCCCGGAAAGGAAATCTGGCCGGCGTGATCGTTGAGATGGGCGGCGCGCTGGGTCAAAAGCACGGTCGGTTGCGGATGATCGACCACGGGCACCAGCACGGCTGCGGGGCGGATCGGCCGTTCGCGGGCGAGGATTTCGAGCATGCGGTCGGTGCCTTGATCGCCGCTCGCGGGGATCAAGCTCGGATCGGTCAATCCTGCGGGAATCTCGAAACCAAGCCGCGTCCTTGCCCGATCGAAGAATTCCCTCGCGCTGATTGCGGCGGGATCGTTCCTCGCCATCGTTTCGTTCAAAGTGCGCCCCTCACCTCATCTGCATCCGCCATGACAAAAAAAGCGCCACCCGATGCCACCCCGAACATCGACCGACCATCGACCATCCGCTCCTCGCCGATGTCAACCAAATCATAATAGAGGGCGCGGGTGACTTTGGCCCAGAGATCGGCACGGACGTGTAGATAGGGCGTTAATCCGCCCTCGGCGGAGGCCGCAAACCGCAAACGATGCGCCAAATCGCATTCCACCCAATCGTCCACATTGGTGCGGAAACGTAAGCACGGCCCCGGTTCGTCATGCGCTTTGATCATTTCGACCGCCAAAAACGGCGCATCATCGACGCGGATACCGACCTTCTCCACCGGCGTGACGAGAAAATGCTTCTCGCCCTCGCGCTTGAGGATGGTTGAAAACAGGCGGACCAAAGCTGGCCGCCCGATCGGGCTGCCCATATAATACCAGGTGCCGTCGCCCGCGATTCGCATGTCGAGATCGCCGCAAAAGGGCGGATTCCATAGATGCACCGGAGGCAGGCCCTTGCCGGTGGCACTTGCCGCCTTGTTCGCGGCCGCCGTCAGGCCTTCCAAACGCTGGACCGGTTCCTGCCCTTGCTTCGCCATGGTTTGCCGTGAGTTTGAAGGCCTTAAGTATCGACGCTTAAATGATGAGGCTGGCATTCATTATGGATCGGTAACAACCGAGTTCCGCCTTATTTACCGCGGGATCAAGTCGCCACATCGTGATGCCGTTCATACTCCGAAATACCGATAGATGGGGATAGTTTAATTCAACGAATACACGACCTTCTCATGGGTTTAGCATGGGGTTGCTGACATAACGAGATTGGCGGCGGTTCGGACACGGGTTTGAGAAGGAGAGCGCAATGGCCGGCACAGACAGCGTCGAAAAATTCGAGGACGTGATCGTGCGTTCCGCCGAACAACTCGCCGGTCAAATTCGCAGCGCAAGGGAGGCGATTTCCACCGTCATATTCGGCCAGGATCGGGTGATCGAAAACACGCTGGTCACTATTTTGTCGGGCGGGCACGCGCTTTTGATCGGCGTGCCGGGTTTGGCCAAAACCAAATTGGTGGAAACCTTAGGCATCACCCTTGGCCTCGACGCCAAACGCATTCAGTTCACGCCCGACCTGATGCCGTCGGACATTCTGGGCGCCGAGGTGCTGGACGAGAGCAGTTCCGGCAAACGCTCGTTCCGCTTTATCGCAGGGCCGGTATTCGCCCAGCTCCTGATGGCCGACGAAATCAACCGCGCAAGCCCGCGCACCCAATCGGCGCTGCTTCAGGCCATGCAGGAACAGCACATCACGGTGGCGGGCGCCCGCCACGATCTGCCGAAACCGTTTCACGTGCTCGCGACCCAAAACCCGCTCGAACAGGAAGGCACCTATCCGCTGCCGGAGGCCCAGCTCGACCGCTTTCTGATGGAAATCGACGTGGATTATCCCGATCGTGACGCCGAGCGGCGGATCCTGTTCGAGACCACTGGCGCGCAGGAGACCCTGGCAAAGGCAGCGATGGATGCCGAAACATTGATCACGGCGCAGCGGCTGGTGCGGCGGCTTCCGGTCGGCGATTCCGTCGTGGAGGCGATCCTGTCGCTCGTGCGCTCGGCCCGTCCGGGACCTGAGGGCGGAGAGGCCGGTAAATTGATCGCGTGGGGACCCGGTCCCCGCGCGAGCCAGTCGCTTATGCTTGCCGTGCGCGCCCGCGCGTTGCTGGACGGGCGCCTTTCGCCCTCCATCGATGACGTGCTCGACCTCGCCGAGCCGGTGCTCAAGCACCGCATGGCGCTCACCTTCTCCGCACGCGCGGAAGGGCGCACCATTGCCGACGTCATCAAGCAGCTAAAGTCGCGGATCGGTTGATGGCCGAAGGGAGCCGGCAGGATAAGAGGGAGATCGCCGCAGTCCGACGTGCCGATGGCGAAAGCCGAACGCTCGCCGCTTCACTGCCGCGCCTTGTGCTGGAAGCCCGGCGGATCGCGGCCAACGTCATTCACGGCCTGCACGGGCGGCGGCGCGCCGGAGCCGGCGAAAGCTTCTGGCAGTACCGCCGCTTCGTTTCCGGCGAACCGGCGCAGCGCGTCGATTGGCGCCGCTCGGCGCGCGACGACCACCTTTATGTGCGCGAGCAGGAATGGGAGGCGGCGCATACCGTGTGGCTTTGGCCGGACCGTTCACCGTCAATGGCTTT
>DATGJS010000337.1:0-3411 GCA_035295025.1 Bradyrhizobium sp.
AGGAAAAGGCGATCGACGTCTTCCCAAACGAAGTCATCGTTGGAGCTGGCGCATAGGTGAGCAATGGCCCACTCTGCAAAAGAAAGTCCTGGCGGCCTCCTGGAACATTCTCGTAGGCGCGGGAAGTAATCATCGCCTGGCCCGCAAGCGTCCATTCCGGGGTGAAGCGCTTTCCTACTGTCGCGGAGACCGCGACGTTCGCGTTTTGCAAGGTCGATACAGCGGAGAAGGTCTGGCCAACGGTCAGCGACACATCCATGTAATAACAAAAATTATCGCTTGGTGATGGTGGCTTTGTGGCCCCAGGGCATGGTGTTTTGGAATCGGCCAAATTGATATTTTGCCGTGCCAACGTCACCTGCGGTGTAAATAAATCGGCGGTTCTTTGCTGAAATGTCGGAGTAAAGATTGTTTGGTTGAGAACACCAAATGACAGGGTATCGAAGGTTATCGCTTTTGACGTTGGACTATAGCTTCCATCGACGGGAATCTTTCCATGTTCATCGTAACCAGCAAGGAGGTATTGGTACCCCGCCTGGACCGTCAACGTATCGACGCTTTTGGCTGTGAACGTCGAGTAGCGCGCCGACGCGGACTGCGTGTTCAAGAAAATAAGATCATACGGTCGTTTGTCGCCGAGACCGGCCGTCACCTGGACACCGCCGCCTACGTTGGATGATGTGTCCCAACTGCCATTATGTCCGCTCTTGAGGGCGTTGGTTTCGTAAGTCGGATTGAATTGAAGACTTGCCTTCACCGCCGTGGGTTGCCCGTGACAGCTTGTGAAATCGGGCGATTGCACCAATTTAGCTTTAATCAAACTGAGTTCAGTCTCAGTAAGTGTTTGCAAAGATGTAGCATCGAATTTGGCCGCGAGTTTTGGAGGTAAAGCGGCCCTTATTTGTTTCTCTGTCGGTGGGCAGAGGTTCTTAGGGAATATCTTCAAAAAATTAGCCACCATTTTTGATTCAGGGACGGAATTTGGTATTGGCTCCAGAGGCACCGTAATCACGGGCGGTGCAAGAATATTAACCTGGGTCTGGATGTTCGGATCGACTTGCGCCTGCCCCGATGCGACCGATCCGAAATAGGCCGTCGCCACCGATAAGAAAAACGAGACACCGTATCTGGAATATCCAGACGAGAAAATGCGTTGCGCAATCATGATCGCCCCCCTTTAACCCCAAAATGATTTCTTGTTGCTGCGGCAAAGCTGGAAAAACCTAACCAGCCTCACCAAGCAGTATATGCAAAGATAAACGCCAGCGCTGCGAATATCAAAACCGGATCACTACGCGTCTTCACTCACCGCCGCCATCGGCTTCGGCGCGACGCCCGCGCCCGGCTTGAGGCGGAATTCGTAAGTCATGAGATGCCAGGGCGACGGCGCCGGCTTGCCGTCCGGCATCGTCGGGTCGGTGCGCTTTTCGACCTTGGCGATCAGCTCGTTCTTCACGCCGAACACCACGTCGGTGTCGATATATTTGTCGCCCTCGACAAAGACATGCGTGACCAAAGGCTCATGCCCGGGCGCGTTGACCAGGAAATGCACGTGGGCGGGGCGCATCGGATGACGGTGCAGGCCTAAGATCATCTGCCCCACCGGACCGTCGGTCGGAATCGGATAGCTGCACGGCAGGATGGTGCGAAAGAAGAACTTGCCGTTCGCATCGGTGATAAAGCGTCCGCGCGACGACGGGCCGACTTTCTCGTAATCCGGCTTTTGTGAATCGTACCAGCCGTCATCGTCGGCGTGCCAGATATCGACCGGAACATTCGCAAGCGGCTTGCCTGAGAGATCGGTGACGCGCCCTTGCACGAACATCCGTTCGCCCGCGAGATTGGGCGAGACGTCGGTGCCGTGCGGCATCGCCTTGTGCTCGCCGACATAGAACGGCCCCAGCACCGTGGTCTCAGTCGCGCCCTCGCGCTCTCGGTGGTTGACCGCATCCACCAGCATCGAAACCCCGAGCACGTCGGACAACAGGATGAATTCCTGGCGGCTCGGCGTGCATTTTTGGCCGACCCGGGTGAGGAAATCGATCGCATATTCCCATTCGCCGAAGGTGAGGTCGGTCTTGCGGACAAAGGCGTGCAACGACTTTACAAGTTCCTCCATCAAGAATTTGATCCGGGGTTCTTGCACTTCTTCGAAGCTTTTGACGACGGCTTCGGTGAGTTCGATGTCGTTGAATTGAGGCATTGTTCTTTGTCCTTAAAGGTGAGGCCATTTGCCGGCTGGTATCCCAATTCCGAAGTTCATAGTGTTTTTCGGAGCCACGTTTCGAACTTCGAAATCGAAAGGACACAAGCAAATCTATTATCCAGCTTACACCAGCCATTCAGCCAAGGTAAGCGGGCGCGATGCGATTGGAACGGCGCGTCGTTTCGGCTATCAAGCCTATCCTTGGCACCTCCTTATGAGATGATTTGCAATGGCCGCTTTAATCCCCGCCTCGCCTCGATCCGCCGGGATGTCGAAGCCCGCCCTGGAGCGGATCGACGATCATCTGAGGCGCCGCTATATCGAGGCCGGCCGCTTTCCAGGAACCCAACTCCTGGTCTACCGGCGCGGCCAGTTCGTCCACAACGCTGTGCAGGGCTTTGCCGACCTCGATCGCCAGACCGCGGTGAAGGACGACACGATTTTCCGCATCTATTCGATGACCAAGCCGATCACGAGTGTTGCCTTCATGATGCTTGTGGAAGAAGGCCGCGTCGCGCTCGATGAGCCGGTCCATAAATATATTCCGGAATGGAAAGATCTCGCCGTCTTTCAGGCGGGCGTTTGGCCCGCCTTTCTCAGCCGCGCGCCCTCGCGGCCGATGTTGATCGTGGATTTGTTGCGGCATACGTCGGGGCTGACTTACGGCTTCCAGCAACGCAGCAATGTGGACGCGGCCTACCGCGAATTGAAAATCGGCGCGGTCGAGACGACAGGCACGTTGCAAACCATGATCGAGGGTCTGGCGAAGATTCCGTTGGAGTTTTCGCCGGGCGAGGCCTGGAACTATTCGGTCTCGACCGACGTCATCGGCTATCTGATCGGCAAGATCGCGGGTCAATCGTTCGAGCAATTCCTTCAGGAGCGTATTTTCGGTCCGCTCGGCATGAAGGATACCGGCTTCTTCGTGCCCGCCGCCAAGGCCCATCGCCTCGCCGCTTGTTATTCGGCAAGCCCGCAAGGTGCGATGAATTTTCATGCGGCCGGACAACAGGGGCGTTTGACCTTGCAAGACGACCCGGCGACCAGCCGCTTTCTTTCTCCGCCTTCGTTCATTTCCGGCGGCGGCGGATTATGTTCGACCGCGGACGACTACCTCACCTTCTGCCGCGCGCTGCTCAACGGCGGCGAGCTCGACGGCATCAGGCTGATCGGCCCGAAAACGCTGGCGCTGATGACATCAAACC
>DATGJS010000338.1:0-17712 GCA_035295025.1 Bradyrhizobium sp.
TGGCTGGGCGGCTTCAAGTCGGACATGAAGGGCACCAAGGCGGAGGCGCTGGATATGTGGGCGGCCGAGCACGGCAGAGCCTGCGTGCGGTTCGATTATTCCGGTCACGGTGAATCCGGCGGCGATTTTACCGCCGGCACCATCGGGCGCTGGCTGCAAGAGAGCGTTGCGGTATTCGAGCGTTTTTGCGAGGGACCGCAGGTGGTGATCGGCTCCTCGATGGGCGGATGGATGGCGCTGCTTTTGGCGCGCGAACTTAGCCGACGACCACCATCGCGCGCCTCGCTCGCTGGCCTCGTGCTGATCGCGCCGGCGCCCGATTTTACCGAGGAATTGATGTGGAAGGGATTTTCGCCGGAAATCCGCCGCCAGATCGAGACTACGGGCGTGTGGCTGCGCCCATCCGAATATGGCGATCCCTATCCGATCACGCGAAACCTGATCGACGAGGGCCGCAAACATCTTGTGCTCGGGAGCGCGATCGAGGTCGGCTGCCCGGTGCGCATTCTGCAAGGCGCGCGAGATCCGGACGTGCCGTGGAAACATGCGTTTGCGCTGGCGCATCGTTTGCCGGCCGACGATGTGGTGCTGACCATGATCCAGGATGGCGATCATCGTTTGTCGCGGCCGCAGGACATCGCACGGATCATCGCGGCGGTCGCGGAAATCGGATGAGTAGCCCCGTCATTTTCGGGGCGCGCGGTGAAATTACCCGCCCCGCCACTCCGCCCTGACCGTCTCGTCGCTTTCGCTGTCGAGCGCGCAAGCCGCCTGCGCCGCAAACGCCTCGCGCGCCAAAAGTTGCGACAACGCCCACACCGCCGCGCCCCGCACCAGTGGGCTTGTATCGCTCAAAAGACGTTTGGCCTCCATCGCCAATCCGGAATCGTTGGAGTTGCCGATCGCGATCAGCACATTGCGGATGAAGCGGTCGCGGCCGACCCGCTTGACCGGCGATTTGGCGAACAGCGCGCGAAACGCCGCGTCGTCGAGCCGCGCGAGCGTGGCGAGATCGGGCGCACGCAATTCATCGCGGGGCGATAATTTCGCCTCATGGCCGGCTTTAGCGAATTTGTTCCAAGGGCAGACCGCCAGACAATCGTCGCAGCCATAGATGCGGTTGCCGATGGCTTGGCGGAACTCGCGCGGGATAACGCCCTTGTTTTCGATCGTGAGATAGGAAATGCAACGCCTTGCGTCGAGCTTGTAGGGGGCGGGAAAGGCCGCTGTCGGGCAAATGTCGAGACAGGCCCGGCATGAGCCGCAATGGTCGGTTTCGCTTTTATCGCGCGGCAGCGCGGCGTCGGTAAAGATCACGCCGAGAAACAGCCAGGAGCCGAATTTGCGCGAAACGAGATTGGTGTGCTTGCCCTGCCAGCCGAGGCCGGCGGCCTGCGCCAACGGCTTTTCCATGATGGCGGCGGTATCGACGAATATCTTGACCTCACATTCTCCTGTCGCGGCGAGCCAGCGCGCCAACGCTTTCAGCCTTTTCTTGATTACGTCGTGATAATCGTCGCCTTGCGCATAGACCGAAATCGCGCCGCACGCGCGCTGTTGCAAGATCGCGAGCGGATCTTCATCAGGTCCGTAATTGACGCCCAGCATGATCACGGAGCGGACGGCGGGCCACAACACTACCGGATTGCTGCGGCGCGCCGGATTGGCGGCGAGCCATGCCATGTCGCCATGGGCGCCTGATGCCAGAAATTCGCGAAAATATTGGCCGGCTTGCGCGATCGCGCCTGGATCGGTGATGCCGATGCAATCGAAACCGAGCGCGCGGGCCTGATGTGTCAGTGCGGCCTTTAGAGACGAACTCACGGATCACCCGTTCGAGTACGAATGCTTTTGTCGTGTCCCGGACGTGGCGCGGCGTCCTTCACGCTGCTCCGCAGAGCCGGGATCAAAACGCCAACGCACGATATCGCCGATAATCAGAAATCGAGGTCCACATAGGTGTGCGAGGCCGGCACGCCGGCCAGCCATTCGCTCAACAGCGGACGGAAGGAGGGGCGCGATTTCACCCGCGCATACCAGGCCTTTGCCGCATCGTCTTCGGTCCATGGCACATCGCCCAGATAATCGATCGCCGAAAGATGCGCGGCGGCGGCGAGGTCGGCGTAAGTGAGCCGGTCTCCGGCCAGATAGTTCCGCGTGCGCGCCAGCCAGCCGATATAAGCCAGATGATAGCGCACATTTGCCTTGGCCGCGCGGATCACATCTGCCGAAGGAGGGCCGCCGCCATCATCTGCGCTCATGAAGCGTTTATAGATTCGCTCGGTGACCAGCGGGTTGGAGGCTTCCTCGAAGAATTTTTCGTTGAACCACGCCATCAGCCGTCGCACTTCGATCCGCTCATTCACGGTTGACGGCAGCAATCTTCGATCCTTCGCTTCCGCGCCATAAGTCTCATCGACATATTCGGCGATGATGCCCGCGCCTGGGATCGCTCGCTCGTCCTCGGCGATCAACACCGGCGTCGTGGCGGCGGGATTGAGGGCGAGAAAGGGTTCGCGCCGCTCCCAGGCCCGCTCTTCCACCAGCCGCAGATCAAGGCCGAATTCGCCAAGCACGAGACGAACGAAGCGCGAGTGCGGGCAGAAGGGGTGGTGATAAAGCGTGAACATGAAGCCTTGAAGAATTATCGATTGGATCGCCAAACTACCGAAGCTTTCGAGCGAGGCAACCCTGTGTTTTGACGTTTTTTGCCGTTGCGGCAAGGATACGAATAAGCGAGAAGGACCGGGCTGTTTTTTGGCGGATTAATCGCGATGGCTCTGGTGAGAATCGGCAATTTTCGAAGGCGAGGTGCGAAACATGCTGTCTGATTCGTTGCGGGCGATCATTCTCGGCATTGTCGAGGGCATCACGGAGTTTTTGCCGGTTTCCTCGACCGGCCACATGCTGCTCGTGAAGCGTTTCTTCGGTCTCGGCGATGGCGCATTCTGGGACAGTTTCGTGGTGCTGATTCAGCTCGGCGCTATTCTCGCCATTGTCGTGATTTATTTCGCCAAATTGTGGCGGATTGCGCTGGGCATGTTTTCCAATCCCGACGACCGCCGCTTTGTGATCGGCATCCTGGTGGCGTTTCTGCCCGCGGTGGTGATCGGCTTGATCGCCGGCAAATACATCAAGGAAGTGCTGTTCAATCCATGGGTGGTGTGTTTCTCGCTGATCGTCGGCGGGGCGATCTTGCTCTGGGTCGATCAACTCGATCACCATCCCCATGAGCACGACGCCACGAAATTTCCGTTGTTCACTTATTTGTGGATCGGCTTTGCGCAGTGCCTTGCGATGATTCCCGGCGTGTCGCGCTCGGGCGCCAGTATTGTCGCGGCGATGTTGTTAGGGGCCGATAAGCGCGCGGCGGCGGAATTCTCGTTCTTTCTGGCGATTCCGACCATGGTCGGTGCCTTCGCCTATGATTTTTACAAAAACCGCGCCGAAATGACCGCCGATCACCTGGGCATTGTCGCGATCGGCTTCGTTGTGTCGTTCATCACCGCTCTGGTCGTGGTGAAGACTTTCCTCAATTATGTCAGCCGCCACGGCTTTGTCGTGTTTGCATGGTGGCGTGTTGTTGTCGGCACGCTCGGTTTGATCGCGCTCGCGCTGGGGCGGTAGTCGTTCCTCATGGTGAGGAGGCGCTCCAATTGATAAAACTCTACGCGCCATTGTGGGAAAACTGGCCAGCCTTACGGAAGCGCCAGAGATATTGCGGCAGGATCGCCGCAAGCGAATCCGGTACAATGCCGAGGCCTTCGAGCGTGAGCCCAGCTTCCTTTGCGGATGGGGACACGACATTGTCGCCGCGCAGAAGTTCGACCTGATCGGGAGTGAGTTTGAAGGCGCCAGGTGCAAATTGCAGGAGCTGCGCCTGCCATTTCGCCAGGCCGAGTGGCAACGATACCAGCAAGCGATCGCGCGCGATGGTCGAAAGAATGATTTCCATGATTTCGCGCAAGGAAAGCACTTCGGGGCCGCCGAGCTCGTAAGTGGAGCCCGCTTTGGTCTTGCCGTCGGCGGCGCCCGCGACCGCGGTTGCGACATCGCCGACATAGACCGGCTGCATCTTGGTCGCCCCACCGCCGATCAGCGGCAAAGCCGGCGATATCCGCGCCAACGCGGCGAAGCGGTTGGTGAAATCATCCTCCGGCCCGAACACCACCGAAGGCCTTAAGATCGTGGCGGAGGGAACGGCCGCGCGCACCGCCTGCTCGCCGAGAGCCTTGGTGCGGGCATAGCGCGAAGCCGAATGCGCATCGGCCCCGATCGCCGAAACATGGATCATTCGCGCGCCACACGCGGCGGCGGCCTGTGCCACGGTTTCGGCGCCCGCCGCATGTACGGCGTCAAACGTTTGCGCGCCCTGGGGCGTAAGAATGCCGACGAGATTGATCGCGATCTCGGCGCCGCGCATCGCGGCCGCAACGGATGAGGGATAGCGCAGATTGGCCTGCACGGCGTGAATTTGGCCGACCCGGCCAAGCGGCTGCAAATGGCCTGCGAGCTCCGGCCGCCGCACCGCGACGCGAATGCGATAGTCGCGCTTGCACAAGGCGCGCACCACACTTCGCCCGAGAAAGCCCGACCCGCCGAAAACCGTAACCAAGGTGTTGGTATTCGATGCCATGGCGCTCAATCCTAAGGGGGGTCAGATTCGGTCGATCAGGCGGATACGCCATCACCCGTTTTCTGTACAGCCCATTTGCGTCCTGCTTGCTCAATTTGACAAGCACGCGAGCGGTCCTTAACAAGCGGCCCCAATGCCCAGGTGGCGGAATTGGTAGACGCGCTGGCTTCAGGTGCCAGTGGCTTCACGGCCGTGAAGGTTCGAGTCCTTTCCTGGGCACCAACGAAGTTGTTCGGTGGCGTCCGCCATATCCGCAAGACGCCGGCTCTCATTGCCCTCGCATTCCGCCGATAGGAAGCGTGCTTTTCGAAAGCCGCCGCCCGCATCAAATGCGGGGCCGGCTTTTTTTCGGATGATGTTCGAACAAAAGCGCGATGAGATTTGGTTGAATCATCATCGCGCTTTAATTCTTTGATTGAGCATGATCTTTTCGGAAAACCGCTTCACACCCCGCGCTTCCCAAGTGCGGGGCAGGCTTTTTCCGGATCATGCTCTAATCGCCCGCGTCGGGTTCAGGTTTGGCTTGCTCGCCTTGCCGGTGGCTGTCCGGGCCGCGGTTGAAAATGCCGTAATTGCTGGATTTCATGCGGATATTGGCGTCGGGCGCGGCCACCGTCAGTCCCAGTTTCAAAAGCTCGCGCACCGCGGCCGCCCGCGTCGGCATCCGATGCCTGAAACGAAAATCATCCACCGCGGAAAGCTCCTCTGGAGAGAGCATTACTTGCAGACGTTCGCCACGGCTACCGATCATAGATGCCACCAAATCGAGATGATTTGAGCAATTTACTCAATTCGCCAATTCGGCTCAAGTTCCCGTAATGGCTTATGTTCCGACAAGTAGGATTTTTGAGTAAAATAATACAATAAAAACAATAACTTACTATTGATTTCGGGGTTGAAGAGGCTCATGATCGGCAACCAGGAGACGCCCCATGACCGATTACCCCAAGCTGCCCCGCACGCCTTCAGAGGAGCGAAACGCTCCAAAACCGTTACGTCCAAGTCATCAGAAAATTATCGAAAATCTCGAGCGGTGGGTTAACAGCAGCGAACTTCAGCCGCCGAAATTGCCGGATGCCAAGACCACCTGATCTCGCGCCGGGTCCCGCTCCAAAGCGCGCTTCCCTGGTGGAGGGTCCGAAAAAAAGACACCCCTCCCCTCACCTCGGATCATCTCACCTGGTTGTTTAAGCATGATCGCCGCTCAAGCCCGCGTGTCATGCTTTTCGGAAAGCCGGTTTTCACTTTTCCAGATCATGCTCTAGGTTGGTTCGCAATCGAATCGACCAAAGGCCCGTTTGATGACCATACGCCTCCACCGCGGCGACCTGCCGGATCTCACGCGCTATACCGATTCGGTTGCGATTGATACCGAGACGATGGGGCTTCATCCGCATCGGGACCGGCTCTGTGTGGTGCAGCTTTCGAATGGCGATGGCAGCGCCGACGTGGTGCAAATTCCCAAAGATCATGGGCAAGCGCCGAACGACGCGCCGCATTTGAAGGCGCTTTTGGCGGATTCCAAAATCACCAAAATTTTTCATTTCGCGCGCTTTGATCTCGCCGCGCTCTACAACGCCTTCGGCGTGATGCCGCAACCGGTCTATTGCACCAAGATCGCCTCGCGCCTGACCCGCACCTACACCGATCGTCACGGCTTAAAGGATCTGGTGCGCGAGGTGCTCAACATCGATCTATCGAAGCAACAGCAATCGAGCGATTGGGGCGCGCAGATTCTCAGCGAAGCTCAGTTGGCCTATGCGGCCTCCGACGTGCTACACCTGCATGCCCTTCGCGAACGGCTCGATGTGATGTTGGCGCGCGAGGGCCGCCTGGGCTTGGCCCGGGCCTGTTTCGAATTTCTGCCGACGCGAGCCAAGCTCGACCTTCAGGGCTGGGAGAGCGAGGACATTTTCGCCCATTCGTGAGGCGCCCTTTTCGGACCGGAAGCTGTTTCGCCCCGTTTCGGACACACTCCTGACGGGGTTTGGCCGGGCGATCGGCCCATGTCCATGTCACCCATGTCCATGTAAAATGACTCAATGAGTTCCGTTCAGAATCCAGTCTTTCAAGCCGGCATAGAGGCGCGCTTTGCGATCGCGGCGCGCCACAGCCGGATGGTGCGCGCGCTGCGGGTCGCGGTGCCCGCCGCGGTGATTCTGTCGCTGGCCACCATCATCCTGGTCTCGATCTTCAATCCGTTCCGGATGTTGCTGCCGAAATTGCCGCTGGAAATGGGAAATCTTGTCGTTTCGGGGACCAAGATCACGATGGAATCGCCGCATTTGTCGGGTTATTCGGCCGATCAGCGCCCCTATGAAGTCTGGGCTAAAACCGCGACTCAAGACGTCACCGATCCGGATCATGTCGAATTGAAAACGCTGCGGGGCAAGGTGTTAATGGAAGACCAGTCCACGGTCACGCTGGAGGCGGTCAACGGGCTGATGGACACCAAACAGCAACTGCTCGACCTGCATAAGGATATCTATTTGCAGACCACCACGGGCTATGAGGCGTGGCTGAGCCAGGCCTTTGTCGATATGGGCAAGGGCACCGTGACGTCGGACGAACATGTCGATGTGAAATGGGCGGACGGAAAATTGTCGGCCGATAAGATGAAGATTTTAGGCGGCGGTGACGTGGTCCAGTTCAACGGCAATGTGGTCATGAATATCGACAAGCTCTCCCCCGCGGAAGCCGCGCCGGAGCCGCCTGCGCCCCCTCGGTCTGCGAAATCGCGTCCGGGGATCAAATCCTCCAACGCCAAATAATCAGATGAAACGGTTTTGCCGGAAAGTCCTGAACGTGCGGATCGCCATTGGCGCTGTTTGGCTCGCTTTTTTCCTCGCGACCGCGATTATGGGCGAGGCGCTGGCCCAGAGTTCAGCGACCGGCGTTCCCAATGCGATGCAGGGTTTTTCGCAAAATCGCGATCAGCCGATTCAGATCGAGGCGGCCTCGCTGGAGATGCGCGACAAGAAAAAGGAAGCGACCTTTTCCGGCAATGTGAAGGTGATTCAGGGCGACACCACCATGACCTCCAAGGTTCTGGTGGTTTTCTACGAATCGAAAGATCAAAACGCGCCTCCACCGGCCAACGCCAAGGTCGCGGCAAAATCGGGGCCCATCCAATCCGCAACGCCGGGTCCCGGCGGGTCGTCGTCGATCAAACGGCTTGAGGCCAAGGGCAATGTGATCGTGACCCAGAAAGATCAGGTTGTGACCGGCGAGACCGCCGTGTTCGACACCAAGACCAACCTGATCACCATGTCGGGCAATGTTGTACTCACCCAATGCAAAAACGTGCTGAAGGGCGATCGGCTGATTGTGGACATGACGACGGGAGTGTCGCGCGTGGAATCCGATAGCGGCAAGGTCAATGGCTTGTTCATCAATCAATCGTCGACCCCGGGATGCGCCGGCCAGGGGCAGGGCCCCTTGCCGGCTTCTCCGGGAGGCGGGCCTGTCCACTCGGACAAATCAAAATAAGGTCAGGCGGACGGTCGTCTTTTTCGCCCCGGCCAGGTTGAAGCCCCAAGAGCAAGCCTGTATCTAATCCTCACCGTGCTTTAATTGTTTGACGACGCATGAATTTCCCCGGCAAACGCTTTCGCGTTTGCCGCCAGGAAAACCGCACCATAGCTTTGGTTCTGTTTCAATCGGCCGGGTGAAGCTGGAATGGTGGATTTACTCGGCATGTTCCGGCGACGCCCCGCAAAACGGGGCCCGGTCGGCTTTGCGCGCTCGCGCGAGGACATCACCGCGCTCGGCGACAGCATGGGTGGGATATTGAAGAGCCCGGTGCGCGACGCGCCGCCGCTGGCGCGCGTGGCGGCATCGCCGGTTCTCGATTTGCCCGCCGCCGGTCAACCGCGTTCGCTTCCGCCAAAATCCGCAAGCAGGCCGGTCGCCAGAGCCAAAACCAATGGCGCGCCCGCGCCGCGATTGGCGCCGCGGGCCGGATATCTGGCGGTTCATGGGGTGGAGAAAAGTTTCGGTACGCGCCAAGTGGTGCGCGGCGTCTCCATCTATGTCCGGCGGGGCGAGGCCGTCGGTCTGTTGGGGCCCAACGGCGCCGGCAAAACCACGGTCTTCTACATGATCACGGGGCTGATCAAAGCCGATCGCGGCGCCATCGAACTCGACGGCCACGACGTGACCAAACTGCCGATGTATCAGCGCGCGCGGCTCGGCATCGGCTATCTGCCGCAGGAGGCCTCGATCTTTCGAGGTCTCACCGTGGAACAGAATATCCGCGCGGTGTTGGAGGTCGTCGAGCCCTCGCGAAAAAAACGCGAGGCGGAATTGGATTCCCTGCTCGACGAATTCAATATTACGCGGCTGCGAAAAACGCCCTCGATCGCGCTATCCGGCGGCGAGCGGCGCCGCGTCGAGATCGCCCGCGCGCTGGCGACCCGTCCGAGCTACATGCTGCTCGACGAGCCGTTTGCCGGCATCGATCCGATCGCGGTCGGCGACATTCAGGATCTGGTGCGCCATCTCACCAACCGCGGCATCGGCGTTTTGATCACCGACCACAATGTCCGGGAAACCCTCGGGCTGACCGATCGCGCCTATATCGTCTATGCCGGAGAGATCCTGACCGAAGGCAGCCCGGAGGAGATCGTCAGCGATCCCGATGTGCGCAGGCTTTATCTCGGCGAGGAATTCCGCCTCTAAATCTCGCGCCAACAGGTGCTTGGCGGCCTTTTGGACGGATATAACCCCGTCCTGGTCCTTTTCCCCAAAGTCAAGCCGTGTACATCGACGGACGACTAGTTTAAGCAAGAATCGGACCAACTTTTTTAGAATCGGTTCCTGCCGCCATGGCGCTGACGCAGAGATTAGAATTCCGCCAGTCACAATCGCTGGTGATGACGCCGCAATTGATGCAGGCGATCAAGCTGCTTCAACTGTCGAATCTCGACCTGTCGGCCTTTGTCGAGGAGGAATTGGAGCGAAATCCGCTGCTCGAACGCGAAAGCGAAACCCCGGAAGTACCCGTCGCTGGCGAGCCGATGGGCGAGGGCGGCGAATTCTCCGAAGGGCATGATGGCGAGGGAAGCGCCGGTGAATCGCCCGATTTGAGCGAGGGATTCGAGCCGGCGCAGGAAGAGTGGATGAGCGGCGATCTCGGCAGCCGCGCCGAGCTCGAGCGGACGCTCGATGCGCCGCTCGACAATGTATTTTCGGAGGAACCGGCGGAAGCCGCCGCGCGCACCGCGCAAGATGCCGCGCCTACCACCTATACCGAATGGGGGGGCGGGGCCTCCAATGACGATACGTATAATCTGGAAGCCTTTGTGGCCGCCGAGGTCACGCTGGCAAGCCATCTCGCCGAACAGATGGCGGTGGCTTTCGCGTCACCCGCTCAGCGCATGATCGGCCAATATTTGATCGATCTGGTCGATGAGGCGGGCTATTTGCCGGCCGACCTTGGCGAGGCCTCCGAGCGGCTCGGCACATCGCCGCGACAAGTCGAAGAAGTGCTCGGCGTGTTGCAGACCTTCGATCCCTCCGGAATCTGCGCGCGCTCGTTGAGCGAGTGTCTTGCGATCCAATTGCGCGAACTCAATCGCTACGACCCCGCGATGCGGGCGCTGGTCGAGAATCTGGAGCTCTTGGCCAAACGCGATATTGCGGGTTTGCGTAAATTATGCGGCGTCGAGGATGACGACATCACCGACATGATCGACGAAATTCGACGGCTCGATCCCAAGCCGGGATTGAAATTCGCCGCCACCCGAACGCAGACCGTGGTGCCCGACGTTTATGTCCGGCCGGGGCCGGACGGCGGCTGGCACGTCGAACTCAACAGCGACACCCTGCCGCGCGTGTTGATCAATCAGAGTTATTACACCGAATTGTCGAAGGCTTTTCGGAAAGAGGGCGATAAATCCTATTTCAGCGATTGCCTGCAAAATGCGACCTGGCTGGTCCGCGCGCTCGATCAGCGCGCCCGCACCATTTTGAAAGTCGCCAGCGAAATCGTCCGCCAACAAGACGGTTTCTTCACCCATGGGGTCGCGCATTTGCGGCCGCTCAATCTGAAGGCGGTGGCGGATGCGATTCAGATGCACGAATCGACGGTGTCGCGGGTGACCGCCAACAAATATATGGCGACCAATCGCGGCATTTTCGAATTGAAATATTTTTTCACCGCTTCCATCGCCTCCGCCGATGGCGGCGAGGCGCATTCGGCCGAAGCCGTGCGCCACCACATCAAGCGATTGATCGATGCCGAAGAACCCGTGGCGATCCTTTCCGACGACACCATCGTGGAACGGTTGCGCGCCAGTGGCATTGATATTGCCCGCCGAACCGTCGCCAAATATCGCGAGGCGATGCGAATCCCGTCTTCGGTGCAGCGGCGGCGCGACAAGCAAAGCATGCTTGGCCACGCGCGATCTCCTGCCGTCGTACCCTCCGATCGGTCGCGGGATACGCAACCGGCTTGATCTGATTGCGTCCCGCCGAAATCGCGATAGTGTTGTTGGTACGCTCACCCATAGAGGCACCACCATGACGCTCCGCATCTCTGGAAAAAGCATCAATATCGGGGAGGCGTTGCGCGCTCGGGTTTCGGAACGCACCGAGGAAATGCTGCGGAAATATTTCGACGGCAATTATTCCGGCCATATCACGCTCGGCAAGGACGGCTCCGGTTTTCGCACCGATTGCGCGCTGCATCTGGATTCCGGCATTACCTTGGAGGCGGATTCCAGCGCCACCGACGCCTATGCCAGCGCGGATCAGGCGCTTTCGATGATCGAAAAACGATTGCGCCGCTACAAGAGCCGGTTGAAGGATCGTTCCGCCCGCAAGGCCCATGCGGCTTCCCAAGCCCTGGCGGGGATGGAGACGCCCTTGCTCGATGCGCCGAGCTATGTGATCGAGGCGCCTGCCGAAAGCGACGAGGAGATGATCGGCTATAATCCGGTCATCATCGCGGAGGCCACCACCTCGCTGAAGCGGCTTTCGGTCTCCGAAGCGGTGATGGAATTGGATCTCACCGGCGCCGCCTGCCTGGTGTTCCAACATGGCTCCAGCGGGCGGATCAACGTCATCTATCGCCGCCCGGACGGCCATGTCGGCTGGATCGACCCTCCGGCGGTGAAGGTGGAAGGGTAGAGCCCTCGACAGAACCGATTATGCCCGCGTGAGAAGGTGTTACCGCGATTTTGTCCGAATGGACGCGGTTTTGGGGTAAAAATAGGTTCTCGGGTCCCGCGCTCTTAATGATATGGCTTGGCGGGATCGCAACGGGTGTTGGCACCGCTCTTGCGTTGGAGTAGAAGCCCTCCCACCTAGGGTCCGGGCGGCCACCAATCCCGCCCCTTCGCACGCTGATTTTGTTCGTAACCTGACGATCGATTGACGTCGTAATTTACCTCGGAACGCCCCATGACGATTACCGATCTGGTCGCACCCGAGGCGGTTATCCCGGCATTGAAGGTCAACAACAAAAAGCAGGCGCTCCAGGAATTGGCGGCGCGGGCGGCAAGTCTTACCGGGCAAAACGAACGCTCGGTTTTCGAAGTGTTGTTGCAGCGGGAAAAACTCGGGACCACCGCGGTCGGATATGGTGTCGCCATCCCGCACGGCAAATTGCCGAAACTCGAAAAAATCTTCGGTCTGTTCGCCCGGCTGGAACGCCCGATCGATTTCGAGGCGATGGACGGCCAACCGGTCGATCTCGTGTTTTTGTTATTGGCGCCGGAAGGCGCGGGCGCCGACCATTTGAAGGCGCTGGCGCGGATTGCGCGGTTGTTGCGCGACCAGGATGTTGCGAAGAAATTGCGGGCCTCGCGCGAGGCGCAGGCGATCTATTCGGTGTTGGCGCTGCCGCCGGCGAGCGCGGCTTAAATTCGCAAGACTTGAAATCGCAAGACTTGAAATCGCAAAGATTGAGGCTTTCCCCACAGGCGCGACGCGCGAGGCTTAATCGCGCGCCATGTCGTTGCCTTCAGTGCACGCTGACGGCCTGCAATTCGTTGCTCCAGGCATTCGCGATCGCGGCTTCGCGGCTGTCGGTCAGCATGATAGGGGTGCCGTCGGCGGAATGAAGGGCAAACAGTTTCAGGCCCGGCGCGATTTTCGGCGCTTCGGGGAACAGGCTTGGAACGTCTTCCGAGCGGATCTGCTTCACATAGGCGATATGGCCCTCGCCCAGGCTGGCCAACGCCTCCAAGGAGACGCGGTGCTCTAACGCAACATTAACCTCAGCCATGGTCTCGACTCCTTCTCAAGTCCAAGCGGTCGAGTCCGCTACTCGTTCCATTATTCGTGTTCATTGATAGCGATTGTCTTAACGACCCGCTCCGGCTCCGGCCGGGCCAGATCGACCGACAACAGCCCGTTTTTCAAATCCGCGCCCAGCACGAGCATTCCCTCCGCCAGCACGAAGGTGCGCTGGAAATGGCGCGCCGCGATCCCGCGATGGATATATTGCCGGGTCTTGTCATCCTGCTGGCGCCCGCGGATGACGAGTTGATTTTCCTCAATCGTTACATCGAGTTGATCACGGGTAAAACCAGCGACCGCGAGCGTGATTCGTAAGCGGTCCGGTTGCCCATGGGCACGATCGCAGCGTTCGATGTTGTAGGGAGGATAGCCGTCGGCGCCTTTGACGACGCGATCGAGCGCCCGCTCGATTTCGTCAAATCCCAGCAGAAACGGGCTGGATAAAGAAGGAACACGCGACATTTTTTTGCAAAGCCCTCGCGGTAAGCGACTTTGAAGTTTCAGGGCCCTTGCGGCGCCCCACCTAAACCGGAAAAGCCATCATCGGCTAACCGGTCCATCCCAATATGGGCATAACATTGGGGGTGTTCAAGCACCCCTTTTTCCGTGGGTGAACGCGTCGTTACGGTGCCTCGAAAGCGGCTCGCCCAAAGCTCAGCGCCGCCTGCGATCGCTGACGACCCCTTCCGCCATCAAGCCCTCGACCTCGCGCGCCGAATAGCCGAATTCGCCGAGCACCTCAGTGGTGTGTTGGCCGAATTTGGGCGGCACGCGGCGCAAGGAAGGCCGGCTGCGTTCAAGCCGGATCGGCGAAGTCACGCCTTTGTACCAATCCTTCTCGACGATATCGCCGCGATGGGCGGCATGCGCGCTGGTCAGCGCCTGATCGATCGATTGCACGGGTCCCGCGGGCAGGCCGGCGGCGAGCAAGCGGTCGCATAAGGGGGCGGCGTCATATTGGCTGAAGACAGCGGCGAGTTCATCGCGCAACGCGTCGCGGTTGGCGACGCGGTCCTTGTTGCGGGCAAAGCGCGGATCGCTGCCGAGCTCAGGCTTGCCGATTTCCTTGGCGAGTTTGCGAAAGGTGCTGTCATTGCCGACGCCGATGAAAATGTTGTCGGTGCGCGTCGGGAAGATCGCGTAAGGAACCAGGTTCGGGTGCTCATTTCCGGTGAGCGAAGGCGGCTTGCCGTGCATGAAATAATTCGCGGCATGCGGATGCATGATGGCAAGGCCGGTCTCATACAGCGTGGTTTCGAGAAACTGGCCGAGCCCCGATTTCTGCCGCTCCGCGAGCGCCATCAAGATGCCGATCGCGGCATAAAGCCCGGTCGAGACATCGACCAGGGGAACGCCGATGCGCATCGGGCCCGATTGCGGAGAGCCGGTCGCCATGACCATTCCGGTCATGGCTTGAATAATCGCATCATAGCCGGGATTGCCGCCGCGTGGACCGTCGGCGCCAAAGCCGGAAATGCGGCAGTGAATAAGGCGCGGAAATTTCGCGCGCAGCACGTCGTTGCCGATATCCCATTTGTCGAGCGTGCCCGGCTTGAAGTTCTCGATCAGCACGTCGGCCTGCTCAAGCATTTTCATCAGCACCTCGCGCCCGCTCTTGGCGGCAAGATCGAGGCCGATCGAGCGCTTGTTGCGGTTGATGCCGACGAAATAGGCCGCATCCTCGCCATGGAATGGCGGTCCCCAATCGCGCACCTCATCGCCCGCGGGTGGCTCGACCTTGATCACATCGGCGCCGTGATCGGCGAGGATTTGCGTGCAATAAGGCCCGCCGAGGACCCGCGTGAGATCAATCACGCGCAGGCCGGTCATGGCGCCCGGGCTTGTCGGGCCTTTGGCTTCATTTGTCATGAATGTTTTTTATGAAGGTTTGTGGATGGCTCTTGGGCTTTAAGCACCAGCGCCACGCCTTCGTAAATAGGGGAAGGCTCTGCGTGGTCGGGACGCTCACCAAGCGGGCGGGTTCAATATCGGTGTTTACAGCCCGTCTTCGCCCTTCGGGCTACGACGCGGCAGCCTTCGCTACGAAAGGGCTCGCCGAGCCGAAGCTGGCGAAGCCAGCGAAGAAGGCTGGTGGAGCCAGGCGGGATCGAACCGCCGACCTCTTGCATGCCATGCAAGCGCTCTCCCAGCTGAGCTATGGCCCCTTAACCGCTAACCTCGTCGCATCATCCTTTTCGGATCATACCATCCGCGCGCTTTGGGCGGTGCGCGGGCCGAAACCCTGATCACAGATCAGGGCGGATCTCAAGTCTCCTCGTCACCGCCGACATCGCCAATGATATCGGTGACGTCTTCATCGCCTTCTTCCTCATCGGCGATGAAGGTCGAATCATCGTCATCATCGTCTTCGATCGTCTCGTCGATCTCGATATCGTCCTCCGATTCGGGAACGACCGCCTTTACCTTGCCGGTGTTCTCTTCGGCGTCGGCTTCTTCGAGCGGCACCAACTCTTCGGCCTCCACCGGCTCGGGCGCCGCCTCCGCGGCCGCGGCCGCACTGGCGCGGGCGGCATCGCCACGGGCGGCCCGCGGCGGGGCGACCGGAGCGATCGGCACGACCTCCCCGGTATAGGGCGATATCACCGGATTCTTGTTGAGGTCGTAAAACTTCTTACCCGTGGTCGGGCAAATACGTTTGGTTCCGAGATCGGATTTGGCCACGTGTGAATCCTGGGAAATTTTCGAAAAGTGGTGCTTCACTTGGCTAGTTGGCGCGCCGCTGTCAATAGTGCTTTCTCGAAGGGGCCGGCGCGCGTGACGCGGCGCGCCAGCCGGTGTTAGAACCGCCCCGAGCCGCGAGGACACAATCTTGACCCATTCGGATCGCGTTGCCGATCATAAAATCCCCTTGGAATCCCGAGCCAGCGGGCCCCTGTCCGGGACCGTCCGCGTTCCCGGCGATAAATCCATTTCGCATCGAGCCTTGATTCTCGGCGCTTTAGCGGTCGGGGAAACCCGCATTTCCGGCCTGTTAGAGGGTGAAGACGTTCTTAACACCGCCAAATCCATGCGGGCATTGGGTGCAAAAGTGGAACGGACCGGCGATTTCGCCTGGAAGGTCGCCGGAGTCGGGGTGACGGGCTTTGCCGAGCCGGAATCCCCACTTGATTTCGGCAATTCCGGCACCGGCTGCCGGCTGGTGATGGGGGCGGTCGCCGGTTGTCCGATCACGGCCGTGTTCGATGGCGACGCCTCGCTGCGGTCGCGACCGATGCGGCGGGTGCTCGACCCGCTCGAATTGATGGGCGCGCGGGTCGGCCATAGCGGGCAGGGCGGCCGGCTGCCATTGAGCCTGATGGGCGCGCGCGATCCCTTGCCGATTCGTTACCATACGCCGGTCGCCTCGGCGCAGATCAAATCGGCGGTGCTGCTGGCGGGGTTGGCCGCGCCGGGTATCACCACTGTGATCGAAAGCGAGGCGAGCCGCGACCATACCGAACGCATGCTGCGGCATTTCGGAGCGGAGATCGTCTCAACGGTGGAGGGAAAGCATGGCCGCAAAATCGCGCTCACGGGGCAGCCCGAATTGCATGGCGAAAAGGTGATCGTCCCGGCCGATCCCTCCTCGGCCGCGTTTCCGCTCGTCGCGGCGCTGATTGTCGAAGGCTCGGATCTGATTTTGTCCGACGTCATGACCAATCCGCTGCGCACCGGCTTGTTCACGACCTTGCGCGAAATGGGGGCGTCGATCGAGGAACGTAACGTCCGTACCGATGCGGGCGAGCCGATGGCCGAACTTCACGTGCGCGCTTCGAAATTGCGCGGCGTCGAGGTGCCGGCTGAGCGCGCGCCTTCGATGATCGACGAATATCTGGTGCTGGCGGTGGCGGCGGGTTTTGCCGAAGGCACCACCATCATGCGCGGCCTTGGGGAGTTGCGGGTGAAGGAATCCGATCGGCTTGCCGCTACCGCCGACATGCTGCGCGTCAACGGCGTCACCTGCGAGATAGCGGGCGACGATCTGATCGTGGAGGGCCAAGGCCAGGTGCTTGGCGGTGGCCTTGTCGCAACCCATATGGATCACCGGATCGCGATGTCGGCGTTGGTGATGGGGCTTGCCTCGAAAAGGCCGGTCAAGGTGGACGATACCGCCTTCATCGCCACGAGCTTTCCGGATTTCATCCCGATGATGCGCGCCCTCGGAGCTGAGTTTTCATGATCGAAGCGCTTAACCGCGATGCGCTGCTCGATGCATTCGATCAAATCGGCCGGGCGGCGGCACAAGCGGGAACGAAGCTGCAAATCGCGGTCTATGGCGGCTCCGCGTTAATGCTGGCGAGCAATTTCCGGTTTGCCACCGAAGATGTAGATATTTCCGAGCTTCGGCGGCCATGGCCGGAATGGCTGGCGGCGGTTGTAGATGAGATCGCCGCGAAAAATGGCTGGCAGAGCGACTGGTTTAACGATGGCGTCGCATTTCACCTGAGTTCGCTGGCCGATCATGCGCTTGATCATTTGGAGTTTGGGACATTTCCGCGGGACGATACCTCGCCCGGTCTTGTGGTTTTGGTCCCGTCGGCGGAGTATTTGCTCGCGCTTAAGCTGAAGGCAGCGAGGATAACTGACCCTATTCGCGGTGAAACCGAGCGGCTCGATATTCTAAATCTTATGAAAGTCTTGGGCATCTCGACCGTGGAGGATGCGATTGCCTTGCTCGGGCGATATTTTCCAGTGAGTGCGGCTTCGGCCGAAAAGCAGCGGTTTCTGTTGAAGAATATGAGCCGTGATGGAGGTCTCGATGCGCCCAAATACCCTCGCTGAAGCGGTCGAGAGGATTCAGGCCGGCGCGGCGCGGGACGTCGAACTGGCCG
>DATGJS010000339.1:0-10765 GCA_035295025.1 Bradyrhizobium sp.
TTCCGCGACCTTGGCGGCCGACAACGCCTCGCCGCAGGCATAGTCCAGCACGATCGAATCGGGCGAAGCAATGTAGCCGATAATGTCACGCGCGATCAGTTGGAAATGCAAATCGCGATGCAATCTGCTCGCATAAATCGTATGCGTGGAATCGTAATAATCGATCCAATCGTCCATGATTATCCTGTCGCCGCACCTACTTTTACGACTCCGCGACAAAGCGATCCAGTCTTCCTTTATGCGCCTTGGATTGCTTCGCTGACGCTCGCAATGACAAGGGTGCCTAAGCCCGTTTCGTCGCTCGCATCAAATCGGCAAAGCGCTGAAACAGATAATGCGAATCGCGCGGGCCCGGCGAGGCCTCGGGGTGATATTGCACCGAGAACACGGGTCTATCGTCGAGCGCAATCCCGCAATTGGAGCCGTCGAACAGCGAGATGTGGGTTTGCCTCGCCCCCTTGGGCAAGGTGGCCTGATCGACCGCGAAACCGTGATTCATCGAGGTGATTTCCACCTTGCCGGTGGTCTCGTCCTTGACCGGATGATTGGCGCCGTGATGGCCCTGATGCATCTTCTTGGTCTTGGCGCCGACGGCGAGGCCCAGCATCTGATGGCCCAAGCAAATGCCGAAAGTCGGCGTGCCGGAGTTGATCACTGTCTTAATCACCGGCACGGCATATTTGCCGGTCTCGGCCGGGTCTCCCGGGCCGTTCGACAGGAATACGCCGTCGGGCTTCATCGCCAGAATATCCTCGGCCGAGGTGGTCGCGGGCACCACCGTGACCTTGCAACCGGCACCCGCGAGCAGCCGCAGGATGTTGCGCTTGATGCCGTAGTCGATCGCCACCACGTTGAATTCGGCCGCGTCTTGCCGGCCAAAACCTTTTTCCCACGCCCAGGGCGTTTCGTCCCAGGTAAAGCGCTGCGCACAGGTGACCATCGGCACGAGATCCATGCCTTCGAGGCCCGGCCATTCGCGCGCTTCTTCCTTCAACCCATGCAGGTCGAACTCGCCGTTTTGCGCATGCGCGATCACCGCGTTCGGCATGCCTTGCTTTCGAATGAGCGCGGTCAGCGCGCGGGTATCGATGCCGGCAAGGCCGATGATGCCGCGCGCCTTCAGCCATTGGTCGAGATGGCGCGTGGCACGGTAATTCGAGGGATCGGTGATGGCACCGCGCAGGATCACCCCGCGCGCGCCCGGTGTTGCCGCCATGTTCACCGTCTCGATATCTTCCTCATTGGTACCGACATTGCCGATATGCGGGAAGGTGAAGGTGATGAGCTGTCCGGCATAAGAGGGGTCGGTGAGGATTTCCTCATAGCCGGTCATCGCGGTGTTGAAACAAACCTCGCCCGCGGCGTGGCCCTCGGCGCCGAGGCCAAAGCCCTCGATTACGGTTCCATCGGCCAGCACAAGGAGCGCGGTCGGCTTGTGGTCCGGCCAGGCCTGGGCATTTTCGGATGTCGTCATGAGGCCTTTACATAGTCTTCATGCGCGCGGGCGTCAAAGGCGAAGGAGCCGGATTCACATGCGTTTTCCGCATATTGCCGGCAATGCGGTAAAGCTGGGAGGCGGAACTGAGGTTGTCTCGGCCGCGCGGACGGCCTAGATCATTGTCTTCACGCCAAACGAGGACGATTCGGATGCTGCGCGAGGACATCAACAACGCGGTCAAGGAAGCGATGAAGGCCAAGGAGGAGCGCAAGCTCTCCACGCTGCGGATGGTGAATTCGACCATCAAGAACGCCGACATTGCCGCGCGCGGGGAGGGCAAGCCGCCGCTTGAGGATGCCGAAATCCTGGGCGTCCTGCAGAAGATGATCAAGCAGCGCCAGGAATCGGTCGAGCTGTACGACAAGGGCGGCCGTGCCGAATTGGCCGCGCAGGAACGCGAGGAAATCGCGATCATCTCGGCCTACCTCCCGAAACAAATGTCGGAGGGCGACATGAAGGCGGCGATTGCCGCCGCCATTGCCGAGGCGGGCGCCGCCGGGATGAAGGACATGGGTAAAGTCGTCGGCGTCCTGAAAGCGAAATATGCCGGCCAGATGGATTTCGGCAAAGCGAGCGGCCTCGTGAAGGCGGCGCTGACTTCTTAACCTCGCCCCGCTCTTGTCCGCCGAAGCCCGCCTTCTGGCGAAGGCGGACGCGGGGAGAGGTCGAAGCCGTAGTGAAGCGAAGGCTTCGGGTGAGGGGGACTTTCCGCGAAGACGATGCCGCTGCGCTGCCCCTCACCCGCTCATTTCATTCGCGACCTCTCCCCGTGAAGAACGGAGAGAGGTGAAGAAAGACCGAGAGCTGTGACGCCCATGCTCACCGAAACCACCGATTACGACAAACTCTGCGGCGATTTTCGCTGGGAGATCCCTGCGCGCTTCAACATGGCGACCGCCTGTTGCGACCGCCACGCCGACGGAAGCGGCCGGCTCGCGCTGATCTATGTCGATGAGGACGGCAGCTCGCGCCGCACATCTTTCGATGAGCTGGGTGCGATGTCGCGCCGTTTCGCCAATGTGCTCAATAAAGATGGCCTGAAGCGCGGCGACCGCGTCGCGTTGTTTTTGTCGCAGTCGCTGGAATTGCCGATCGGTCATCTCGCGGCGTTTCGCGGTGGCATGGTCTCGATCCCGCTGTTTGCGTTGTTCGGCGAGGACGCGCTGGAATTTCGTCTTGCCAATTCCGGGGCGAAGGCGATCGTCACCGACGCGATCGGATGGGAGAAGCTGAAGCGGATTCGCGCCAAGCTTCCCGCGCTTGAACATATCTACCTCGTCGGCGACGAGGTCCCCGCCGGCACCCAATCGTTCTGGCCGGCGCTGGAGGCCGCCTCACCCGATTTTGCCACCGTCGATACCGCGGCCGATGATCCCGCCATGATCATCTATACGTCGGGCACGACCGGAAACCCGAAAGGCGCGCTGCACGCTCATCGCGTGCTGCTCGGTCATCTGCCCAATGTCGAGATGGTGCACGATTTCTTTCCCAAAGCCGATGACGTGATGTGGACACCGGCCGATTGGGCCTGGATCGGCGCCTTGTTCGATGTGCTGTTTCCGGCGCTCTATCATGGCGTGCCGGTGGTCGGCCATCGCGCCAGGAAATTCGATCCCCACGCGGCGATGGCCTTGATGGCGGACCACGCCGTGCGCAACGTGTTTTTGCCGCCGACCGCGCTGAAATTGATGCGGCAGGCCGAGGTCAAGCATCCTGGCGTCAAGCTGCGCAGCATGTTCTCCGGCGGAGAATCGCTTGGCGCGGAATTATTGGATTGGGTGCGCGCGACCTTCGGCATCGAAGTGCATGAGGGATACGGCCAGACCGAATGCAACCTGGCGGTCGGCAACAACGCAAAACTGTTTCCGATTCGCCCGGGTTCGATGGGCAAGGCAACGCCGGGATTCGACGTGCGTGTCATTGACGACAAGGGACATGAATTGCCCCGCGGCACGCGCGGCATTATCGGTGTACGACAGCCTAACCCCGTTACCATGATCGAATATTGGAAGAACAAGGAGGCCACCGAAAGGAAATTCGCCGGCGAATTTCTACTGACCGGCGATCTCGGCGTCCAGGATCAAGACGGCTATTTCTGGTATGTCAGCCGTGAGGACGACGTGATCACCACGGCAGGCTATCGCGTCGGACCGTCGGAAATCGAAGATTGCCTGCTTAAACATCCCTCGGTGGCGCTTTCGGCCGTGGTCGGCATTCCCGATCCCGTCCGCACCGAATCGATCAAAGCGTGGATCGTGTTGCGGCCGGGTTTTGCGCCAAGTGAAGCGTTGGCGCGCGAGATTCAGGATTTCGTCAAGGTGAAGCTCGCCGCGCATGAATATCCGCGCTTCGTGCAATTCGCCGACACCCTGCCGATGACCGCGACAGGCAAGGTGCTGCGGCGGGAGTTGCGGGCGCGAGGCTGAGGGGGAACTCAGCTCACTAAAGCGCGATGAGATTTAGTCGAATCGTCATCGCGCTTTAATTCTTTGTTGGAGCATGATCTTTTCGGAAAACCGCTTCACACTTTTCCGGATCATGCTCTAGCGACTCGATAATATTTACGAACTTTCGCTCGTCGCCGTCAAAGCTTGCTATCATCGCTTCCAACATTTCAGCGGGCTGAAGTTTGTTCATATCGAGAGGATAAGCGGCCCGGTCGGCCAATAGGCCGGCCCATTCATAGACGTCCTGAAACAAGTGGTGGTGAACAGCTTTAAAATGCTGAAAATCAAGCGCGCCTTCGGGCAGCGCTTCGAGCGCTCTCGCCGCGGAAATCTCAGTCTCGAAAGCATCGAGCTCCGCCTGCTCACGCAAGCCGAGTTTGTTTACCAGCACAGTCGAGTTTTCGTAAGTGTAGGGATCGGCTATCGCGTCATACATGCAGCTTAGCTAGCTTTTGCGATAGGTGCGAATGATCGTTTGACGATACTCTTCGCCTGAAAGACCCTTGGCGCGCGCGTCGCTCGCGCGCTTCTTCATGGCAGGAGTCATTCGGTTACCCTCGACCGCGCTGATCTTGGCAAAGGCATCGGCACCGATAGTAAACCTGCCGGATTTGTCGCGTCTTTCAGTGGACTTCTTTTGTCTGGTCATGATTCAATCATAGCACAAATGACGATGTTTTGTAAGCTTCGGATCGACCCCTCGCGACAAAACGCCAAAGGCGTTTGCGAGGGAGGATCATGCTTAATCTAAGAAGCAGAACGCGGTGGCGGTTCAACCAAATCTCATCGCGCTTTTAAAACTGCCAATGCGCGCGAGCGACAAAGACATTGGCCGGGCCGCGGTCGGCGTTAAAGCTCATTCAAATCCATAGTGACGATGGCAGGCCGCGCAAACCTCGTCGAGCCGGTCGCTCACTTCCGAGATGGATTTCAGATCATGCGCTTCCGCGGCGCGATAGGCCTTGTCCGCCGCATCCGCCAATTTCTTGACGTAGGAATTCCAACTGGGATCGAGGGCTCGCTGCGGAATCATCAGCGCGTTAGTGGCTTCGGCCAGGGTCGCCGCGCCGCTCACGATTTGTTCCCAGTCATCATCCGTTTTAGGAGAGAGATCATGCTCACCCTTACGGTCGATAATGACACCATTGACTTTCCAAACGATCGCCGCGGCCGGACTAAGGACATGCTCCATGAAGGTTTTCATATCGACATAGGGCTGGAAGGGCGGTGTCAGTGCCACATTGTCGGACATCGAAGGCGATGCCGTCGCACATGCGACGACGATCATGCTCACGACCCCTGAAAAGAAACGGATTCTGTTCATCTCAACAAACCTGCTTGATCACGTCGTCTAAACCGCATGCCACCGCCGCCTCAGGCGCCGGTCACGTAACCTACCCCCAAACCGTCCGCCGTCACAGTGGCGCGGTTTTCTGTTCGAATCCGAGCCAGTGATAAAGGGCAAAAGAAAGCACCCAACTTGCCAGAAAAATGCCGACCACCAAGTAGCCAAAATTCGCCAAGCTTTCGCTGAGGTCCGAAACGACTGTCCAAAAGCTGCCTTCAAGATGGAGCTTGCTGGCAATCAAACTGAGCGCCTCGATACCGCCGATCAGGAGCGCGACCGCGACGGAAATGGCGGTGATGGTGAGGTTGTACCAAAGCTTGCGGATAGGATTGAGAAAGGCCCAGCCATAGGCGCCGACCATCAAGACACTGTCGGTGGTGTCAACGAGCGTCATGCCGGCGGTGAACAAGGCCGGAAAAACCATCACATTGCCGAAACTCAATCCGCCCGATGCCTGGCCGGCGGCCACGGTGAAGAGGCTGATTTCAGTCGCGGTGTCGAAGCCAAGCCCGAACAACAGCCCGACGGCAAGCATCTGCCAGCTTGCCGTCACCATCCGGAATAGGGGCCGAAGAATTCTCGCCATGAAGCCGCTGCCAGACAACAACAGGTCGATTTCCTGCCGGCTATCATTGCTGCCGCGCCGCGCCCGCTGAAAATTCCGCCAGACACCGCGCAGAATGACGAGATTGATGACGCCGACCGTCAGCAGGAAGAAAGCGGATGCTGCTGTCCCGATCGTGCTGCCGATCGCCCTGAATTCCTGAAATTGTTCTTGCAGCGCGAACGCTGCCGCGGCGATTGCTGCCACGGCCAGCGCAATCGAGAGCGAATGACCGAGCGAGAAAAACAAGCCTACCGCGAGTGGGTGCTTTCCTTCCTGCATCAATTTGCGAACGACGTTGTCGATGGTCGCGATGTGGTCGGCGTCCACCGCGTGCCGAAGACCGAGCACGTAGGCGAGCAACGCGGTCCCCAGCAGCGTCGGCCGGTCCGAGAAGGCAATGACGGCCCATGCGCAGGCAAGGACATTAAACGTCAACAGGAAAACGTAGAGCGCGACGATCCTTGTGCGAGAAGCGCCGGAAGCGTCGTCAACGGCCAGTTTCAAATATCCGAGCATGGTGATGTTCTCGTTAGAGCGTTTTCGAGCGAAGTGGTGACCGGTTCGCGTGAAGAAAACGCGACAAAAATAAGAATCTAGAGCTTCCGTTCTGATTCAATCAGAACGGATTATGCTCTAGAATTGCCAATGCGCTCGAGCGGCAAAGACATTGGCCGGGCCGCGATCGGCATTGTAGCCGGGATTGCCGATGAATTGATAATCGAAGGTGAGCTTGGTCGAGGCGTTCAGCGCGACGCTGTAATAGGCTTCGAAAATCCTCTCCGTGCTATAATTCGTCAATTGGCCGTCGCCGATCAAAATGCCGAGCCCGCCGGCATTAAGGAAGGCGATATGGGCACGGGAAATTCCGTTGACGACGCCGGCGAGGCCAATCGTATCGTCGGGCCGGCCCCAAGATTTGCCTGATATCGAGACGCCGCCGGAAACGGTGCGGTCGATGTCGGTAAAATCCCAGGGCTCGATCTGGCCATCGGCCCAGCCGGCGCGGAGAAACAGACCGAGCGTTTCCGACACCTGCTGCTCGACGTTGAGGCTCGCCCCGGGACGGCTGGTATAGGTGCGCACCGCATTGATGTCGGCGGGCATGCTTGTTGCTTGCGCAAGCGCGACCGCGTCGTTGAAGTTGCCGGCGGCGCCGCGGTTTAAAAATCCGGTGACTTTGATTTTGCCCGGCTGGCCCCACAGGTCGTAACGCCGCTCGATTTCGCCAAGCAGCGCGAATTGCTGGAAGGTCGGGTCGAGCGCCGGTCCCAACGGACTCACCCCGCCCGTGGGCGTTCGGGAGAGATCAAACAGGCCCGCGCGCAGCGTCCATCGGCCGGTGTACCATTCGGCGGCCGCGCCAAGATTGTAGCCCCAGGCATCGGCGGCGTAGTCGAATGTGCCGGCATTCACCAGCGACCAGTTGAGGAAATCAGCCTTCGGGCTGTTGGCGTAACGGTTGGTATCGAAGATATCGTTGACGCCGAAACGGCCCACCGTCAGCACCAAGCGATCGGCCGCGCGCGCACCTTTGAACTGGGTGAAATCGTCGTCGATGTTTTCCGTCTCGCCGCCGAGATCGATGGTCTGACGCAGGAAGGCGCGTTGGAGGCGCGCATAAGGGGTGGACGAGCCGATCTTGTAGGCTTCCGCGCTTAGAAAGCCGGCGACGCCGTGGGTTTGGGACAAGCCAAAGCCCTGGTCGATTTCCGGGTTGGCCCAGAACTCCGCGCCTCGCCAAAGCTTGACGCCGGTGGAGAGCGTGACGTCGAAGGTCTGCTTGGATTGGGCGCCGCCGGTGAGGCTGTTCGGTCCTTCAAACGGCGAGTGAAACGCCGGATAGCCCTGCTGGACATAAGTCGTCTGACCATGAACGGCGAACATGTCGCTTGCGCCCGTGAAGCGCGAGGGTGCAAAAGCCGCCGGCACCGACGGATCGTCGAAGTGGTAGTTGAGCGCAAGGCGGAGCTGATGCTCCGAAAGCCCGGAGCTGACACGCTGGCTCGACAGCGGGAAGTTCTCGGTCTGGTGCGAAAAATCGGCCCAGAGATATTCGCCACGGACGGTCCAATGCGCGGCGATCGCCGTCTCGACCCCGAGGCCTGCCGCCCAACCGA
The DNA here is from genome assembly GCA_035295025.1 of Bradyrhizobium sp. Classification (GTDB taxonomy): domain Bacteria; phylum Pseudomonadota; class Alphaproteobacteria; order Rhizobiales; family Xanthobacteraceae; genus Bradyrhizobium. The sequence continues at coordinate 8,018 of DATGJS010000339.1, forward strand.
AGCGCCACACGAAACGGTCTTCCGAATTGCCGCTTGCGATTTGCGTCAGGTTCTGGTGGTCGTAGGTCCAGGCTAGGCCGGCGGTGGCGTAGAACAGCCAGTGACCGGGCGCATAGCCGACGCGGCCACGCAACGTGCCGGACGCCAGTACGTTTTCACTGAAGGTCCCGGCGCCAAAGGCCGGCGTCGTCAAATTCGAGACGCCACCGATCGTCAGGCCGGTGATGGGGTCGGGGAAGGCTGGAAACGAACCGTCAGTTTCGATGCCCAGCACGAGACGGTTCTTAAGCATGACATTGTAGCCACCTTGCACGCCCTCGAACCAGCTACCGCTTTCTCGGAAGGCGCTCGGCGATTGGTACAGTCCAAAGGCGCCCGCAACGGGTGCGCCGCCGCCAAGCGGAGCGAGTGTCCAGCCCGATTGTCCGCTCGCCAATCCGACATGGCCGCCGACATAGAAGCCGGTCCAGTCATATTCGGTTGCGGCGGGCGGCGCCTTTAGCGGCAATGCGGCCGGGAGATCGGCGGCCTGCGCGCTGTCCGCCAACGGCGCAAAGGCGAGCGCGCAGGACACGCCTATCCTGCATCTCCCGCGCCAGGATTTGAAAGTTTCAAGATACCAAACCAAAGCGGTCCACCATCCGCATGATAGGCTCATTCCTTGTCATCGCGGCAGAGCGGATGTCAATGTGGACCGGCGCCTTCGCGCGACCGGGCGGATGTTTCTGTCGTATTCGCGCAACAGACTTATTTGTCGCAGATTGGAATAAATCGGCGGCCGCTTTTGTCATCTCGCGCCGGCGCGCTCAGTTTTCGAATTTGAGGGCGGCGCGGGGAATTTCAAGTGGTTGCCCGGTTTCAAGCAGGCTCTTGAGGCTCGACAGGATCGCGGGCCACCCCTTCGATATGCCCGAATAGAATGGGCTGCCTTCGGCAAAGCCTTCATGCGTGAGCGTCAGTTTGACGAGCTTGCCATAGGGCTCAATCACGAAGGTCGCGAGCGCGGGCAATTCGTCTTTGTATTTCTCCGACAGGTTGATGAACGTATAGGCAAGCCGTCGTGGCCGATCGACCTCGACGATTTTGCCGGCATCGGAGACGGTGCCGTCGCTGCGTACCATCTTAAAGGTAGATCCCGCCTTCCAGTCCGATCGCAGCCGCATGCCGAACCAGTAACGCTCGGTGAAGTCGCTGTTGGTCAAAGCCTCCCACAATTTCTCCGGCGTGGTTTCGATATAAGTCACATAGACGAATTCCGGTTTACTCATCGCGCTTCTCCAATTGTCGTTTCAGTTCGCTGAGCGCGGCGAGCTTGCCGCGCTCGAATTTCCTGATCCACCGCTCGCCGATCTGATGAATCGGAACCGGGTTGAGGTAGTGCAGCTTTTCGCGGCCATGCTTGTAAGCCGTGACCAGATGGGCCGCTTCGAGAATGACCAAATGCTTGGTGACGGCCTGCCGCGTCATGGCAAGGCCCTCGCAAAGTTCGTTCAGGGTCTGTCCGCCTCTCGCGTGAAGCCTGTCGAGCAGCGACCGTCGCGATGCATCGGCGAGGGCTTTGAAGACTTCATCCATATGAATAATAATATGCAACCATTTAGTTGCATGTCAAGGGTGTTTTGGCGGGCGCCAAAGGCTGTGCTAGCGTCGCCTCTTCAGCCAACAATCAGATTGGTAATTGAAAGCCTGGGTGGAAAAACCATGAACCGTTGCGTCAAATCGGCGATCTGTCTTTCGGCATTGTTCCTGCTCTGTGGCGGTGCGCAAGCGCAGAGTCAGGTGATCGGGGCTCCGCCCGAAGCCTCCAATATGAAGCTTGCCGGGTATAACGACCTTCAAGCGCGCAGCGCCTATCAGCCGACCATTCATCACCAGGGCGATCGCTGGATCGCCTATGTCGGCCATCATGGCGGAACCGACGCCATTCCCGATCCCGTCAATCCGCTGACCGGCAAGGCCGAGCCGAACGGAACCTCGATCGTCGATGTCACCGATCCCGCGCATCCGAAATATCTGCGCCATCTTCCCGGGCAGGAGGGCAAATATGAGGGCGGTGGCGCGCAGATGGTGCGCGTGTGCGACGGCAGGCAATTGCCCAAGGGCGATCCCAACGCGGTTTACATGCTGCGCACCTTCGGCGGCGAAGCCCATGAAATCTGGAACGTCGCCGATCCGGCCAATCCAGTGCTCATCACGCGGCTCGGCGGCTTGAAGGACACCCACAAAAATTGGTGGGAATGCAACACCGGCATCGCCTATTTGGTTTCGGGTCTGCCTGATTGGCGCACCCGCCGCATGACGCAGATTTTCGACCTCAGCGATCCCGCCCACCCGGTGAAGATCCGCGATTTCGGACTTCCCGGCCAGGAGCCGGGTTCAACCGGCGCGGTGCCGACCGAAGTGCACGGGCCGATCTCGGCGGGACCGGAAGGCAACCGCGTCTATTTCGGTTACGGCACCGACAAAGGCGGCTTCATGCAGATCGTCGATCGCGACAAGCTCTTGAACGGACCAAAAGAGCCGACGCCGGACAGTCTCCGTTATCCGGAAATCTCGCGGATGCCGATGTCGGCCTTCAACGGCGCCCACACCACCTTTCCGATGTTGAAAATGCCGATCGCCGAATTCGCCCATGACAAGGAAAGCAACCGCGACATCGTCATGATCGTGGACGAGGAGATCGTCAACGAATGCAACGAGCCGCGGCAGATGGTATGGTTCGCCGACGTCACGGTCGAAAACCGGCCG
>DATGJS010000340.1:0-7068 GCA_035295025.1 Bradyrhizobium sp.
CGGATCGTCCAGCAGCGGATTGTGATTCTGGACGACCTTGGCGGCATAAACATTGACCACGGCGGGCTGCACCCGCTGCACGATTGGCGCGTAAGAGAGCCGCAATTCCGCGGCGGAAGCCGGCGCACGCCGCTCCTGCGCCATCGCCGGACTGGCGGCCAGTAAGGTAAATAATACCGCGGAAAGCCGAGCAACAATCATGAAGGGAATCCTTGAGGAACTTGCCGCCGCAAATATAGGCGTCCGGCCCGGCGATGAGAAGTGAGAGGGGCACCCTTGCCGCTTTCACAGGGGTTTTTGTCATCACAAAGCCCGACCCCGGCTTGCAATTTGCGCGCGGGAACCGCTTGTATGGAGGTCAACAGCACCCATGCCGCAGCACAAAAAGAGAGAAGCCAGATGAAGGCCGTCGGATACAAGAAGTCCTTACCCATCGCCGAAGCGGACGCCTTGGTCGATTTCGAAACGGCGAAAACAGAACCCAAGGGCCGCGATATCCGCGTCTCCGTGAAGGCCATTTCCGCCAATCCCGTCGATTACAAAGTCCGCAAACGCGCCGCCCCGCCCGAGGGCGAATTCAAGATTTTAGGCTTCGATGCCGCCGGCATTGTCGATGCGGTCGGCCCCGAGGTAACGCTGTTCAAGGTGGGCGATGAGGTGTTCTACGCCGGCTCGATCTTGCGGCAAGGCACCAATTCGCAGTTCCATTTGGTTGACGAGCGCATTGTCGGCCGCAAGCCGAAATCGCTGTCATTCGCGCAAGCCGCGGCATTGCCGTTGACCTCGGTCACCGCCTGGGAATTGCTGTTCGATCGCCTTGGCGCAATTCCCGGACGAAGCGTCGATCCGCGCACCCTCCTGATCGTCGGCGGCGCCGGCGGCGTCGGCTCGATCATGATCCAACTCGCGCGGCGGCTGACGGGTTTGACGGTTGTCGCCACCGCCTCACGCGCGGAATCGCAAGCCTGGTGCCGCGACATGGGCGCGCATGCGGTGATTGATCATGGGAAAGCCATGAAGGAACAGGTCGAAAGACTGAAGCTGCCGCCGGTGGCTCTTGTCGCGAGCCTGACCCATACCGATGAGCATTATAAAGCGATCGCGGAATTGATGGCGCCACAAGGTAAGTTCGGCCTGATCGACAATCCGCCGGAGTTCAACGCCTCGGTTTTCATGGGCAAATCGATTTCGATTCATTGGGAATCGATGTTCACCCGCTCCTCGTTTCAGACGGCGGATATGATCGGTCAGCACAGTCTCCTCAACGAGGTCGCCGACCTCGTCGATAAGGGCGTGCTGAAGACCACGCTTGGCGAGAATTTCGGGACGATCAACGCCGCCAATCTGAAGCGCGCGCATGCGCTTCTGGAAAGCGGAAAATCACGCGGTAAGATCGTGATGGAGGGGTGGTGAGCGTCTGGTTAAACCAACGGAATATAGCCTTCATTAACCGTTTTTTACTGAGACACCTTCTATAAAACCCTTGCACGGGCGGACGATCAGAGGGTGCATGCTCCGTTTCTTGGCAAATTTGAAAATCAGGACCCGAATCGCCGCGGTCCTTTTTCTGCCTACTCTCGGCCTTACCGTGATTTCCGGATTGGCCGTGGTGGAGAAGTGGCAGCTCGCCGCCAATATGCGCCAGCTTGGCGATTTGGTGAATCTCGCCAATCATCTGAGCCGCCTTGTCCATGAGCTTCAGAAAGAGCGTGGGATGTCGGCGGTCTACCAAGGCAGCCAAGGCAAACAGATGGCCGAAACCCTGCCTCAACAGCGGCAGTTGACCGACAAATACCGGAACGAATTGCAGGCGTTTCTCAAGGGATTCGACGCCATGCGCCACGGCGCCGGCCTCACCGCGGAATTGAATCAAACCATGGCGAAGATCGGTGAGCTCGACGGCAAGCGCGAGCAGATCACCAAACTTTCGATCACGCCGGCCGAAGGCGTCGCCTATTTCACCAATACCAATATGCAGTCGGTCAAGACGATGGCGCAGATCGCGCTCACCAGCAAGAGCATCGAGACGTCGAACGCGATCTCGGCCTATGTCGGATTCCTCTACGGCAAGGAGAAGACCGGCCAGGAGCGGGCGGTCGGCGCTGCCGGTATTTCGGCCGGAAAATTCACCGAAGAAGGCTATCTTCGCTTTGTCCAGGTCACCGCCGAACAGGGCGCCTATCTTTCCGGTTTTGAGAACTATGCGCCGGAGGCAATCAAACGATACTACGCCGAAACCGTCACCGGGCACGATGTCGATGAAGTTGCCCGTATCCGCAAAATCGTGTTCGCGGGCGGCCTGACGGGGGACCTCAAGGGTACCGAGGGACCATATTGGTACAAGGAGATGACGGTCAAAATCGACTTGATGAAGAAGGTCGAGGACAAGATCGCTTCCTCACTCGAAACACTCGCCGAAAAGGAGTACAACAAGGCCGAAACTGCGCTTTTGGTCACATTGAGCGGCGTGGTTATTCTGCTGATCGTGACCGCTGGATTGGGCATTCTTATCATCCGCGGCATTACCGGACCTGTGACCAAAATAACGGTTGCGATGAGTCGGCTGGCGGGCGGCGACAAGACCATTGAAATCAGCGGGACCGAAGAGCGCAACGAGATCGGCGCGATGGCCCGCGCCGTCGTCATCTTTAAGGAAAACATGATCCGCGCCGACGAGTTGGCGGCCAAGGAAACCGACGTGCTCAAGGCGCGCGAGGACCGGGCGACGGCCGTGGAGGATTTGACCGACCGGTTCGATATCGACGTCGCCGATACGCTGAAAATGGTGAAGGCCGCTTCAAGCGAACTCAACACCACGGCAACCGCCATGACGACCACAGCCGGAGAAAGCAAACGGCAGGCTGGCGTCGCGGCGAGCGCCACCGAACGGGCCTCATTAAATGTTCGGACAGTGGCCGACGCCGCCGAGCAATTATCGACTTCGATCAGCGAGATCGGACGAAAGGTCAGCCAATCCGCCACGATCGCGCAGCGCGCGGTGAACGAGGCCGCGCAAACCAATGAAACGGTGCAAGGCCTGGCGCAATCGGCCGAACGGATCGGCGAGGTCGTGAGACTCATTCGCGAGGTCGCTTCCCAGACCAATCTATTGGCGCTGAACGCGACGATCGAGGCCGCGCGAGCCGGCGATGCCGGCAAGGGATTCGCGGTGGTGGCAAGCGAGGTCAAGGCGCTGGCGAGCCAGACCGAGAAGGCGACCGAGGAGATCACCGGCCAGATCGCCGCGATCCAGTCGGCGAGCACGCAAGCGGTTGAGGCCATTCAAGGCATCAGCAACACGATCGGCGAGATCAGCGAAATCGCAACGACGATTTCCGGCGCGATCGAGGAGCAAGGTACGGCGACGCAGCAAATAGCCCGCAACGTCCAGCAAGCCGCCGAAGCTTCCCAGCACGTCGCCAACAACCTTTCCGGCGTCACGCGGGCCGCCGACGATACCGGCGCCGCCGCGCATCAGGTTCTTGCTTCTTCCGATGAACTTTCGAGGCAATCGGAGGCCTTACGCCTGCGCATCGAAACGTTCCTGAACGGCATCAAAGCGGCATAGAGCACGATCCGGAAAAGTGTGTAGCGGTTTTCCCTCGCGACAAACGCCAAAGGCGTTTGCGCGGAGATCATGCTCAATCAAAGAATTAAAGCGCGACGACGATTCAACCAGATCTCATCGCGCTTTAGGCATTCCCCGCGATCGCGCGGCATTGACCGATCACGCATAATAAAAAAGCGGCGCCAAAGCGCCGCTTTTGAACTATGAGAACTCGACAGGTCGCAGCGTCACGCCGCTTCGGCTTCCTTCTCGGCCACGGGACCGGAATCCTGGCCCTTGGCATCGACATCGCGATCGACGAACTCGATCACCGCCATCGGCGCATTGTCGCCATAGCGGAAGCCGGCCTTGATGATGCGAGTGTAGCCGCCGTGACGGTCCCTGTAGCGGGGCGCCAGAACATCGAACAGCTTCTTGACCTGATCGAGGTCGCGCATCTCGGAGATCGCCTGACGGCGCATCGCAAGCCCGCCCTTCTTACCGAGCGTGACCAGCTTTTCCACGATCGGACGCAATTCCTTTGCCTTCGGCAAGGTGGTGGCGATCTGCTCGTGCTTGATCAATGCCGCGCACATATTGGCGAACATCGCGCGGCGATGCTCGGCCGTGCGATTGAGTTTGCGGTGAACCTTGCCGTGACGCATGAACTATTCCTTGCTCTTGTGGTGTCGCGACGGTTCGTCCGACATATTCTCAGGTGGGCTGCCTGCGTTCGCCCTAGATAGCGAGTAGGGAATGGTGAGTAGCGAGTAGTTTCTCTCTATTCACGCTCTTCGCTTAGTAATGATCCTCGAAGCGCTTGGCGAGCTCGTCGATATTCTCCGGCGGCCAGCCCGGCACTTCCATGCCGAGATGCAGGCCCATCTGGGCCAGCACTTCCTTGATTTCGTTGAGCGACTTGCGGCCGAAATTCGGCGTGCGGAGCATTTCGGCTTCCGACTTCTGCACGAGATCGCCGATATAGACGATATTGTCGTTCTTCAGGCAGTTGGCCGAACGCACCGACAATTCGAGTTCGTCCACCTTCTTGAGGAAGGCCGGATTGAAAGCGAGATCGGGGATGATCTCCTGGGTGACTTCCTTGCGCGGCTCTTCGAAATTGACGAACACATTGAGCTGATCTTGCAAAATGCGCGCGGCGTAGGCGACCGCATCGTCCGGCGAGATCGCCCCATTGGTCTCGATCGTCATCGTGAGCTTGTCATAATCGAGGATCTGGCCCTCGCGGGTGTTCTCGACCTTGTAGGAGACCTTGCGCACCGGCGAGTACAGGCTGTCCACCGGGATGAGGCCGATCGGCGCATCCTCGGGGCGGTTGCGCTCGGCGGCAACATAGCCCTTGCCGGAGGATACCGTGAATTCCATGCGGATTTCGGCACCCTCGTCCAACGTACAGATCTGAAGTTCGGGATTGAGCACGGTGACATCGCCCACCGTCTGGATATCGCCGGCGGTGACGACGCCCGGCCCCTGCTTCTTCACGACCATGCGCTTGGGGCCTTCGCCCTGCATCTTGATCGAGATGTCCTTGATGTTCAGCACGATGTCGGTGACGTCCTCGCGGACGCCTGGAATCGAGGAGAACTCGTGCAGCACGCCGTCAATGTGCACCGACTGCACCGCCGCGCCCTGAAGCGAGGAGAGCAGAATGCGTCGCAGCGCGTTGCCGAGAGTCTGGCCGAAACCGCGTTCGAGCGGCTCGGCGATGAGCGTCGCATAACGGGTCGGATCGCTGCCCGCCGTCACCTGAAGCTTGTTCGGCCGGATCAGTTCTTGCCAATTTTTCTGGATCGTCACTGTTTTCACCCATGAGCCAGTCGATTTGGGCCAGTTGATTTGCCCACCAATCACCGGAGTTGGAAACTTCGCGGGAAGTGTCCGCGGCTTGCAGTTCTTCTCAAAAACAAGCCGGCGGCGCGAACCGCCGGCATCTCAAAGCCTCAAACCCGCCGGCGCTTGCGCGGGCGGCAACCATTATGCGGGATCGTCGTCACGTCGCGGATCGAGGTGACGGTGAAGCCCGCCGCCTGAAGGGCGCGAAGCGCCGATTCGCGGCCCGAACCGGGACCTGCGACTTCGACTTCCAGCGTGCGCATGCCGTGTTCCTGCGCCTTCTTGGAGACGTCTTCGGCCGCGACCTGCGCGGCATAGGGGGTCGATTTACGCGAGCCCTTGAAACCCATCGTTCCCGCCGACGACCAGGCAATCGTGTTGCCCTGCGCGTCGGTGATGGTGATCGTGGTGTTATTGAACGACGAGTTCACATGCGCCACGCCGGAAGCGATGTTCTTGCGCTCGCGGCGGCGGACGCGGGTGGCATCCTTACCCATTACCTAAAACCTTTCCTAACGATCTCAACGCCGCCGTAATGCCAGCGGCTACACCTGTAGAAGCGAATAGGGAGTAGCGAATAGTGCGGCCGAGCCCTACTATTCACTACTCCCCATTCGCCCTCTTACTTCTTCTTGCCGGCGATCGACTTGGCCGGGCCCTTGCGCGTGCGCGCGTTGGTATGGGTGCGCTGACCGCGCACCGGCAATCCGCGGCGATGACGCAAGCCCCGATAGCAGCCGAGGTCCATCAGACGCTTGATGTTCATGCCCACTTCGCGACGCAGATCGCCCTCGACCATGTAGTCGCGATCGATCACTTCACGGATTTGCAGCACTTCCTGGTCGCTCAACTGGTTGACGCGACGATCCGCGGGAATCTTGACCTTCTCGATGATCTCGGCCGCGTTCTTCTGGCCGATACCATGGATGTATTGGAGCGCGATCAGCACGCGCTTGTTGGTCGGGATGTTCACACCGGCAATACGGGCCACGAACTTCTCTCCTGTCGCCAAGCCCCGTTACGGGCAACGGCCAATTCTGGTTATCTCGGGCAGGTGTCCACAAACGCGAACACGACGCCCTTCCCCTTGGACTGTCTCGGGGCCCGGCATCGTTTCAAACTATCCGACTAGTGCCCACTTTCCGAAGTTCGTGCCACGTCTCAGCAGCCATCTTTTACGAACTTCGGAAAGTTATGGGCACTAGTAAATTTATGATTCTAGTGCCGCTTTCCCATTTGAAGTTCCTGGTCGGACTTTGCCGCTTGCAGTGCAGGAACTTCAAATGGACGTCACTGGATGCGAGGCTTATTAAAGGATGAGAGCGGGTTTCGTCAACCGCTACCTGGCTTTAGCTTACCTTTTCCTGGCCTTTTTTCGGGCCTTTTTCGTAAACCGCCCACCCGCCTTCCGCCGGGGCTTGGCGGGCTTTCGGGAAGCGGCGGCAGGCTTTCGGGACGATTTTTTGGCTTTCGGCTTGCCGCCGCTCTTTTTGATCCCCTTGGACGCGGCTTTTTTAGCCTTGGCAGCCCTTTTGGGGGCCTTTTTAGCCGCGCCACGGCCGGAGGCGGTGGATTTCGAAGCCCACCTGGTGGCCGCCTTTGCGGGTTTTTTCGCCGCTTTGGCGGGCTTTTTTGCTCCCTTGGCCTCGACCGCCCCGATCGCCACC
>DATGJS010000341.1:0-9849 GCA_035295025.1 Bradyrhizobium sp.
CCGACCTATTCCTCGATCGGAATTTGGGGCGCGATCATTCTCACTGTCTTGCGGATGATTCAGGGCATCGGCGTCGGCGGCGAGTGGGGTGGATCGGTGCTGCTGGCGATGGAATGGTCGCGCACCCATGGTCAACGCGGGCTGGTCGCCTCCTGGCCGCAATTCGGCGTGCCGTGCGGCCTGTTCCTGTCAAACCTCGCCGTGCTCGCTTTCAGCCAACTCACGGGCGACCAGTTCGTCACATGGGGCTGGCGATTGCCTTTCGCGCTCTCGATCGTTCTGGTGGGCGTGGGCTTGTGGATTCGCTTAGGCATCCTTGAAACACCGGTGTTCCAGCAACTCCTGAACGACAGGAAAATCGAGAAGGCTCCCGTCATCGAGGTCTTCAAGAAGCACCCGAAGGAGATCTTGCTGTCGGCTTTGCTACGGATGGCCGAGCAGGCGCCGTTCTATATCTTCACCGCGTTCATCTTCGCCTATGCGGTCGGCACCTTGCACATGTCGCGCGATCTGATCCTGATCGCGGTCTTGGTTGCGTCTTGCGTCTCGTTCGTCACCATTCCGCTGTCAGGCCACATCTCCGACCTGATCGGGCGCAAGAAAATGTACCTGATTGGCGCTGCGACGGTGGGTGTGTTCGGCTTCCTGTATTTCGGCATGGTGGACACCGCCGCTCCATTGTTAGTGTTCATCGCGATCGTGTTGTCGCTGATTCCCCACGACATGCAATATGGGCCGCAGGCCGCCTTGATCGCCGAGGCCTTTACGCCGCGATTGCGCTATAGCGGTGCCTCGCTCGGCTATCAGCTCGCTTCCGTGATCGCGGGCGGCCCGGCGCCGTTGATCGCCACCGCGCTGTTTGCCCATTATCACTCGGGTTATGCGATTTCGATCTACATCGCCGCCTGCTCGGTCGTCAGTCTCGTCGCGGCGTCGCTGATGCCCGACTACACCGGCAAGGACATTTCAAAGGAATATGACGACTGAGGCGGATGAGTTATTTCGCCGCCGGCGTCACGCGCCAAACCGCGTTGCCGACATCGTCGGCCACCAAGAGCGCGCCTTGTTTGTCGATCGCAACGCCGACGGGGCGGCCCTGCGCCTCACCGTTGGCGTTGAGGAATCCGGTCAGGATGTCCCGCGGCTGGCCCGAAGGCATGCCGTTCGTGAAGGGTACGAAGATCACCTTGTAGCCGGCGCGCGGCGTGCGATTCCACGAACCGTGCTGGCCGATAAAGGCTCCGTTCGCCATTTCGCTCGGAAACAGGCGGCCGGTGTTGAAGGCAAGTCCGAGCGAGGCGGTATGCGCGCCGAGCGCGTAATCCGGCACGATCGCTTCGGCCACGAGATCCGGGCGCTGCGGCGCGACGCGCGCATCGATATGTTGTCCGAAATAGCTATAGGGCCAGCCGTAAAATCCGCCGTCCTTCACCGACGTCATGTAGTCGGGCACAAGATCGTTGCCGAGCTCGTCGCGCTCATTGACGACGACCCACAACGCGCCGCTTTGCGGTTGCCACGCCGGACCGTTCGGATTGCGCAAACCTGAAGCAAAGACGCGCCATTTTCCGCTGAGCCGATCGACCTCAAGCACGCTCGCGCGGTGGGTTTCGGCTTCCAGGCCATTTTCGCCGATATTGCTGTTGGAGCCGACGGTCGCATAAAGCCTCATACCGTCACGGCTTGCGAGGAGATCCTTGGTCCAGTGATGGTTGAGCGGGCCGGCCGGAAGCTCAGTGAGCTTGACGCCGGGCGCGGTAATTTTGGTGTCGCCGGGATGGTAGGGGAATTTCAGGATCGCGTCGGAACAGGCGACGTAAAAATCGTTGCCGACCAGTGCCATGCCGAAGGGCGAGTTCAATCCTTCGATCAACACGGTCCTGGTTTCGGCGACGCCGTTGCCATTCGTATCGCGCAGCAAGGTGATGCGATTGGCGCTCGGCGTATCGGCGCCGGCGCGGCCCATGACCATCTTGGTGATCCAGCCCTTGATGCCCTTGGTTTCGTCAGGGCGCTCCGGCGCGTTGGTTTCAGTGACCAGCACGTCGCCATTCGGCAGGGCGTAAAGCGTGCGCGGATGATCGAGCCCGGCCGCGAAGGCCTTGACCGCCATGCCATCGGCCGCGATCGGTTGACGGCCTGCGGGCCAGCCGATCGCCTTGGCGACATTGACGGTCGGTATCAGCGATTTTTCCGGCTCGCCCAGCACGGGCTTGGGGCCGAAGGTTTGCCCGGCGGCGGCGGTTTCCTGCTCGTCGCAAGCGGCCAACGGCAAAGCAAGGCTCATGGCCAAGGCCGCAAGCCAACTCGTCCTGAAAAGCGAAAAAGATTTGCGCATCATGTCCTCGCCTGTGACCTCACGGGAGTGGCGGGGAAGCTCCTTACCACGTTTGGGGAGACTGCGGCCGGCAGACTTGCTTGACCCGCGGAATAACGGCGGTTTGAGCAGGCGGCCCATGCGTCCGGCGCACTGGCGCTGCGCCGCAGCGAAGCTTACGAGAACGATATGAGCCGGCAACACATCAACCAGCCGCGCGGGAGAGAAAATGTCGGAAATGGGGAGTGCCGCGATCATCGACGCTGAAGACCGGCGTTCGGCGCTCCCGCTCCGCAATGCGCTGATCGATGCGCCGCTTCTGCGCACGCTGTTGCGTCTGGCTTGGCCGAATGTCATTGCGCTCAGCGCCGGAACTTGCGTGGCGATTGCCGAGACCTCCTATATCGGCCGGCTGGGCGTGGAGCCGCTGGCGGCGATGGCGCTGGTGTTTCCGTTTGTGATTCTCACCATGACGATGTCCGGTGGCGCGATGGGCGGCGGGGTTGCCTCGGCGGTGGCGCGCGCGCTCGGCGGCGGCGATGCCGATCGCGCTTCGACCCTGGCTTCGCACGCGCTGCTGATCGGCCTGTGTTTTGGGTTGACCTTCATGCTGGGCATGCTGATCTTCGGTCCGGCCTTGCTGCGGCTGCTCGGCGGCCGCGGCGATGTGCTGAGCCACGCCGTCAGCTACACGCAGATATTTTTTGCCGGCGCCTTCCTGCCCTGGTTGATGAATTCGATGGCCGGCATTCTGCGCGGCACCGGCAACATGCAACTGCCCTCGATGATGATCCTCTGCGCGGCGGTGTTGCAGGTCGTGCTCGGCGGCGCGCTCGGTCTTGGCATCGGGCCCATTCCTCAATTCGGCATGCGCGGCGTGGCCGCGGGAACGTTGATGGCGTTTACGACCAGCGTATCGGTCATGGCGTGGTTCCTGTTTTCCGGGCGGGCGCGAGTCGTGCCGAAAATCAGCGGCTTGCGGATTCAATGGGCGATGCTGGCCGACATCCTCAAAGTCGGCGCCGTATCGTGCTTTTCGCCGTTACAATCCGTGCTCACCATCAGCATTTTCACGCATCTGTTGGCGGGCTTCGGCACCGAGGTGCTCGCCGGTTACGGCATCGGCGCGCGGCTTGAATTCATGCTGACCTCGGTTGCCTTCGCCTTCGGCATCGCCTCGGTCCCGATGGTGGGGATGGCGATCGGCGCCGAGCGGATCGTGCGCGCGCGGCGGGTCGCCCTGGCGGCGGGGCTGCTCTCTTTTACCACGGTCGGCCTGATCGCGACGCTCATCGCCATCTTTCCCGATCTCTGGGTCAACCTCTTCACCAGCGATGAAGGCGTGCGCGCCGCCGGCCGGCAATATTTGTCGGCCGCCGCGCCGATGTATGCGTTCATCGGGCTTGCGATGTCGATGTATTTTTCCTCGCAAGGGGCGGCCAAGGTGCTCGGTCCGGTCTTGGCGCAGACGGCCCGCTTGGTGTTTATCGCCGTCGGCGGTTGGTGGCTTGCGGCGCATAACGCTCGGCCTGCGGACTTTTTCGTGCTGGCCGCGGCGTCGATGGTGCTGCTTGGCGTGTTGTCGACCTCAAGCGTCATCCTGACGCGATGGGGACCCCGGCGCGACGCGGTGCTGCCGGTCCGGCCGGCGCTTTCCGGCGCGGACTGAAGCATGGTCGTGCCGCGTGACGCGTGATAATCAGCCGGGCAGGCGCGGCAGGAAAACCGGAAGCAGGACGTCGAGCAGCGTCTTGCTGCTCGGGCTGCCGGTGCCTTCGATCGACAGCAGCCGGCGCTTGGAAATCAACCCGCCATGCGGGGAAATCTTGTCGGCATAACCGCCGGTCTCCAGCACACGATGGCAGGGAATGACGAGGACAAAGGGGTTTCGGGCAATCGCCTGGACGACCGAGCGCACCGCGCCGGAAGCGCCGAGCCTGGCAGCGATATCGTCATAGATGCGGGTTTCGCCGCGCGGAATCCGGCTCACGATCCGGTAGACGCGTTGATCGAACGGGCGAATGCCGCTCATATCGAGCGCGACCTCGGAGAGATCACTGGCGTCGCCGCGCAACAGCGCGACAATGCCCTCGATCGCGGCTTCCGCGTTCGGCGATGGCCGCGTTTCGCGGGCGTCAGGGTAAAGTTGAAAAAGCCGCTTGCGGGTTTCGATCTCGCGCGCTTCGGGAAGTTGTACCCCGACAAGCCCCGCAGGATTCCATGCGATGCCGCACCGGCCGATGGCCGTGTCGAATATGGTGTACGCCCGCCCCGACATACGCTCTCCCCAAAGCATCATAGCACTGTCGGCGGCAGCCGCATCCGAAAAATGGAAGCTTGGGTGGGGCGATCCACCACAAAGTCGAGCCGGAGCTTCGGTATTGTTTTGACACACTTTCTTCCTGCGAACGGGCATCCGCGTCGCCCGAAAACGCTTTAACCGGTCTTGGCGGATGGTGCGGTCTCGGCTAATCAGGAGAAAGTTCGCGGGCGTAGTTCAATGGTAGAACGGCAGCTTCCCAAGCTGCATACGAGGGTTCGATTCCCTTCGCCCGCTCCAAGCTCTCAAGTGGGCGCCACATTCAACCCGCTTTCGCCGGCGATGTCGTGCGACAGGCGGCGCGATTTGAATTTCCAGCCCTCGGCTGTTTTAACGACAATATCGTCATAGGTACCGGCGACCGCGATCGCGGGGCCGGTTTCGCTATCGCGTACCACGAGAAAATTCGAGATCACCGTGGCGCGCTCTTCGGACAGGCCGCATGGAAGACCTTAACGGGGCGCTAACCTTCTTTCCAGCGGAAGGCCTTATCGGACCGGGACCGGTGCCAGAGCGCATGGCCCGCGGTTTCTTCGGAGGTTTTCGCAGATGCGAAGCTTTCTCGAAGCCGGTCCTTCAAGAATTCGTGTGAGGTTCGGTCGGCAAAGCCATCGGCCCGGACGTAACAACAAACCCGGGATTTGCGAAGAAGGTAGGCCAGGGCATCGTTTCCGACGTCCGGTTTCCACCTTGGGCCGCCCGCCTTATCACGGCCCTTGGAAAGTCTTCGGAAAGTCTTGGGTCCTGGCAAAATGGTTTCATTCGGGTGCCGCTGTTCCATTTGATGTTCCCGCACGGAATTTTCGCTTTGTATGCGGAATCATCCAAAATGGGCGGCCTTGTCCAAAGGAGGATCCTCATGTTCTCGCGCCTTGCCCTGTCGATCAGCTTGATCGCCGGCCTGTCTCCCCTCGCCGCCATGGCCGCCGAGCGGCCCGTTGTCGTTGAACTCTTCACCTCGCAGGGCTGTTCGTCCTGTCCGCCCGCCAATGCCTATCTGAACGAATTGTCGAAGGGCCGGCGCGACGTGTTGGCGCTTGCTTTCCACGTCACCTATTGGGATCGCCTGGGTTGGAAGGATCCGTTCTCGCTGGAAGCCGCCACCGATCGGCAGGCGATCTATGGCCGCCGCTTTGGCGATGGCTCTTACACCCCCGAGATGGTCGTCGATGGCGCCGCCAGCATGGTCGGATCGGCCCGCAGCGAGGTCGGATCGGCGATCGAGAACGCCAGGCGCAGTGGACAAACCGCCGCGGCGGTGAACGTGACCAAAAATGGCGAACAGGTTGCGATCGAAGTTGGCGCCGGCACCGGCAGCGGCCGGATCCTGCTGATCGGCTTCGATCACGAACACACCACCGCGATCGGGCGCGGTGAAAATGGCGGTCGCACCTTGACGGAAGCCAATGTCGTTCGCTCGATCCGCTCGGTCGGTCAGTGGTCGGGAGCCGCCTTGCGGCTCAATGAGCACTTCCCCCAAGGGCAGGATGTCGCCGTGGTGATCGAGGCTCCCAATGGCCGGATCATCGGCGCGAACAGGTTGGCGGCTGGCGGTTCGACCTGAATCAGGGTCGCCGAATTGAATGGTTTGGGGCGGGACGATCTCGGATCGACCCGCCCCATTTGATTTTGTCGGCAAGCGTTACTTCGCCGCCGTTACCATGATCTCGACAAGATATTGCGGCGCCGCCAGCTTCGCTTCGACGGTGGCGCGCGCCGGGGTATTGCCGGGCGACACCCAGGCGTCCCATACCGCGTTCATCTCTGCGAAGTTCTTCATGTCGGTGATGTAGATATTCGTCGACAACAGCTTCGACTTGTCGGTGCCGGCCTTGGCCAAATGCGCATCGATGATCGAAAGAATTTCCTGCGTCTGTTTGGCGACGCTCTCGCCCTTGGCGTTGTTGGCGACGACGCCGGCGAGATAGACGGTGTTGCCATGGACGACGACCTGGCTCATGCGGGGTCCGGTCTCGAAACGTTGAATGGTCATTTTTTTATCTCCCGTGGATGATGCTGCGACTTAGCCTGCCGGCGCGACGACCGCCACTGCCTTGCCGCGAAGATCAGGGTTCTGGTTTTCACACGACAGCCTTACAGAACAGCCCTCGCCGCCGCGCGCCCGGCGGAGCGGCCGGAAAACAGGCAGCCGCCGAGAAAAGTCCCCTCGAGCGCGCGATAGCCGTGCATGCCGCCGCCGCCGAAGCCGGCCGCTTCGCCCACGGCATAGAGGCCGGGGATGGTCTTGCCGTCGTTCCCGAACACGCGGCCATCGAGGTCGGTCTCGAAGCCGCCCAGCGTCTTGCGGGTCAAGATGTTGAGTTTCACCGCGATCAAAGGGCCGTGCGCGGGGTCCAAAATCCGGTGCGGTTTTGCGGTGCGGATCAACCGGTCGCCGATATAGCGTCGCGCATTGTGGATGTTGATGATTTGCGTGTCCTTGGCATAGGGGTTGCCGATCTCGCGGTCGCGCGCTTCGATCTGGGCCTTGATCTCTTCGACCTTCAGAAGGTCGTTGCCGGCCAGCGCATTCATGGCGGCGACGAGATCGGCGAGGTTGTCGCGCACGATGAAGTCCGCGCCCTTTGCCTTGAAGGCCTCGACGGGGGCGGGCGCGCCCCTGTTGGTGGCGCGTCGCGCGGTCATCAGCCAGCTTTTTCCGGTGAGATCTGGATTCTGTTCGGAGCCCGAGAGCGCGAACTCCTTCTTGATGATGCTCTCGGTCAGGACGAACCATGAATAATCGTGGTTCGTTGCGAGAATGTATTGCAATTGACCAAGTGTATCGGAGCCCGGAAACAGCGGCGAGGGCAGGCGCTTGCCCGACGCGTCGAACCACATCGGCGAGGGTCCTGGCAGAATGCGGATGCCGTGCCGCGGCCAAATCGGCGACCAGTTCCTGATACCCTCGACATAGTGCCACATGCGGTCGCGGTTGATCAGCCGCGCGCCGGCTTTTTCCGTAATGCCGATCATGCGGCCATCGACATATTCGGGCACCCCGGAAATCATGGTGGCGGGCGCCTTGCCGAGCCGCTCGGGCCAGTTCTGCCGCACCAGCTCATGATTGCCGCCGATGCCGCCCGAAGCGACGACAATGGCTTGTGCGCTGAACGCGAAACCGCCGACGATTTCGCGTGAACTGCTCCTGCCGCGCTCCACCAGATCGGGCGCGAGGATTTTTCCCTCGACGCCGACAACGCTGCCATTGCGCAGCGTGAGCGCATCGACCCGGTGACGGAATTTGAATGACAGCCGGCCGGCTTTTTCCGCACTCCGGGCGCGTTTCTCGAACGGTTCGACGATGCCGGGCCCGGTGCCCCAGGTGATATGGAAGCGGGGGACCGAATTGCCGTGGCTCATGGCGTCGTAGCCGCCGCGCTCGGCCCAACCGACCACCGGGAAAATACGATGTCCCATGGACCGCAACCAATCCCGCTTTTCGCCGGCGGCGAAGGCGAGATAGGCTTCCGCCCAACGCCGCGGCCAGAGATCTTCCGCGCGGTCGAAGCCGGCCGACCCCATCCAGTCCTGGTGTGCCAGCTCAAAGCTGTCCTTGATGCCGAGCCGGCGTTGTTCGGGGGAATCGACCAGAAATAGCCCGCCAAACGACCAGAAAGCCTGGCCGCCCAGACTCTGTTCGCCCTCCTGATCGATGACCAGGACACGCTTGCCGGCCGCGGCGATTTCAGTCGCGGCTACCAGGCCCGCCAGACCTGCGCCGACCACAATGACGTCCGCGTCCTCCGCCATCGCGATTTCCTTATTTTCACTAAAGCGCGGTGAGATTTGGTTGAATCGTCATCGCGCTTTAATTCTTTGTTTGAGCAGGATCTTTTCGGAAAACCGCTTCACACTTTTCCGGATCATGCTCTGGGGAAGTGAAACTGTCGCCATTGACGAGGTCAACCGAAAATAGACCGCTCGCCGGGGGGCGCCATCAGAACGCCATGTTCCCAGGCGGAAACGATCGGAAAGGGTGCAGCCGGCCGGCAACACTTGATTTGAATTTGATGGGGAGCGCGCTTGGCATCTGGACAAAAGAGCCAACTCGCAACACGCTGCGCCGCACGGATAGCGCATCACACAAAGCCGTCGAATCAAATTCGACAAAGCTTAGGGGCTGGGGCTGGGCAATGAAGTTAATGACGGGGCTGCTCGCGGCGGTTGTGTTGTTGGCGAGCATGGGGGTAAGCCAGGCCGTGATGCGGATCGGCGAGGATCGCGGCGGCCGCATCGGCACTTATGTCGATAAATACCAGGAAGTGCGCACCTCGGGCGAGATGGTGATCATCGACGGGCTGTGTGCCTCGGCCTGCACCATCGTGCTCGGCGCCATTCCCCACGACAAGATTTGCGTGACCTCTCACGCGGCGCTCGGCTTCCACGCCGCCTGGGATCTTGATGACGATGGGCACGCCATCACCAATCCCGAAGCCACCCATATGCTTTATTCGATGTATCCCCCGCAGGTGAAAAAATGGATCAACCAGCGTGGCGGGTTGACGTCGCACATGATCTATCTGCGCGGCAAAGAATTGGCGAGCATGTATCACCCATGCTTCCTCGACGCCCGGGCTTCGGCGGCGCATTAACCTCATCAAGATCAGCATGACGTGATGACGGTCCCGCCTCCGGCGCTTGCCGGGGCCCGCGGGAGGCTTTATCTGGGAAAGGTAGAGTCCCGGCGGCGGCATGCCGACTTGGGCCTTTCAGGCAGTTTTATCGGTCAGAGATGGCGCCTATTATTTCCACGCCGCAATTCGGGCGGGCTTCGGGTTCCGCGAGCCGGCTTGCGCGCGCGGTTGTCGTAAGTGGAGCCGCGCTCGGCGTTGCGCTTCTGTGTGCCGCGCTCGTCTTGTGGCTTTATTACGGAACGACGGTCTTCTTCGAGATGATCGCCTCCGGCTTTGCCGCCTGTTTCTGAAGCGCATGTCAAATCCACCGCACTCATAACAAGGATTTTTGGTCATGGAGCGGACCACTCGCCCGCTGGTCGTCATCGGAGCGTTCGCCGGAAGTCTGGTCGTCGGGCTTGTCCTGATGCTGTGGGCGATGGGCGGCTTGCGCCACGCCCCGGCGCCGGCGGCAATCGGCGGTCCTTTTGAACTCACCGACCAAGCCGGTCAGACCGTCACCGAAAAATCCATGCAGGGGCACCCGACGCTGATTTTCTTCGGCTTCACCCATTGTCCCGACGTGTGTCCGACCA
>DATGJS010000342.1:0-5085 GCA_035295025.1 Bradyrhizobium sp.
GTCAGGAACATTTCGTCGGCGTCGTCGTCCTTTTTGAACAGCACGTCGCCCTTCTTGTATTTGCGTTCGGTCATGAACGGCTTCAGCCATTCCATCGAGGTGTCGCCTTGGGTCGCGCCGCGCGCCATCTTCACGAGTTGCAACATTTGGCGCAGCCGAAAGGCGTTGATCGGAACCAGAAGGAGGTAAAGAAGCAGCGTCTTGATGTCGCCGGCGAGCGCCCCGAAGCCGGCGAAGAAGGCGCAGCCGAACATGTTCGCCACCCGCAGCGGCACCATCGTCTGCGTCAGAAGGGTGGCGACAAAAAACACCGCGCCGACCAGCGCGAACATGTTGGCCAGCGTGATATTGGCAAGAAAGAGTTCGAGCAGACGGTTGAAGATGGCGTCGTAGGTAATATTGTTGGGGTCAAGACCGAGTTGGATCAGGATTTTTGCGACGCTCAAATTCTCCGCGGCGGTGTCGAGAATGCGATCGAGCGTGGTCGTCATGTCTGCACTCAAAGTCATGGCTCTTCCTTGCCAAAATTGCCGGTAAACGCCTTCTTTCCCGCCTGTCTTTTGGGGAACGACAAGCGGGCGGCCGTTTTCGGTACCGGGCCGATTCCAATGGTCAAACTATAGCTCCGAAAATTCCCGCTGTGGCGCCTTGCCGGGCAATCCACCCATCCTGCGAGGCTATTTTTTAGCCGCCTTAACCTGGCGCGGGCGAAATAAGGCAAGGCCGATCGATGAACAGGCGGCGGCGGAAACGCTTTTGTTCCATGGCCGCGTCACTCGGTCGCGTCGGATTGGGGCGTTGCCGCCGCTGTCGCCCCACTATTGCCCCGTGGTTTTACTGAAGGCCACCGGAAAACAAAGCTTAACAAAACATTAATTCACGTCCGACGAAACACCAAGTGTGGTTTGGATGTTGCGAGATGGATACATCACAAAATAATAGTATGATTTCTGGCCATGACGGATCGTCTAGCACAAGTATTGCATTGCCTCATGGAGTTGGCCGCGTGTCCAATGGCCGTCAGCGCTGAAGCTGATTCGCTCAGTGCGCCGGGTACAAGGCGACGATAAGGTGGAGGATTAGAGACGCGCGTTTCAGCGAGCGGTGATACGGCAAACCAGATGAGGAGCGGGATCAATGTATAACGACTCTTTGTTCAACGCTTTCGCCCGGTCTTTCGAGGCGCGAAGCGAAAGCGACATGCCGATGGCCGAATATCTAGAGTCGTGCCGGGGCGATCCGATGCGATACGCCAATGCGGCCGAGCGACTACTAGCGGCGATCGGCGAGCCCCAGATGATTGACACGGCCAAGGACCCCCGCCTTGGCCGTATTTTTTTGAACCGCACGATGCGGGCCTACCCGGCCTTCGCCGGCTTCCACGGCATGGAGGAAACGATCGAGCGCATCGTTGGTTTCTTCCGCCATGCCGCGCAAGGCCTCGAAGAGCGCAAACAAATCCTCTATCTGCTCGGTCCGGTCGGCGGCGGCAAATCTTCGCTCGCCGAGCGGCTGAAGTCGCTGATGGAGGTTCACCCGATCTACGTGCTCAAGGCCGGCGACGAACTCTCGCCCGTCTTTGAATCGCCGCTTGGCCTGTTCGATCCCGACCAGCTCGGGCCGATGATCGAAGAAAAATACGGCATTCCGCGCCGGCGCCTCTCTGGGCTGATGAGCCCGTGGTGCCTGAAGCGGCTGGAGGCCTTCGGCGGCGACATTTCCCGCTTCCGCGTCGCCAGGATTCAACCCTCGCGGTTGCGTCAGATCGCGGTCGCGAAAACCGAGCCGGGCGATGAGAACAATCAGGATATTTCCTCTCTGGTCGGCAAGGTCGATATCCGCAAGCTTGAGACCTATGCGCAGAACGATCCCGACGCCTACAGCTATTCCGGCGGCCTCAACCGCGCCAATCAGGGCATCCTCGAATTCGTCGAAATGTTCAAGGCGCCGATCAAAATGCTGCACCCGCTGCTCACGGCGACCCAGGAAGGCAATTATATCGGTTCGGAGAATATCGGCGCGATTCCGTTCATCGGCATCGTCCTGGCGCATTCGAACGAAGCCGAATGGCAGAGCTTCAAGTCCAACAAGAACAATGAAGCGTTCATCGACCGCATCTGCGTCATCAAGGTGCCGTATTGCCTGCGGGTCACCGAAGAGCAGAAGATCTATGAAAAGCTGATCTCGGGCTCCGAACTCGCGGCGGCGCCTTGCGCGCCGGCAACGCTCGAGACGCTTGCGCGCTTCTCGGTGATGTCTCGCTTACGCAAGCACGAAAACTCGACGACGTTTGCGAAAATGCGGGTCTATGACGGCGAAAGCCTGAAAGAGAGCGACCCCAAGGCGCGAAGCGTTCAGGAATATAAAGAAGCGGCCGGCGTCGATGAAGGTATGGACGGCGTTTCGACCCGTTTTGCTTTCAAGGTTTTGGCCGCGACCTTCAACCACGACACTTTCGAACTCGGCGCCGATCCGGTCCATCTGATGTATGTGCTGGAACATGCGATCCGCCGCGAGCAATTATCCGAGGAAACCGAGAAGCGTTACCTCGAATTCATCAAGGCCGAACTCGTGCCGCGCTATGCCGAATTCATCGGCAATGAAATCCAGAAGGCTTATCTGGAATCCTACTCCGATTACGGCCAGAATCTGTTCGACCGTTACGTCGATTACGCCGACGCCTGGATCGAGGACCAGGACTTCAAAGATCCCGATACCGGCCAGATGCTCAACCGCGAACTCTTGAACCAGGAACTGACCAAGATCGAGAAGCCGGCCGGGATCGCCAACCCGAAGGATTTCCGCAACGAGGTCGTGAAATTCTCTCTGCGCTCGCGGGCGCAGAACGGCGGCAAGAATCCGTCCTGGACCTCTTACGAAAAGATCCGCGAGGTGATCGAAAAGCGTATATTCTCGCAAGTCGAGGATCTGCTTCCGGTGATCTCGTTCGGTTCCAAAAAGGACGGCGACACCGAGAAGAAGCACGGCGAGTTCGTCGCGCGGATGGTGGGACGCGGTTACACCGAGCGCCAGGTCCGCAGGCTCGTCGAATGGTACATGCGTGTGAAACAAGCCGGCTGAGGTGGAGGCAGATGCAGCAGTGGCGATGTTCATCATCGATCGGCGCCTGAATCCCGGCTTGAAAAGCCTGGAAAACCGCCAACGTTTCCTGCGCCGGGCCAAGGCGCTGGTTCAGGGCGCCGTGAAGAAAACCTCCGAAGGCCGGGACATCAGGGATGTTCTGGAAGGCGGCGAGGTTTCGATCCCGCTCGATGGGATGCACGAGCCTCGCTTCCGCACCGAAGGCGGCACACGCGACCATGTGCTTCCGGGCAACAAGAAATTCGTCGAAGGCGATATCCTTCCGCGTTCGGGCGGGGGGCGAGGCCGGGCGTCCGCTCCGGGCGAAGGCGATGGCGAGGACGATTTTCGGTTCGTGTTGTCGCGTGATGAATTTGTCGATCTGTTTCTCGACGATCTTGAATTGCCCGATCTTGCCAAACGTAAGCTTGCGGAAGCCGAAAGCGACGGATTGCAGCGCGCGGGCTATTCGACCTCCGGCTCGCCGGCCAATATTTCGGTGAGCCGGACCGTGAGGGTCGCGCTGGCCCGCCGTGTGGCGTTGCGAAGACCGCGCCTGGAGACGATCGAGGCGCTGGAAGCCGAACTGGAAGCCTGCCACGACGAAATCCGCCGCACCGAGCTCAGTGCCGAGATCGCGACGCTGAAGGCCAAGGCCAGGCGCATTCCCTTCATCGACCCGATCGACATCCGCTATCGCCGCTTCGAGACGGTGCCAAAGCCCGTGGCGCAGGCGGTGATGTTCTGCCTGATGGATGTGTCGGGTTCGATGTCCGAGCACATGAAGGATCTCGCCAAGCGGTTTTACATGCTGCTCTACGTGTTTCTCACCCGCCGCTACCGGCATGTCGAGATCGTGTTCGTCCGTCATACCGACCGTGCCGAGGAGGTCGATGAGGATACGTTCTTCCATGGCCCGGCTTCCGGCGGCACCATGGTGTCGAGCGCGCTGGAGGCGATGGGCGATATCGTGCGCTCGCGCTTCCGCCCTTCCGATTGGAATATTTACGCGGCGCAAGCCTCCGACGGTGACAACTCGATCGCCGATAATGCGCTTACTGGCCGCCTGTTGACCGAGATGATCCTGCCGGTCAGCCAGTTCTTTGCCTATCTCGAAGTCGGCGAAGCCAATGGCAGCGCTTTCGAGATGCCGGATTCCTCCTTGTGGACGCTGTATCAGCGCTTACGGAGCGAAGGCGCGCCGCTCTCGATGCGCAAGGTGGCGAACCGCAGCGAGATTTTTCCGGTGTTTCACGAGCTGTTCCAGCGTCGCCGAAGCCAAGAGAAAGTCGCGCCATGACCGCGTCGTCAACCGAGCGTTTGTTCGAGGGGGCCGATTGGGATTTTGCGAAGCTGCAACGCATCCACGATGCCTGCGAGGCGATCGCGCGCGGCGAACTCGGGCTCGACATCTATCCGAACCAGATCGAGATCATCACCGCCGAACAGATGCTGGATGCGTATTCTTCATCCGGCATGCCGCTGTTCTATAAGCACTGGTCGTTCGGTAAACATTTCGCCCATCATGAGGCCTTCTATCGCAAAGGGCTCAAAGGTCTCGCCTATGAGATCGTGATCAATGCTTCGCCTTGCATTTCCTATTTGATGGAAGAAAACACCGCGACCATGCAGACGCTCGTGATCGCGCACGCGGCTTTCGGCCATAATCATTTCTTCAAGAATAATTATTTGTTCCGGCAATGGACGGATGCCGAAGGCATTCTCGATTATCTCGATTTCGCCAAAAGCTACGTCGCCCAATGCGAGGAGCATCACGGGCGATTGGCGGTCGAAATCACGCTCGATGCCGCGCATGCCTTGATGTCGCATGGCATCGATCGCTATCCGGGCAAGAAAAACCTCGATCTGCGCGCGGAGGAAAAACGCGCCAAGGAGCGCCGCGCGCATGAGCAGAGCGTGTTCAACGATCTGTGGCGTACCGTTCCGGCCGGCCCGGCGAAGAGCACGGAAGTCCTGAACCTGGAGCGGCGGCGCAAGCTGCTC
>DATGJS010000343.1:0-4852 GCA_035295025.1 Bradyrhizobium sp.
GGTCCGATGATGAAGTTTGACGGCGTCGCCGCCGAGCAAGGTCAAGGCTCGCGCGACGCTGCCATCGGCGGCTTCAGTCACTTCCAAAAGCGAGGGGTCGGTTTGGCTGATCCCGCTCGCCCGGCTTACCGCCTGGGTGACATCGGCGTTTGCGAGCGGCCGTAGCGGCAGCCTGCGGCAACGGGAAAGGATGGTCGGCAGCACCCGCCCCGGCGCGTGGCTGACGAGCAGGAAAAGGGATTGGCGTGGCGGCTCTTCCAGGATTTTGAGAAGGGCGTTGGCGGCGTTCGGATTGAGTTCATCGACGGTATCGACGATGCAGACCCTCCAGCCCTGCTCCGCGGCGCTCGAACCGAAGAAAGCGATGGTTTCCCGCGTCTCATCGACGGTGATGACGGTCCGCATCACGCCCTTGTCGTTCGCCGTGCGCTGAAGGACAAGCAGGCCGCCATGGGCGCCGGCGGCGATACGGCGGGCGGCCGGCGCATCGGGATCGACGTTCAGCCGTTCGGCGTGCTGCACGGCGGAGGAAACCGGATCGGGATGAGCGAGAACAAAGCGCGCCATCCGATAGGCAAGCGTGGCTTTGCCGATGCCTTGCGCCCCGCCGATCAGCCAGGCGTGAGGAATGCGTCCGCCGCGATAGGCGTTGAGCAGCGCGGTTTCGGCCTCGCGGTGGCCGTAAAGTTCGGCGGTTTCTCTGGGATGAGACACCGACAATTGATTTTCGGCCCGGCCGCTCATGCCGACCCCGCCGCGCTTTCGGCATTCGCCGCGAAAAAGCGATCGCGCAACGACGTCCAGATTCGCGCGGCGACCTTGTCTGTGTCTTGCGTGGCATCGATCAGCACGCATCGCTCCGGCTCGCCCGCTGCGATCTGCCAATATGCCTCGCGTAGCTGCTGGTGAAACCTCACGTCTTCCGCCTCGAACCGGTCGGCCGCCGCCTTGCCGCGGCGGAGCGCCGCGCGCTTTAACCCCACTTCCACCGGCACATCGAGAATGACGGTGAGGTCAGGTTTCAGATCGCCGATCGTGACCCGCTGCATCGCATTGAGAATTCCGGGCGCCACTTTGCCGAGCGCGCCCTGGTAGACCCGCGTCGAATCGGAAAAACGGTCGCAAAGCACCCACACGCCCCGCGTAAGCGCGGGCTCAATCACGGTTCGTGCGTGGTCGTCGCGGGCGGCCGCGAACAAAAGCGTTTCCGCCTCGGCGCCCAAAAGCTTGCCCATTCCCGATAAAACCAGATGCCGGATGATTTCCGCGCCGGCAGAGCCGCCGGGCTCGCGGGTGACGATGGCTTGCAATTTCACGCCGGCCAACCGCTCGGCGAGCATCTTGATCTGTGTGGATTTGCCTGAGCCCTCGCCGCCTTCAAAGGTGATGAAGCGCCCGCGCCCGGCCATCCGTTTGATCGTAGCTTCAGCCATGGTCAGAGCTTCTCGGCGGTGGCGCGAAAAACCCCGATCACCAATTCGCTGGCGCCGTCGATGGCCCGCCGCATGGTCGATCCCCGCCCGATCGATTCAGTCGTGTAAACCGGAGCTTCCACCGCGATATTGCCGCCGCGCCATATTTTGACCGACCCGACCGCCTGACCCGCCTCGACCGGCGCATGGATCGGCCCCTGATAGACGATGCGGGCGATCAATTTGTCGGCGCCGTTTTTCTGAACCATGACCTTGACCGGCTCATGGCTGGCCAGTTTGACTGAGCGGCTTTCGCCGCCAAAAACCTTGGCGTAACCGATGGTTTGTTCGGCCGTGAACAGAGTCCGCACCTCGAAATTGCGAAATCCCCATTCGAGCATCTTTTTGGCTTCGGCGGCGCGGTCGTCGCCATCCTCCAGGCCATTGATGGCAACGATCAAACGCACCCCGTTCTGAACGGCCGAGCCGACCATGCCGTAACCGCCTTCTTTGGTGAAGCCGGTTTTCAACCCGTCGGCGCCTTCGAGCGAATTGAGCAACGGATTGCGGTTTTGCTGACGGATCTTATTCCAAGTAAATTCCTTCTCGCCGAACAGTTTGTAAAATTCAGGATAGGTTTGGATGATGTGGCGCGCGAGCATCGCCAATTCGCGCACCGTCATCTTGTTGCCGGGATCCGGAAGGCCGTTGGAATTGGCGAAGGTCGATCGCGCCAGGCCGAGTTCGCGCGCGCGCTTGGTCATCATTTCGGCAAAGCTGTGCTCATTGCCGGCGATGCCTTCGGCCAGCACCATGCAGGAATCGTTGCCGCTTTGAATGATCGCGCCGTGCAAGAGATCGTCCACCGAGATCCTGCTGTTGATCGCCGCAAACATAGTCGAGCCGCCGGCCGGCGCTCCGCCTTTACGCCAGGCGTTTTCGCTGACGCGGAATTCGTCGGTCGCTTTGATGTCGCCTTGTTTGAGCGCGTGGAAAACCACCTCCGCCGTCATCAATTTCATCATGCTGGAGGGCGCGCGCAGTTCATCGGCGTTCTTCTCAAACAGGACGCTGCCGCTCGAGGCTTCGATCAGGATCGCGGTGGGCGCATCGCCGTCGAAGGCGGCCTCGTCCTTTTTGGCGCCCTGCACGCTGTTATTGGCGGCGTGGAGGACACCGCTCCAACCCAAGGCCGCGACGGCGGAAACCGCGATCAGGCCGCGCATCAGCCGCCTGTCCATGGCGGTGGATCTGCAAAACCGCAAGAGAGAAAGGGCCAGAGATAGGGCCATTGAAAACTGCCTTTGAAAGCGGCGTTCTAACAGTTGCCACCCGCCCGAACAACACGGCTTTCGGAACCCTTTAAGTCATTGAGGAATAGCCTTCGCGAGGCCTTATAAGGTTCTGCAAACAAGGCAGAAACGCGGAAGGATAAAAGGGCGAGCGACGGAGGCGGCAACGG
Organism: Bradyrhizobium sp.; assembly: GCA_035295025.1. Lineage (GTDB taxonomy): Bacteria > Pseudomonadota > Alphaproteobacteria > Rhizobiales > Xanthobacteraceae > Bradyrhizobium. Next base: position 2,875 of record DATGJS010000343.1, read on the forward strand.
CTTGGGCTTCAGTGGTTGGGCTTCAGTAAAGCCCGCGCCCGGCGAGGAACTCGCTTGGCCCCGCCGGATCGATTGGGGCGTAAGCCGAAACCGCGCGGCCGTAGCGATCCTCAGGTTCGGAGAACGCCGCGCGCGGCTCGTTTTGGAATTGCTCGCTTTGGAATTGTCCATTCGGGCGCGGGCGCGCGAAGGCCGTCCGCTCCCGAGGAGCGGCCATCGCCGGCTGTTCGGGTTGCGTGCTCCCGAGATTATAGGGACGGTCTTCCGGCAGGGGCACTTCGCCGCGGATCGGCCGCGCCGAGGGCGATATTTCCGGAACGAATGGCCGGGCGGACGCCACGCGAACCAGGGAAGGCGACGGCGCCGGCTCGCCTGTGCGTAAGGTCGCCATCAGCAGGTGATCGTCGGAGCCTTCGAGCGGCGCGCGGCCGACATATTCAACGCGGACGCGCGCCACGCCATTGTTCTTGAATTCCAGGAGTTCGGCCGCGCGGCTTGAAACGTCCATCACGCGGTTGCCGTGATAGGGTCCGCGATCATTGACGCGCACGATCAACGACTTGCCGTTGGAAAGATTGGTGACGCGCGCGTAGCTTGGCATCGGAAGCGTCGGGTGGGCGGCGCTCAGCGATGTCATGTCGAAAATTTCGCCATTGGCGGTCAGTCGGCCGTGGAAATCATCGCCATACCAGGAGGCAAGACCGTCTTGACGGTAATTGACGTCTTCCTCCGGGACATAAACCCGGCCGGCGACGGTGTAAGGTTTGCCGACCCGGTAGGTCCCTCCCCCCTTGGGCACGGGATCGCCCAACTCGACGACGCGCGGGCTTGAAGACACGCCATATTTGGGATCGACCCGGCTGGTGAGGCCGGAAGAGGAGCAATTGGCGAGCAGAAGGCACGCCACTAAGGCGGCCATGCCCCGCATTGCGCCCAAAGCCGGTGCTGACGGTCGTTTCCCCATGCGCCCCAATAACCGGTTCCCAAGCCGCGTTGTTTTTCGCGCTTGGCGGCCTTCCTGTCCCCTGACGCCACCTACTTCGGCATCAAGGCGCGAATATATCGCAGGCCGAACGCGGCGGAAATGGGGAGAGCGCAGGGAGAGCCGTGGGGTGGTAAACCAATTCTTGCGGTCTAAGACCGGCCCTTCCCTTACATCGGACTTTCAAAAACGGCTTTGAGCCCTCCCTTGCAATCCCTCCCGCCTTCGCCCATGAGAAACGCCATGGAAGGGTGGCCGAGTGGTTTAAGGCACCGGTCTTGAAAACCGGCGTGCCCGCAAGGGTACCGTGGGTTCGAATCCCACCCCTTCCGCCACATCAGAACAGAACTGCTAACGCCGGGCGTAGCCTATTATACGCCCGAGGATGTGCCAGCGGCGAAAACAGGCCATCGGCGTCCCTTGGCATGACCAAACGCATGTCATGCGGCGCTTGTCAGCGACCGGGCCCGCTTGATCCTCGCGTATTCGCGAGGTGAATGCATCGCTTCCCAAAGGTCGCCGCGCCGCTGCACATTGAGCCAGAAGTCGGGGCTGTTGCCGAACACGCGGGCCAGGATGAGCGCGGTCGGAGCGGTCACATTGCGGCGATTGTTGCAAAGCTCGTTGACGTGCTTTCGCTGCACGCCCATGGCCTTAGCCAAAGCACCTTGCGTCAGCCCCATCGGCTCCATGAACTCCTCGACCAGTACTTCGCCGACGCTGACCGGCTTGCGTTTCGTAGTCCACATGGATCACCTCATCGATAGCTGTGGTCGTCCAGATAGAGGCCCCTCGCCTCACCTCGGCCGCCATCCCATTGGAAGACGAGCCGCCATTGCTTGTTGACGCGGATCGAATGGAAGCCCTCAAGCTTGCCGGTCAGCTTCTCGAAGTGGTTGCTGGGCGGCACGCGCAAATCCTGATCCGTTGCCGCATCGTCGATCATCTGGATTTTGCGGAACAGCCGGTCTTCCAAGTCGGCCCCCCCCCCCCGGC
>DATGJS010000344.1:0-5874 GCA_035295025.1 Bradyrhizobium sp.
GAAGCTCTTTCCACAGCGCGATCGGACGGTCGAACAGATGGAGTTTGTCCCTGAGCCGATCGCCAAGTTCGGGCAACCGGCGGGTCCACTGCATCAGTGGCGAAGAAATCAAGCCGATGATGAAGGTGATGCCGGCGCCGACCGCGCTCACGATCAGAACGGCCGAGAGCGCGCGCGGGATTCGGTAGCGCTCCAGAAAGCCGGCCGCGGGCGACAGCATGGTGCCGACCACAAACGCCGCGACCACCGGCAGGAAAAACGCCTGGGCGGCATAAAGCACGGCGATCACGCAAATGACCAACAGCGAGATCAAAGCGAATTCAATGAGTTTGAAACGCAGAAAAGTCGGCGGCGCCTCAAAAGAGCGATCAATCGCCGATGCGCCGGCATCCTCTTCAGACGGCGCACGCTCGTGAGGCTGCACACGCAACGCGTTCTCCCCCGCGCCATTGGCGCGATAAAGGGGTTTTCAATAAAATAAGCGTTGGCCCCGAAAAGAGTTCCGTCGCGTCAATGTCGGTTGTGAGCTGCGCGACATCCCGTCACGCCGTCGTAGCCGGTTTCGGAACCGGGGAGGTCCGCTGGCGTTTGTTGGGCGATGAATCTTCGAGACGCCGCATCCATGCGGGAGACGAAAGCCAGAACGGAAAAAAGCGATGAGCGGAAGATCGGGAAGGATCGCATTGAGCGCCGTGCTCCTCGTCGCGGGGTTGATGGCGGCCGACGCGCAAGCGCAGGATTTTTTCTCCACTTTTTTTGGCGTGTTCGGGCGTCATCGGTCCGAACCGCCGATGACGCCGTTGCCTTACGTCAATGAGGGCAATACCATCGGCTCGGAAAATTCCGCGCCGCCTGCGCGGATCTATTCTTATGGCGGAAATTCGCAGGCTTATTGCGTGCGGAGTTGTGACGGACGTTATTTCCCGATCTCCGGCACAAGCCATCAAAGCCGCGCGGCGGCTTGTAACGGCCTTTGTCCGGCGAGCGAGACCAAATTGGTCTATGGCGGCACGATTGAAGACGCCGTCACCGAGGCCGGTAAGCCTTACTCCGAATTGCCGAACGCCTTTCGTTATCGCGATCAATGGGTCGCTCATTGTACCTGCAACGGTAAGGATCCGGCGGGCCTTGCGGCGATGAAAATCGAAAACGACCCGACGTTGCGAAAGGGCGATATTGTCGCCGGCAACGACGGCGGGCTGAAGATCGCAAGCCACGGCGCCGATCGGCGTGGCGCATCGCTTGATTTAACGCCCGCGCCCGAAAAGACCCGCTCGCATGATAGGCGCGCGCCGGTGGGCGCCGCGCAATGAAGCGACGCCGCCGGATGGGAATCAGGCCGCGCGAATCTTCCCCAGGAAATCCGTAACCTGATGGTTGAGCTGGAGGCTCTGGGCTTCAAGCGTCTGGGAAGCGTGCCTGACATGTTCGGCGGCTTCGGCCGCGCTGTCGGCGTCGGTTTTGACGCCGGTGATGTTTTCCGAGACGTTGCGCGTGCCTTGCGCGGCGTGTTGGGTGCTGCGTGAAATTTCCTGAGTGGCGGTGCCCTGTTCTTCGACCGCGGTCGCAATAGCGGTCGCCACCTCGCTCACTTCGCCGATAATGCCGCCAATTCCCTTGATCGCTTCGACCGCCTCGCTCGCTACTTTCTGAATTTCGGCAATTTGTCCAGAGATATCGTCGGTCGCCTTGGCGGTCTGGCTCGCCAGCGATTTGACCTCGGAGGCCACCACCGCAAAGCCTCGTCCGGCCTCGCCGGCGCGCGCCGCCTCGATGGTCGCATTCAGCGCCAGAAGGTTGGTTTGCGCGGCGATCGAGTTGATCAGGCCGATCACCTCGCCGATGCCGGCCGCGGTCTTGGCCAGGCCCTGGACGGTGTTGTCGGTTTCCCGGGCCCGGCTGACGCCCCGGCCGGCAATGCCCGCGGCATGGGACGCCTGGCGGCTGATGTCGTCGATCGAGGCGCTGAGTTCCTGTGCGGCGGAGGCCACCGTTTCCACATTGAGGGAGGCTTCCTCCGAGGCCTTTTCGGCCACCAGCACGCGCGAATTGGTCTGACGGGACACCGCCGACAGCTCGGCCGATGTCGTCTTCATCTGGCCTGAGGCCGAACCCAATTGCTCGAGCGTCCGGCGCACCATGTTTTCGAATTCGCCGACATAACCTTCGATGGCCTGCTGCCGCGCCGCCGCGCTGGCATGGCGCTCTCGCTCCTGATCCTCGATCCGGCGCTTGTCCAAAGCCTGCTGTTTGAAGGTTTCAAGTGCGCCGGCAAGTGCTCCGATCTCGTCACGCCGCCGCGCATAGGCCGTATCGACCGATAGATCCCCGGATGCCACCTTGAGCATGGCATCGCGCATGGCATGCAGCGGCATGATGATGCGCCGCGTTACCGCCGTCATCGCGCCGATCGTCAAAGCCAGCGCCGCCGTCAACAGAATCAGTTGCAGAACAAGCGAGCGCCAGGCTTCGCCGTGTAGAACCGCGGCGTAGGCCTTGGCTTTGTCCAGCGCGCGTTCGGCGACGACGACCGCGCTTGTCATATGCTTGAGCGAGAACGGGGTCCACTCGTTGCCTTTCATCTGTGGCTTTTCCCCGGCCGTCATCGCGTTCGCGAGGTCGTTTCGAGTGCCGACATATTCTTTTTCGAAATAGGCGGTTTGCGCCGCGGCCATCGCCGAGGTGAGCTCCACGGGCAATGCCGGACCCGTCGTCACCGCCTTGAGCGCCGCCCAGGCGGCGTCGATGCCGCCGGTAAATTTGGTGAGGTTCTGGCGGAAGTCGGGGCCGACCTTGCCGAAGGTGAGGCCGTTGGCGATCAAGAGCGAGGCTTCGCCCGCCGTATTGCGCAACAACCAGGCAAGCTGCTTGATCGTCAACATCTGATCGATCACCGCATCGTCGTTATTCACCGCGGCTGCGATCTGCATCGATACTTTGTCGAGCGTCTCCAGCAGTGCGCCGGTATTGTCCATGAACTCCTTGCTGAGGGTGGGCCGGCGCGCGGCCTTCGGCTTGCTCAGCGCGTCCCAGGATTCGGCTTCGAGCGCGGCAAAAGTCTGGATCAGCCGGTTCAATTCGGGAAAGAGCGTCTGGCGGTCGGGAAAGTCGAATCCCTCCAGCGCACTGAGCACCGCGCGCATCGCCGGCAATTCGATGTCGCGATTGGTGCGCAGAAAAAGCTGCACATCGGGCTGTAGCGGGGCGTCTTCGTTCAGGTTGCGGGTGGTGACCGATCGGTCGCTGCGCAGATTATGCATCGCCTTGAAAAGATTTGCCGAAGCGTCGGCCACGACTAGAATGCGGCTGGTCGTCGCCAGCCGCCCCCATGAATTCCAGGCGCTGACGCACAGCAGAGAGGTCATGCAGATGGACATCAGCACGATGACGGATTTGATGAGCGACGAAACGGTGAGGCGGTCGAGCATGGAGGTCCCCGGAAAGCCGCCCAAATTTGACAAATAATGGTTAATTTTTAGGCAGTAGCCCTGCCGCTTTCGGCCTCGGAAGGTTTGTTGAGCGCTCCTTGTGGCCGGCGAGTGTTCCTGGTGCGGAACCGGCGTATCCCCCGGCGTGTTGTCAATGAGGTTTTCTGCTCTTTTCGCCTCATCGGGGGATATTCAAATGCTGGTAAGTGCGCTTGTCACATTTCTGGTTGTCATTCTGATTCTGTATCTCGTCAATTTGCTGCCGCTCGATGGACGCGCCAAGCAAATCGTGCGCGTCGTCGTCATCATTCTCGGCGTGATCTCGCTTTTGAAATATATCGCGGTATTTTAGACGCTCGTGGTTCCCGCGGCGTCACAAAAAGCCCCGGCAGGCCGGGGCTTTTTTAAGCTTCATCTGCGGCGCCGTTGGCAGACCGGGTTTTACTTCAGCGCCCTGAACCAATCGTCCACATCCCTGTGGATTTGGTCCTTGGCGAAGCCGTAACGCTGCTGCAACTTGCCTTCGAGTTGTTCGCGGCGGCCTTCGATGACGTTGAGGTCGTCATCGGTGAGCTTGCCCCATTTCTCCTTTGCTTTCCCCTTGAATTGTTTCCAATTCCCTTCGACCTGGTTCCAATCCATTGTCGTCTCCTGGCTAGTGCCCACTTTTCGAAGTTTGTACTCACTCGCAGCGCCCCCTTTTACGAACTTCGAAAAGTCAAGGGCACTAGCAAATGTATGTTTCTAGTGCCGCTTTCTATTTGAAGCTCCTGACGGATTCGTCGCTTGTGGCACAGGAACTTCAAATAGGCGGCACTAGTGGAGATCACATAACGAACGCGATGTTTGATCGTTCCGGATCACGGGGGATATCGGATCGGTTCAGCCCGCCGCCTTGGCCTCGCGCCGCCGCGCGGTGAGGATATATTCGGTGTAGCCGTTCGGTTGCTCGCGCCCCTTGAAGACGAGATCGCAGGCCGCCTTGAAGGCCGAGCCGTCAAAGCCGGGTGCCATCGGGCGATAGGAGGGATCGCCTTTGTTCTGCCCATCCACCACGACGGCCATTCGTTTCAACGAATCCATCACCTGCTCTTTGGTGACGACACCGTGATGCAGCCAATTCGCCAGATGCTGGCTCGAAATGCGCAAGGTCGCGCGGTCTTCCATCAAGCCGATGTCGTGGATGTCGGGTACTTTCGAACAGCCGACGCCTTGATCGATCCAGCGCACGACATAGCCGAGAATGCCCTGGCAGTTGTTGTCGATCTCTTGTCGGACCTCATCGACTGTCCAATTCGATGGGGACACTGGAATGGTGAGAATATCGGCCAGTTTGGCGCGCGGGCCGGCCGCGGCGAGCTCTTGTTGGCGCGCCAGCACATCGACTTGATGATAATGCAGCGCGTGCAGTGTGGCGGCGGTGGGCGAAGGCACCCACGCCGTGGTCGCGCCGGCCTGGGGATGGGCGATCTTCTGCGCCAGCATATCCGCCATTCGATCGGGTGCCGCCCACATGCCCTTGCCGATCTGGGCGCGGCCGGGCAGGCCCTCGATCAACCCGATATCGACATTCGAATCTTCATAAGCCTTGATCCATGCTTGCGCCTTCATGTCGTTCTTGCGCATCATGGGGCCGGCTTCCATCGAGGTATGAATCTCGTCGCCGGTGCGATCGAGGAAGCCGGTGTTGATGAAGACGATGCGTTTGAGTGCTTGCTGGATGCAGGCCTTGAGGTTGACGGTGGTGCGGCGCTCTTCGTCCATAATGCCGATTTTCAAGGTGTTTTCCGGCAATGACAGCATTGTCTCGACGCGGGCAAAGGTCTCGCAGGTCAGTGCGACCTCGTCCGGACCGTGCATCTTCGGCTTGACAATGTAGACCGCGCCGGCGCGGCTGTTGGGTAATTTCGAACGGCCTTTCAGGTCGTGGAGCGCCAATAGGCCGGTGACGGCGGCATCGAGCAAACCTTCCGGAATTTCCGCGGCCGTCGCGTCAAGCACGGCGTCGGTCAACATGTGGTGGCCGACATTTCGGATCAAAAGGAGACTGCGTCCGTGGAGCTTGAGCTCGTTACCGTCCGGCGCCGTGTAGAGGCGGTCGGGATTGAGCGTGCGCCTCGTTGTCTTGCCGGCTTTCTCGAAATCGGCCGAGAGCGTGCCGTTCATCAGGCCGAGCGCGTTGCGATAGACCAGCACCTTGTCCTCAGCATCCACGGTCGCGACGCTGTCTTCCATGTCGAGAATCGTGCTGACGGCGGCTTCCAAAATCATGTCGGCGACGCCGGCGGAATCATCCTTGCCGATGATGTGGTTACGGTCGATCTTCAGTTCGATATGCAGATCGTTGTTGACCAGAAGAATGGCGGAAGGGGCCGTGGCTTCGCCACGGAAGCCTGCAAATTGCGCGTTGGATTTCAGCACGGTGGCATTGCCGCTTCTCAATTTG
>DATGJS010000345.1:0-5992 GCA_035295025.1 Bradyrhizobium sp.
GACCTCGATCCAAACGCCGCTGTCGCCGATGAAGGTTTGGCAGGCGATCCAGGACGCCGATGCCAAGGCGAGGACGTAATCTTTGTTCCCCGGATGCAGCGCAGTGCCATGAGCGCGTTCACGCGTGTCTTCGACGCACGATGGCGGTGCGCTGCTAATCCGGGGTCCATCCTTCGACGATGAGTAGGTCCCGGCTCTGCGGTGCAGCGCAAAGACGCGCCGCACCGCGTCCGGGACAAGCTACGCCTTCACCGAGGGCCGTTGCGCCACGCGGTCGAACCACGCCTTGATGTGGGTATTGGCGGGGTCGAGCGGTTGGCCGACCTGATTGCCGAAATCGAGCCAGCAATAAAGCAGGATGTCGGCGAGCGTAAAACGTGGGCCGCAGAAATATGGCTTGCCGTCGGCTATCTGGCCGTTGAGCCATTGCAGGCGATTGGCGGCGATCATCTTCAGTCCGGGCGAGGCCTCGGGCGCCACCGGAATGCGCTTTTCGAAAAATTTCAGTGCTTCGCCGAAGCGATAACCATTGGCGAGCGGCTCGCAGATGTTGAGGTCGAGGCGGCGCGTCCACATCCGGCATTCAGCGCGTTCTTCCGCCGTGCTTCCGATCATCGCCGGCTGCGGCTTCTTCTCTTCAAGATATTCGCAGATCGCGGTGATTTCGGAGAGGTAACTGCCATCGTCGAGTTCCAATGCCGGCATTTGGCCGTGCGGGTTACGCTTGAGATGCTCAGCCGCTCGATTTTCTCCGCCGCGCAGATCGACGGTTTGTTTCGGCATTTCGATGGCTTTTTCCGCCATGAACATGCGAACGATGCGCGGGTTCGGTCCGATCGAGTCGTAGAATTTCATGGCGTTTTCCCTCATTTTTTATCGACGGGTGTTTTGAGCAGAACGGCGGCCCTGCTGTCAAATGGTTACCCCGGCGTGAAGCGGGCGCGATTGTCGCGGGACAGCCGTCTTTTTTTCGGCTATTTGCTTAAAGGAAGAAGCGCCGGAATGGGGCCATCTTCGTGGTGTTTGTCAGGACATGAGCCGTCCGTTGCGTTTGATCCTTATGATCGTTGCCTCCCTTTGGGGCCTGATGCCGGCGCATCACGCACAAGCCGCTCCAGTTCTGGAGCGCGGGGTTGCCGTCACCGATCCCGGTGCTTTGCGCGAGTTCGATCGCGGAAGATTTGGTTTGGCGGCGATGCTGGACGCGGCGCGGCGGTCCGAAGGTCTGCTCACCGGCGAGGCATTGTTTGCTCTTCCCTCGATGGCGCCGGTCCGCCAATCGATCGAGGTGGAATTTGCGCGATATGAACAGCGGCACGGGGCCGAATTTCCGAATGCCAGCATCGGCGTCGGGCCCTCGTTCGATTTTCAACTGTTCGACCGCGCCCGGCTCTACTCTCCGGCGACGCGCTTTGTGCTTGCCGGAATCGTGAACCGGATGGACCGCGCCTATGTGGAACGCGCAAATTGCGGTGAAATCCGGCTGATTTATCGCCTCACGGAGGTCGATGCGCCGCGCGTCGGCGATCACGAAGCCTCCGCGCGGTTGCCGATGACGCTCAATCTGGTCTTGAAAGCCAGGGCCGGCAGGAATGCCGGCATGACCTGCGCCGAGATCGCGCGGCGGTGGCTTATTTCCGGCGATTGGCCGCTCACCGGCGCCGAGCTTGCGGAAAAACTATCGTCGTCCGGCGGCCCATTGGATTCGGTTGGGCCGGACCAAATCGAGCGCATCGAAACCAATCTTCAGATCGCGCATGTTTCGCCATCGCCATCCCGCGAATTTCGCACCGACTATCTTCTGAAGGTCTTCGACTACAACCCGCAGACGCGAACCTTCGAGCAGGCGACGCTCGAAAACCAGATCGACCGCGAACGCTTGATGGCGGATGAAAGGCTCAGGCGCGACTTCAAAGCCTGGCTGCTGACGCCGGCGCATGTCGGCGAACTCGATCGCGGTACGATTCTGATCCCGAAGGAATTTCTCGCCACGCGCGCGATCGCGCCGACGCCGATCGGCTTTTCGCCTTCCGCCTTGCAGCCGGCCTTCGGTCTCGTTCAAGGCGAGGGCGGCCATCCCATCTTCTCGAATGACGACGTCGTAACGGCCCTGCAAAAGGCGGCCGCGCGCGGGATAGCCTTGCAGAATATCCGTTCGGTAGCGGGCTTCGAGCGGCGGCTCAATGACGTCACATGCGCCGGATGCCACCAAACCCGCGGCATCGGCGGGTTTCATTTTCCAGGCGTCGACTGGATGGCGGCACATCCCTCCAACACCACGATCGTGCCGGCCTCGCCGCATTTCTTTGGCGATCAGCTTCGCCGCCGCGATATTGTCGCCGCGATGCGCGACGGCAGGCAGCCGGACTTTGGCCGCGGATTTTCCGAACGGCCGCAATCGCGCGGCAGCCGCGAGCTCGCCGGTACCGAATATGACGATGGCTGGGGCGCGCATTGCTACAGTCTCAGCGCCAAGGCCTCCGACAATGACCGCAGCTTCCGGTCATGGACATGCGCGAAGGGGCTCGCCTGCCAGGCCATGAGCGAGGCCTCGCGCATGGGGATGTGCTTTGTCGGCAACCGTTAGTGGTGGTGGAACGGCAATTTCCCGCCCCACGCTTTCACGGGAAGGGGTAAGGTAAAGGTTCCTCGCGGGATGAGCGCGTTAATTGCCCGCGTCAGATTGACAGTAGGCTCACTAATCGTGTTTCATCGATTTAACCGCGCCACTTGGGGGATGCGGGGGAGCAGACATGGACGACATCCTTATCGTTGGCGGCGGCATTGGCGGCTTGACCCTGGGTCTTTCGCTGCATGCGGCCGGCATTCCCTGCCGAATATTCGAATCCGCGCCCGAAATCCGCGCCGTTGGCGTCGGCATCAATCTGTTGCCGCATGCCACCAAGGAACTGGCCGCGCTTGGGCTTGAGGCCGATCTGGCACGGGTGGCGATCGAAACGAAGGATTCGACCTTTTTCAACCGTTTTGGGCAATTGATCTATTTGGAGCCGCTCGGGCGCGCGGCCGGTTACGATCATCCGCAATTTTCGATTCATCGCGGTGACCTGCAAATGGCGTTGCTGGACGCCTTCCGCAGCCGCGCCGGTGCGGAGCGGATGATCACCGACCATCATTGCACCGGACTGGAGCAGGACGACGACGGCGTTACCTTGCGTTTTTCCAACGGCCGATCCGAACGCGGCCGTGCCGCGATCGCCTGCGATGGCATCAATTCGCTCATCCGCAAGCAATTTTTCCCGAACGAGGGCGAGCCGCGTTATTCCGGCGTCAATATGTGGCGCGGAGTGACCCGCTGGAAACCGATATTGTCGGGGGCGAGCCTGACGCGCGCGGGCTGGTTGTCACATGGCAAGATGGTGATCTACCCGATCCGCGGCGTAGACCATGACGGTCTGCAACTCGTCAATTGGGTCGCCGAGATCGAAACTCCGACCTATCGCCGTCGTGACTGGAATCGTGCCGGCTCGCTCGACGATTTCATCGGGGCGTTTGCCGATTGGCATTTCGATTGGCTCGACGTTCCCGCCATGATCCGGGCCGCCGACAGCATTTTGGAATTCCCGATGGTCGATCAGGACCCGCTGCCGCGCTGGAGTTTTGGACGCGTGACGTTGCTCGGCGATGCGGCCCATCCGATGGTGCCGCGCGGCTCCAATGGGGCAGGCCAGGCCATTCTCGATACGCGGGCGATGACGTCGGCCTTGGTGGCCCATGCCGATCCCGTCGCGGCGTTCGCCGCCTATGAGAAGCAGCGCCTGGAAGTGACCACGCGCGTCGTTCTCACCAACCGCACCAATCCTCCGGATGCGATCCTGCGCGAGGTCTATCAACGGACCAAGGATCGGCCGTTCAAAGCGATCGACGATGTCATCAGCCGCGATGAACTCGTCGCTTTGTCCGACACTTACAAGCAGATCGCGGGTTTTTCGAAAGAAGCGCTGCGCACATAAGCGGCGCGTAAAACTAAAGCGTCATTGCGGGCGCGAGCGAAGCAATCCAAACCTGATCAATGAAACATGGATTGCGCCGTCGTCTGCGTTCCGCGCAATGACGAAGGGCCGGGAGAAAAAATACGATGTCGGCTACGCAAACCACGGACGCATCGACGCTCGATGTCGCGGCTTTCATCGATGCCCAGCCGGTCGGCGGATTTCAGATCAAATTGCTGCTGACCTGTGCGAGCGTCTTGTTTCTCGACGGCTTCGATACCACGGCGATCGGCTATGTCGCGCCGGCGCTCGCCAAGGAATGGAATCTTGGCAAGGGCGCGCTCGGCCCAGTCTTCAGCGCGGGACTGTTCGGGTTGATGATCGGCGCGCTGGTGTTCGGCCCTCTGGCCGATCGCATCGGACGGAAAAAGATCATCATCTTCTCCACGCTCGCCTTCGGCATCGGGACGCTGGTTACGGCATTCGCCGGTGATTTGAATGTACTGTTTGCGATCCGCCTGGCGACCGGATTGGGCTTGGGCGGGGCGATGCCCAACACGGTTGCGCTCACCTCCGAATTCAGCCCGCATCGCCGCCGCGCCACCATGGTGATGGTGATGTTCGTCGGCTTTTCGATCGGCGCGGCGCTCGGCGGCTTGCTGGCCGCGGCCTTGATTCCTCACTTCGGATGGCGGTCGGTCTTTGTCGTCGGCGGCCTCGCGCCGCTCGCGCTGGTGCCGATCCTGCTATCGCGGCTGCCGGAATCTATTCGGTTTCTGGCGCTTGCCGGAAAAGTCCAAGAGAAAGCTCAAGAGCGGGTCGCCCAACTGCTCGCCTCGATCAGCCCGAGCGCGCTGTTTGAGCAGGGGACGCGTTTTGTCGTGAACGAGCCGACCTTGACGGGGATTCCGGTCAGGCATCTGTTTCAGGGCGGAAGAACCACCGCGACGCTTTTGTTGTGGATCGTGTTTTTCATGAGCCTGCTCGACATCTATTTTCTGTCGAATTGGCTGCCGACGGTGCTCAACGATCTCGGCGCGTCGATCGCCGAGGCGGCCGTGATCGGCTCGATGCTGCAGATCGGCGGTGTGGTCGGAACATTCGCGCTCGGCCGGATCATTGACCGCTTTTCGTTTCGTGCGCTTGCGCTCGTCTATTTCATCGCGGTGTTCGCGGTCGGCGCCATCGGTCAGCTCGGGCATTCGGAAATTCTCGTTACGGTCGCGATCTTTATCGCCGGCTTTTGCATCGTGGGTGGGCAGATCGCGGCCAATGCGCTCGCGGCCGGATTTTATCCGACCGCGGTGCGGGCGACCGGCGTTGGCTGGGCGCTTGGTATAGGCCGGGTCGGCTCGATCGTCGGTCCTCTGGTCGGCGGCATCTTGCTCAGCCTGAAATGGAGCGCGGGAGAGGTGTTCGTGGCGGCGGCCGGCGCGGCATTATGCGCGGCGCTGGCGGCTTTTTCGCTGAGCCGGCTTGCGGGGCTGGGCGGGCGCTGATCGACAGTAAGTAGCTGTCTATGGCGCGGCCTCGGCTCAGGCGTAATGTGTCAAGCGCTTGCCGGGCAAGAGGTCGTAGGCCGTGCTATAGCCGGGCAGGGCCGCGACGCGTTGTAGCCAGCGAGCGATCGCCGGGTGGCTCGCCGCCAGATCATATCCGCTCTCGTCGCTTGGATAGTGCAGATAGGCGATCATTGAAATATCCGCGATCGTCGGTCGATTGCCCGCCGCGAAATCGTTTTGCTGCAAGTGTCGATCGAGAATGCCAAGAAAATCGTCGAGACGCCGGCGGAAGAAGGCGAGCACGTTTTGATCGGGTGAAGGCGTGAAGGTTCGATGGTAGCGATAAGTCGCCATGTAGCTTGAGAGCTTGTGGTTGTCCCAGAACAGCCAGCGCAGCATCTCGAATTTCTCTTGCGCGCTTTCGCCGCCAAAGCGGCCATGTTGTTCGGCGAGTCTGAGCAGGATCGGTGCGGTCTGGGTCAGGCGCACGCCGTCTTCTTCCAGCACCGGAATCTCGCCCATTTCGTTGACGGTTCGCCG
>DATGJS010000346.1:0-8830 GCA_035295025.1 Bradyrhizobium sp.
TAGCAGCTGGATCCAATGCCGTCATTGCGAGGAGTGCAAGCGACGAAGCAATCCAGGTTGCTTTGGCAACGGCCTCTACTGGATTGCTTCGCTTCGCTCGCAATGACGGCAAGGGCATGCGATACGGCCCGCTACCGCGTCAGCTTCTTATATTTCACGCGATGCGGGATGACGGAATCCTGCCCCAACCTGCGCATCTTGTCTTTTTCATAATCCTGAAAATTGCCTTCGAACCATTCGACGTGGCTGTCGCCCTCGAAGGCGAGCATGTGGGTGGCGATACGGTCGAGGAACCAGCGGTCGTGGCTGATGATCACGGCGCAACCGGCGAAATCCTCCAGCGCCTCTTCGAGCGCGCGCAGCGTATCGACGTCGAGATCGTTGGTCGGCTCGTCGAGCAAAAGCACATTGGCGCCGGATTTGAGCATCTTGGCCAGATGCACGCGGTTGCGCTCACCGCCCGAGAGCGCGCCAACTTTCTTCTGCTGGTCGGCGCCCTTGAAGTTGAAGGATGAGCAATAGCCGCGCGAATTGACCTCGCGTTTGCCGAGCAGGATCAGTTCATTGCCGCCGGAAATTTCCTCCCACACGGTCTTCTTGGCCTCGAGATCGTCACGCGACTGATCGACATAACCAAGATGCACGCTCTCGCCGATCGTGATCGTGCCGCCATCGGGCTTTTCCTGCCCGGTGATCATCCGAAACAGCGTCGTCTTGCCCGCGCCGTTGGCGCCGATCACCCCGACAATGCCGCCCGGTGGCAGCTTGAAGGTGAGATTGTCGATCAGAAGGCGGTCGCTATAGCCTTTGGTGAGCCCCTCGAAATCGATCACGTTCTGCCCTAACCGCTCGGCAACCGGAATCGCGATCTGCGCGGTCTGCGTCTGCTTTTCGGCGGCCTGCTTTAGAAGCTCTTCATAGCGCTGGTACCGCGCCTTGGATTTGGCCTGGCGCGCTTTCGGTGAGGCCGCGATCCATTCCTGCTCGCGCGCCAGCGTGCGCTGATGCGCGGCCTCCTCGCGGCCCTCTTGTTCGAGCCGCTTCTGCTTCTGCACCAGCCAGGAGGAATAATTGCCCTCATAGGGAATGCCTTTGCCGCGGTCGAGTTCGAGAATCCAGCTCGTGACGTTATCGAGGAAGTAGCGGTCGTGGGTGACGATCAAAATCGCGCCGGGATAGTTGCGCAAATGACCCTCAAGCCACGAGACGGATTCGGCATCGAGGTGGTTGGTCGGCTCGTCCAGCAGCAACAATTCGGGCTGGTCGAGCAACAGCTTGCAAAGCGCGACGCGGCGCCGCTCGCCGCCGGAAAGCTTGGTCACATCGGAATCGTCGGGCGGACAACGCAGCGCGTCCATCGCCTGATCGACCTTGCTGTCGAGATCCCAAAGCCCCGCGGCCTCGATCTCATCCTGCAACTTCGTCATTTCATCGGCGGTCTCTTCCGAATAATTGACCGCAAGTTCGTTGTAGCGATCCAGAATCGCCTTTTGCTTGGCGACCCCCATCATGACGTTTTCGCGAACGGACTTTTGGGAATCGAGCTGCGGCTCCTGTTCGAGGTAGCCGACGCGGGCGCCCTCGGCGACCCAGGCCTCGCCGGTATAGTCCTTGTCGAGACCGGCCATGATCTTGAGCAGGGTCGATTTGCCCGAGCCGTTGACGCCAAGCACGCCAATCTTAGCGTCGGGGTAAAACGACAGATGGATGTTATCCAACACCTTGCGGTTGGGCGGATAGGTCTTGGACAGACCCTGCATGAAGTAGACGAACTGGCGCGCCATCGAGGCCCCTGAAGGAAAGAGATTTTTGAGAAATTGAGCTTTGCGGCTGATGTAACGGCGTGGTCCTCAAAGGGCAACCGCTGGGGAAAAGGTTTTCCATCTGTTCACCAGGAAGAACACGGATAGCGGCAATTGAAACCTTCTTTTAATGAATCGCGCCTGAAATGCCGTTAGCCCCTCAAAAAGAGCTGGGCGTGGCAGAAGCCGCCGGAAAACGACAGGATTGTCATGGCGACCCTTACATCAGGCTCCCTTTCGTCTCCGACCCCTGAGCGCGAGGAACAAGCAAGCCATTTCGCCGAGATAAGCGGCTTTTTCCGCCAATTTTTCGCCAGGACCTTCGACCCCTACCGGCCGGAACTGCATTATATGCGCGGCCCAGGGCCTGCCTGCCGCGCCAAGCAGGTGACAGCTCGTCAGCGCACCAGCTAATTCGACTTCCCAATGTCGTTCCAGGGCGCAGCATCCACTACGAGCCCCGAAAATCTCCAGATTCCGGATCGCTCCGCAAAAGTGCCGAGTGTCCGGAAATGACCGCCGTTTCTGCTTTTCCTGTCCGCCCGTGAAGGGAGGCGAATGTTAGAATCGGACCATTAGCGCTTGCCTGAAAAAGCACAACGCGCGACCATACGCCTTTCCCGAAGACGCGCTATCCGGCCGTCAAAAACGACCTAAGAACGGACTCTTTCCATGACGCGATTACGCTGTGCAATTCTCGATGACTATCTCAATCTTTCACAAAAAGTCGCCGACTGGTCAAAAGTCGAAGATCGCATCGACGTCACCGTCTTCCGGGAACCCTTTGCTTCGCCGCAAGCGGCGGTCAGCGCGTTGAAGGATTTCGAGATCATCTGCGCGATGCGTGAACGCACGGCGTTTCCGCGCGCGATGTTCGACGGCTTGCCCAAGCTGAAACTTCTGATCACCTCGGGCATGCGCAACAATTCGATCGACATGGCGGCGGCCAAGGACAAACAAATAATGGTGTGCGGCACGCATTGGCCGCGCGATCCGACCGCGCCCCTCACCATGGGCCTGATTCTGGAGTTGACCCGCAATATCGGCCGCGAGAGCCAGCGCATGCATGCCGGCGAATATTTGCAAAAGCATGTCGGCATCGAAATCGAAGGTAAAACGCTTGGGGTGATCGGGCTCGGCAAGTTGGGCGCCAAGGTTTCCGGACTTGCGAAGGCATTCGGCATGAATGTGATCGCCTGGAGTCCGAACCTGACGGCAGAACGATGCAAGGAAGTCGGCGTCACTTACGCGACCAAGGAAGAATTGTTCGCAACCGCCGACATCATCACCATCCATGTGGTGTTGAGCGATCGTTCACGCGGCCTAGTGGGCGCCGCCGATCTTGCCCGCATGAAGCCGACGAGCTTTATCGTCAACACCGCGCGCGGACCGATTATCGACGAGATGGCGCTGCTTGAAACGCTCAAAGCGCGCAAAATCGCGGGCGCCGCGGTCGACGTGTTCTCGATCGAGCCGCTGCCGGTCGATCATCCCTTCCGCAAGCTCGACAATCTCGTGGTCACGCCGCACCTTGGCTACGTCACGCAGGAGACCTTCATCGCCCATTACAACCAGATGGTCGAGGGCATCGATGCCTGGTTCAAGGGTGAGCCGGTGCGGCGGCTGGCTTAGTAAAGATCAAGCGGTCTTGGGCGTGAACCGGCTGACGGGGATCGAAAACGTTTGCCCATTGGACTGAAAGGTCACCTTGCCGTTCGTCCCGTCGATATTGGAGAATTGCACCCTGTTGAGCAGGACGGCATTGCCGTCCACGTCCCCGGTGCCTTGCCCGCTGTTGCCGTCAATCACGTAAGTGACCTGCGCATCCCGTCCGTTGATCGCGGTGACCTGAAAAGAGACGCTGTGGTCGGCGTCAGCTCCCGTAAAGGCGCCGACCAGTGGGTTAGTGGGGGCTGTGGGATCGGCGGTCTTATTGAGGATCGCGGTCTGTGTTCCCAATGGAGCTAATTGTCCCGCCGGCTGAAACGCAAACTCGAACGCGGCCTGCTGTCCGTTACGCGTAGCAATCGTCACGTTGCCGAAGGTGATGGAGTTCTGGCTGACGGTGGCGGTTCCCCGCTCGGTTTGGCCATTATGCGTGTATGTCACCTGCGCGGTGCTGCCATTGATGCTCAAAACCTTGAAATCAACCGGCTGATTGGTTTTGTTGAAAGAGCCCTTCCAGTCACCAAGCAAATTGCTTTGATGATAGAGCTTCTCATTCAGCGGGGTGATCCGGCTGGTTGTCGCAGCAATCCCACTCACGGCTTATTTCCTCGCTGGGCAGACGGTAAGGATCATCGACCTGCCAGAATCCATTAACGACTCATCTTTGATGAATAATCGTAAATGACGTCTTACCGGATTGGATCACCGCGCAACAAAAAAACACGCCATTCCGGGCGCGCTTTTGTCTGATTCTTTTCGCCTATTCAGCGTACCATCACCGGCGGAGGCAGCGGCGGCGCCGCAGTTGGGGGCGCAACGGGAACGCTCCCCGGAGAGACCGCAGGTCCCCCATTCGGCGGCCCGGCCGAGGCCGTCGTGGTCGAAGCGGGCGGCGAACCACCCGGCCACACCACCACACGGGTGCCGACCTTGGCCCGATCGAACAGATCGGAGACGTCCTCGTTCAGCATGCCGATACAGCCGGACGACACGAACTTGCCGATCGTCGATGGCTGGTTGGTGCCATGGATGCGATAGACGGTATTGCCGAGATACATCGCCCGCGCGCCCAAGGGATTGCCGGGGCCACCCGCCATGAAGCGCGGCAAATAAGGCTGGCGATCGATCATCTCCGACGGCGGATGCCAATCCGGCCACTCCGCTTTACGCGAAATCTTCTGCACACCGTTCCAGGTGAAACCGTCGCGGCCGACGCGCACGCCATAGCGGATCGCACGGTTATTGCCGAGCACGTAATAAAGATACGTGTTCGGCGTATCGACGATGATCGTCCCCGGCGGCTCCTTGGTGACGAAATTGACTTCCTGACGGCGCAGATTGGCGGGCAGATTAGCCGGCGCAGATTCAGGTTGCTCCTCCGGCGGCAGCGCGGAGAGAACCATCGGCCGGCCATCAGCCCCTTGCGGGGGTTGGGCTCCGGGCGACGGCTGAAGCACGCTGCCGGTAATATTGCCTTGCTGCTGTCCGATGGCCGCGGGCGGACGAATGCCAGCGCCTCTGTCCTCGTCCGGATAGACGATTCCCGATCCAGGTATCCGGTTATCGCCATAGGCCGCTGGCGGCGCGGGCGGCGGTCGGTCGCCATAGACCACTGGTGGTGGGTCACGGCGGCCGTAGCGGGGATCGTCGGGCGACAGGATCGGGCCCGAATAGCCGCCCGGAGGCGGGGCGGGGCGGCCGTAACGGGGGTCGTCGGGGGAGAGGACCGGGCCACGATCGGAATAGACCGGCCGACCATAACGGGGATCATTGGGTGAAACCGCCGGCCCGGGCGGCGGCAACGCGGTCGAACCGAGCCCATTGGGCCCTTCGTCGTCCTCCAGCACGTCGAAATCCATCGGACGCGGCGCCCGATAATCGGTCGGATAACGGCCGGGTGGCGAGGGGGAATAGACGGTTCCAGGCGGGACCGGGTAGCCCTGCGCCAGCACAAACGAGGCTCCCGCGAGTTCCGCCGCCAAGGCGGCGGAAACAGCGGCACAAATCGTCAGAACGCGTGTGGTCATCATTGCTCTTATATAGCCTTAAAGCCGACACCGGATCGTTAACGGCAGATGACGGAAGATCACGGCGCATTCAAGACAAATTCGCCTCGCTCACGCCCGATTTGACGATTTGTGAAGACGCGAAAGCCCGGTTTTTGATCCGACTTTATCGTCCCGGAGGCGGGCGTCTCACCAAAAGTTCTTAAAGCGCGATGAGACAGGAATTCGCGGCGGCAAACAACCGCTCGCTTTTTGAAATTTCAGGTCATGTCGAGATTTAATGAGCGCGGCAAAACCGTTGCGCTATTCTTTCCTCACCTGATTCGTCGGGATGCATGATCCGCCTCCAGATTCGAAAATCCCATTACGACCGACGGTCAAGTGAACAAGCAAATCTCAATCCACGGGCGGCCACGCGATTGAGTGGAGCTTAAAGTTACATTCGCTGAGAGCACCTTTGGCTGGAGTTACACCGCGTCCCCGCTTGTCAAAGCTTCCGTAAGATTTTTCGCGCCCCATGCTCCCCGGCTTCCGCTTCCTGTTCGCAGCGATCATGTTGTCGATATCGTTCCTTGTTTTCGGACTTGGCGCGGCCTCTCTTTTGCGCGCGGCACACCAAGCCTTTGCCGGCAACCCGTCCTGGCATGGGACGACGGAAGTGACCTTCGCGCAAAGGACGGAAGCCACACAGCTTACGCTCGCGGCGTTGCGCCTCGAACCACAAACGGCTGAAAAGACGCCGGACGAAATCGCATCTCCCAAGCCGGCGGAGACAATCGTCAATTCCACTCCTGTCGAAGCAATCGCCGCATTGAAACCGGCCGACAGCACTTCCCCCGACCCCGCAAAGACCGATGCCTTGACGGTGGAAATGCCTGCCGCGGAGAATTCACCTGCCACTGACGCCGCGCCGCCGTCTGTGGAAATCACCGAGGACCATGCGATCATGACGGCGGCGGTTGCAACTTCTGACGCCGCGCCTGAACCCAGCTTCGACATCAGCCCTGAAACCAGTCTTGCCGCCACAAAAGTCGCGACGCTGGGCGGCCCAGCGGTCAACATCGCCAAAGAGACGCCGGCGAGGAAAAAAATAATCCGGCGTCACGCCACAAACGATCAGAGCACAATCAATAAGCGCGTGCAGGCGAGACGAAGGCATCGCCGCCAGCTAGCGGCGACCCGCGCGCGCCTATTGGCGCAACAACAGACCCAACAGCAACAGCTCAATCCATTCGCGCCAGCGCTGACCATTCCAACGACCGCTTCCGCGCAATAGATGGTCAAGCCGGACCGGTTGCGACCTCCGGGCCGCCTGCCTGTCCCCATTCCGACCAGGAGCCATCGTAGAGCGCCGTGGTTGTGAGGCCCAAGCGATAAAGCGCAATCGTCAACACGCCCGCCGACACGCCGGAGCCGCAGCTTGTGACAACAGGCGCATCGAGCTTCACGCCGGCGCTCGTAAAGGCTTTTCGCAATTCATCGAGCGGCCTCATCGCGCCGGTCGCGAGATCAAAGAGATTGGTGTAGGGCACGTTGCGGCTGCCGGGAATGTGCCCCGCCCGCAAGCCCGGACGCGGTTCCGCCACCTTGCCCTCAAAACGCTCCGCGGCGCGCGCGTCGATCACCTGCTCGGCGCGGCTTGCAAGATTGGCGACCATCTGCTCCATGCTGCGCACGCGCCTGGCGTCAAAGCTCGCCTTGAAAATCGTCGGTTTCGGCGTCACCTCGCCGCCCTCGACCGCACGCCCCTCGGCGCGCCATTTCTTAAAGCCGCCGTCGAGAACGCGGACCTTGTCATGGCCGAAGGCAAGAAACATCCACCACGCCCGTGGCGCGGCAACCCAACCGCCGGAATCATAAACCACGACCGTGTCGGCATTACTGACGCCGAGCCCGCCCACATCGCGGCCGAATTGTGTGGGGCTCGGAAACATATGCGGCAACGGGTTTGTGTGATCGGACACCGCATCGACGTCGAAGAATGCGGCGGAGGGAATATGCGCGGCGAGATAATCGTCCTTGGCGAAGGGCAGAACGCCCGGCAATTTGAACGAAGCATCCAGCACTTTCACATTCGCATCTTTGAGATGCGCGGCCAGCCATTCGGTGGAAACGAGGGGGTCGGCGGTGGTCATGGATTCAATTTTCCTTGTTCGTCATCCCGGGATGCGCCGACAGGCGCAGACCCGCAAATCCAGAGGTTATGTCGCGAGATTCCAGGTTCGCGCGCATGCGCGCCCCGGAATGACGGAGTGGATCAACTTTTCTTCTTCGCTTCCCATTTCTCGGTCGGCCCACCGGCGTCGCGCCAGGCGGCAAAGCCTCCACCAATATGCGCCACCGGCTTCAAGCCCATGTCTTGCGCGGTCTTGGCCGCGAGCGCCGAGCGCATGCCGCCCGCGCAATGAAAGATAAATTTCTTGTCGGCTTGGAAGATCGGCTTGGCATAGGGACTGGCCGGATCGATCCAGAATTCGAGCATGCCGCGCGTGCAGGAAAAAGCGCCGGGAATTTTACCCTCGCGCTCGATCTCGCGGGGGTCGCGGATATCCACGATCACGACGTTATCGCTTTGAGAGGCTTTGATCGCCTCAAGCGCGCTGAGCGTTTCGATCTCGGCATTGGCCTCCTCGATGAGGGCTTTGATCCCGCGATGAATGGTTTGCGGCATGATTTCTCCGTCGCTTGCTGCCTTACCTCTCCCGCTTGCGGGGGAGGCCGTATCGCATCAAAAGATGCGATACGGGTGGGGGAATTCTTTCCGTTCGAGTCCGCGGCGCCCCCACCCCGACACTCCCCCGCAAGCGGGAGAGCGAGCGCAGCACCGCGGCCGGTCCATCCATCGCCATGTCATCGTTCACCGCACCAATTCCTTCATCGCGGCTTCCAGCCCCTCGATCGTGATCGGATACATGCGGTTCGAAAACAGCCGGCGAATGATGGTGGTGGATTCCGAATAATCCCAGTGCCGTTGCGCGACCGGATTGAGCCACACCGCATGCGGATAGGTGCGCGTGATACGCTCCAGCCAGACCGAACCCGCCTCTTCATTGACATGTTCGACCGAGCCGCCCGGCACCATGACCTCATAAGGCGACATCGAGGCGTCGCCGACGAATACCACCTTGTAGTCGTGCGGATATTTGTGCAGCACATCCCAGGTCGGGGTGCGGTCGGTAAAACGGCGGCGGTTTTCCTTCCACACGCCTTCATAGAGGCAGTTGTGGAAGTAGAAATATTCCATGTGCTTGAATTCGCTTTTGGCGGCCGAAAACAATTCCTCGACCTGCTCGATATGCGAATCCATTGAGCCGCCGATGTCAAAGAACACCAGTACCTTGACCGCGTTGCGCC
>DATGJS010000347.1:0-6805 GCA_035295025.1 Bradyrhizobium sp.
AAGATTCATCGTTTGCGCCAGACGAACAGTCCGGACATCGCATAATTCCAGACTACGCCCATCAACGCTCCTGCCGCCCCGGCCAGCCACCAGATCGGCTGCTGGTCATAAACGGAGAACGCCACGCCGACATTGGCGAACAGCCCGACACTGCAGACAAGATAGAACAACAAAAGCCCGCGCAGGACGCCGAAGCCCTTCAGCCGCTGGTCGCGATAGGTCAGGAAATTGTTGAGGATAAAATTGGAAGTCATGGCCGAGAGCGCGCCGCAAGCCTGTCCTTGCGCGAATGGAAGATTGAAAACCTTCAACGCCACATAAAGCGCGGCAAGATGCACGACGAGCCCGAGCGAACCGACCATCGCAAACAGTAGAAAGCGCAGCGACACCACGTCATGAGTCAATTTCGCCAGCACGAGTCCCAGGAAATCCAACGCCACCATGGAATCGAGCTTGCTCTCGCCGTGCAAACGCGAGCCGAAAATATAGGGGATTTCCTTGGCGCGGAGCGTGCCTCGGGCGGTCGCCACGACATCAAGCAGGATTTTGAAACCTTGGGTGGACAGTTGCGGCGCGAGCTGCTCGAAGCGATCCCTGCGGATCATGAAGAAGCCGCTCATGGGATCGGCGATCGAAACCTGCAACGCGCGTTTTGCAACTTCGGTCGCCAGCGCACTGGCGCCGGCCCGCTGGCGATTGAAACTGTCGGCGCTGCCACCCTCAATGTAGCGGCTGCCGACCACCAGATCGAACTCTCCGCCCTGAAGGAGCGCGAGCATTTTCGGCAATTGCGTCTCGTCATGCTGCAAATCGGCGTCAATCACCGCGGCATAGGGCGCGCCCGAGGCCAAAATGCCCTCGATGCACGCCCCCGACAGGCCGCGCCGTCCGATCCGTCTGAGGCAGCGCACCCGGCTATCCTCGCGCGACAGCGCGCGCACCATTTGCCAGGTGCCATCAGGCGAATTGTCGTCCACAAAAACGACCTCGAAGGGAATCCCCGCCAGCGTCTTTTCCAGACGCCGAAACAGCGTCGTCACATTGTCCCGCTCATTGAAGGTCGGGACGATGACTGAAAGCTGCGGTAAACCAGTGATCGGGTTCGCGAGCCCCGTTTGCGAAGCGTCATGCATGACGTCAGCGTATATCCGATCATGCGAGCAGATGCCAAGGGAAGGATCGGAAATAACGCGTTTCGACTGGGACGAAAAGCCGCCAAAATGGACTCGTGCATACCGCAAGAGGCCCAGGACCCATAGCACGCCCAACCCGTCGGAACTGGTCAATTCGTGTCTATTTGACTACGCTTCTACGCTGCCTTCCCTTGTCACACGTGAGAACGAGATCATCCGGTGAGCAAAGCCCCCGCCTCCAAAGCAACCCCAGCGAAATCCGGCCACATCTATATCGGCATCGGCGGCTGGACCTTCGAGCCTTGGCGTGGGGTGTTTTATCCGGAGAAACTGACGCAAGCCAAGGAGCTGCAATACGCGGCCTCCAAGCTCACCTCGATCGAGATCAACGGCACTTATTACGGCTCGCAAAAGCCGGAGAGCTTTCGCAAATGGGCGCGCGAGGTGCCCGACGGGTTTGTGTTCTCACTCAAGGGGCCGCGTTTTGCCACCAACCGCCGCGTGCTGGCGGAAGCAGGCGATTCCGTGAAACGATTTTACGATTCCGGTGTGCTCGAATTGGGCGATCGCCTCGGGCCCGTGCTGTGGCAATTTGCGCCGACCAAAAAATTCGACGAATCCGATTTCGGAAAATTCCTCGAACTGTTGCCGCGCGAACTCGAAGGGCGGCGCTTGCGTCACGTGGTCGAAATTCGCCACGACAGTTTTTGCGTGGCGGAATTCGTGGCGTTGATACGACAATTCGACACGCCCGTGGTGTTCGCCGAGCACAGCAAATATCCGGCGATTGCCGATGTCGTCGGCGATTTCGTTTACGCGCGGCTGCAAAAGGGCGATGACGAGATCAAAACCTGCTATCCGCCAAAGCAGCTCGATGCCTGGGCCAAGCGGCTGCAATTATGGGCGGCGGGGGACGAACCCGACGACCTTCCGCACGTCGATTCGGCAAAGGCCAAAAAGATCCCGCGCGATGTCTTTGCTTACGTGATTCATGAAGGGAAAATTCGCGCACCCGCCGGCGCCATGGAGTTGATCGCGCGGGTGAGTTGACCATGACAGTTTGCCCATCCACTTCAATCAAGCGTCCGGCGAAAGCGCAATACCGCGATCGTCATCGCGAGCAACATCAACAGAAACAACGCAATCGTATCGTAATCGAGATTGTGCAGCGCGGCTCCTTTGAGCATGATGGCGCGAACGATGCGCAAATAATGAGTCAGCGGCAGGACCTCGCCGATATATTGCGCCCATACCGGCATACCGAGAAATGGAAACATAAATCCCGACAACAAAATGCTCGGGAGGAAAAACATGATCGACATCTGCATCGCCTGGAGCTGATTTTGCGCGATCGTCGAAAACGTGTAGCCGATCGAAAGATTGGTCGTGATGAACAATGTCGAAAGAACGGCCAGCATGAGCAGGCTGCCGCGCACCGGCACGCCGAACAGCAACACACCGATGCCGATGATCAGCGCCGCCTGAATAAAGCCCACCAGGACGTAAGGCACGATTTTGCCGAGCATCACCTCGACCGGCGTGATCGGCATCGACAAAAGGCTTTCCATGGTGCCGCGCTCGACCTCGCGGGTGACCGACAAGGCGGTGAAGATCAACATGGTCATGGTGAGGATGGTGCCGACAAGACCCGGCACGATGTTCAGCCGCGAGGAAGCGGCCGGATTGTAGCGGGCATGGGTCCTGATTTCGAACGGCATTGTCGGCGGATCACCGGCATACAAATCGTGCGAAAGCGCGGTCTGAACGATAATTCCGAGCGAAGAAAGCGCCGAACTTGCCGCGATCGGATCAGTGGCGTCGGCCGCCACCAGCAGCGCGGGATCATCGCCACGCCGCACCGCGCGCTCGAAACCGCGCGGGATCTCCACGCCAAACAGCACCTTGCCCGAGGTCAACAGGTCGTCGAACTCGGCAACGTCGCGCACCTCCCGCACGAAATGAAAATAGCTGGTGTTCTCGAGCGCTTTGAGAATCGAGCGGCCGAGATCGCTGTCTTCCTGAAGCAGCACGGCGGTCGGCAGATGACGCGGCGTGGTGTTGATCGCGTAACCGAACAGCATAAGCTGCATCACTGGAATCATGATGATCATGGCGAACGAGACGCGGTCGCGCCGGAGCTGAATGAACTCCTTGACCACCATCGCATAGCAGCGCCGCCAGAAGCCGAAGCGCGGCTCTCGCATTTCTTCCGGATGATCGCCCGTCGCACTCATTGGAAATTATCCTTCGACCGCGTCATTAGTTCGATGAACACATCCTCCAGTGACGGCTCGCTGGCCTGCCAGTTGAGTTCCTTGTGGTCGCGCCAGGGCGCGATGGCGGCTTCCAGCGCGGCGCGATCGCGCCCCGAGACGTGAAGGCTGGCACCGAATGGCGCAATCATGTCGATGCCCGGCTTGCCGGAAAGCTGATCCTGAACGGCGCGAAGCTCGTCTCCGGTCACCGTGTAGGTCGACAGCGCCGACCGCGCGATCACCTCCTCGACTGTGCCGTGCGTGAGAAGATGACCGTAGGCGATATAGGCGATCTCGTGGCAGCGCTCGGCTTCGTCCATGTAATGGGTCGAGACCAGCACCGTCAGCCCGTCGGCGGCCAATGCGTGAATCTCGTTCCAGAAATCCCGCCGCGCCTTGGGATCGACGCCCGCGGTCGGCTCGTCCAGGAGCAGAAGTTGCGGATTAGGCAAAGTGCAGGCGCCAAGCGCGAGCCGCTGTTTCCAACCACCCGAAAGCTCGCCCGCGAGCTGGTGCTCGCGTCCATTCAGGCCCAAACGCTTGACCATGTTGCGCGCGACGCCGGGCGGATCGCACATGCCGTAGAGCCGCGCGACAAATTCCAGATTCTCCTGAACCGACAAATCCTGATACAGCGAGAAGCGCTGCGTCATATAGCCGACGCGCCGCTTGATCTTACCGGCGTCGCGGCGGATGTCGTAACCAAGGCATCTGCCCTCGCCGCTGTCGGGCGTGAGCAGCCCGCAGAGCATGCGGATCGTCGTGGTCTTGCCGCTGCCATTGGGTCCGAGAAAGCCGTAGATGGAACCTCGCTTCACCTGCATGCTGAGGTCGTGCACCACCTCGCGGCCATCGAAGGATTTCGACAGGCCGCGGACATCGATGGCGATATCGAGACTGGCGCCGCCCATTTGAAGTTCCTGCATCCGCGCTCACCGTTTGTCCGCAACCGGCGTCTTGGTGTTCAAGAATGCACTGACCGGCTGCCCTACCCGCAAGGTATCGGGACGCGCGGGCCGCGCCTGCACGAGGTAAACCAGTTTGTTGCGTTCATCGAGACTATAGATCACCGGCGGCGTGTATTCCGCCGTCGTCGCGATGAAGTAAATTCTTGCGGTCAGGTCGGCCGAACAATTGTCGCACGTGACGCGCACCTCTTCGCCGATCGCGATCTTGGGCAGCTCGGTTTCGGAAACGTAAAAACGCACCTTCATGTTGCCGGGCGGCAGGATCGACAGCACCGGCCGCTGGGCGGGGACGGTCTCACCTTCGCGAAAATAAATCTGCTGAACCGCGCCGGTGATCGGCGCATAACCGACGCGCCGCGCCAGCCGCGTCTGCGAGGTCACAACCTGCGCCTCCGCGACGCGCAGCGCCGACACGGCGGAATCGAGATTGGCTTGGGTCCCCGATCCCGTTTTGCTCAGCGAAAAGGCACGGTCATAGCTCTGTTGGGCGTTCGCGAGCGTGGCCTTGTTCTGGTTGAGATTGGCCTGCTGCAAATCGTCATCGACGGAGTAAAGCTGGTCGCCGGCCTTGACCTCATCGCCCTCGCGCACGTTGAGTTTGGTCACACGCCCGGATTCGTCGGGGCTGACAAAAATCATGTCGGCCTCCACCCAACCCTGATAACCCGGATTGCGGGCTTCGTTACATCCGACAAGGAGTGCCGTCAGGACGAAGGCGATCAGGCTTCGCGATGTCGCTTGTGACGAGATCATGCCGTCCTCCCTTCGCCAAAGATCAGATCGAGAGGAACGCGAAGCATTGCGACCGCATCGAGCGGGGCATGAGATTCAAGCCCGGCTGCCGGATTTCACCTCTGGCGGTCAGTCATAGTCAATGGTAAATTAAATGGCTGAAATCACACAGATATTTCTGAAGGATTTCCAGGACACGCAAGCTTCCATGCGGCACCATCTTTCGGATGTGCCATCAGGCGCGACCCCCGGAATGGCCGGCGAAAACCTACCCCTTGGCGTCGCAGGCCCAGGCGCGGATGACGCATTCCTTGCCGCCGAATTTGTAGCACTCGCGGGTGGCTTCATTCAGCGAACTCGAAATATGCGGCTTGACCGCATAGCCATGGGCACCGCAGGGGTTGGTCATGTCAACCGACAGCGCGGCGCAGGCACGTTTCATCGTGATCGTCTTGCAGTCGCCGTTGCATTGCTTGAGCGCGGCGGCGCGCGCCGCATCTTCGCCCGGATAGTCGTAAGCCTGCCCGTAAGCGCCGCATTTGCCGATGGCAAAGGCGCCCGCCGCCCAGCTTTCCGTGGCGAAACGCGAAGCCCCGACCGCCAAAGTGAAGGCAAGAACAAACAACGCGCGACGCTGCGCGGCAGTGGTCGATACGATCAAAATCCCCTCCCCCAATCCAAGCGCGCGGAAACTTAAGGGAGAGGCGTTTCTACTTGGTGAACGAGAGGATGATCCATGGCTTCATGGTACAAAACGGCGCTCGAAGAAGCGCCTTCATGAGGTTTGGAATGTCTCATTCCTGAGAGGATGGTGAGGATGACGGCTTGAATATCGTGGGACCGTTGGCTGGCCCCGCTCAATATTTCGCGACGACCGGATCGGACCCGCCGCCGAAGAAGCGGTAGTTGACGCCGACCTTGGCGACGTTGGTCGCGGCGGATTCGGTTTGGGTGAAAGGGATGCCGACGCCGCCACTAATGCCACCTGACGTAAATGGCACGCCCCGGCCGAGATAACCGATGCGGTCGAATTCGAATTTGGCGCTCCAATTCGATGCAAGTGCGTATTCGAGGCCGGCGCCGAACAAAAGGCCGGTCAAGACGGCACCGCCGTTCTGAAAAGCGCTGAAACTGCCGTCATTCTGCACAAAATTCTCGGCAAAATCGAACCGGCTAGAGGCGATTCCGGCCTTGCCATAGATCAACGCGCGGCCGACCGCTACCCCGGCGCGCGCGGCGAGATCGGCGCTCCAGCGGTTGGAACTGGTGTTTGTCTGCGAAGATCCAATCCCGAACGCGGCGCTGTCGTGTATATTAACCACAAAATTGTTCTTGAGCCTGGACCATGCCGCTTCGCCCTCAAGCCCAAAGACGATTTGGCCGGCCTGGATGTCGCAGCCGGCTTGACCGCCAATGAGGCCCCCGCCGCCGTTGACGGGGGGACCACTAAAGCCGTTGACAAACGGATCGCTCAGCACCCCGCCGCCAGCATGAACGCCCGCGTAGCACCCGCTCCAATTGTAGGTGGCGGCCGGTAAGATCGGCCGTGCGGGAACGGCCGAGAAGGGCCGGTCCGAACCATTGAGCTGATAGTTGATTCCGGCCTTGACGAGGTTGGCCTGGGCCGCAACGGTGAAGTCTAAAGGCGCGCGTCCGACGATATTGAAAGATAAAGCCCGGCCGAGATAGTCGAAGTGGTCGAATTCGAGCTTGGCGC
>DATGJS010000348.1:0-23009 GCA_035295025.1 Bradyrhizobium sp.
CCGCATCCCGCATCCAACGTTGGTGACGATCGGCCAAACGCCCCTCTTGGCGGACGCGGGATGGGCAGGATTCTGCGGGTGATTTGGCCTTTCGATCAATGCCGCGCGCCTGCGACAAAATGGCACGACGGGCAAAGCAGGGGACGCGCTGGAAAAACCGTCAACGCAGCGATGTCAAGGATTGATCACGCCGCGCGCTGCACATCGTCGGCGAGCGCGCGATAGGACAAGGCTTCGGCGAGATGCAGCCGCGTGATGTGGTCCGCGCCGTCAAGATCGGCCAAGGTGCGCGCCACGCGCAGCACACGGTGATAGGCGCGCGCGGAAAGCCGCATGGTCTCGGACGCCTCGCGCAAGAGTTTGGTGCCCGCCGCATCAAGCTGCGCGATTCTCTCCAGCACGGAGGCCGGCGCCTCCGCATTGGTGCGAATGTTCGGCAGGCCTAGTCCTGCGTAACGCGCGGCCTGGCGGTCGCGCGCCGCCGCCACGCGCGCGGCCACTTCAACGGAGCCTTCCGCGGGCGGCGGCAGGATCAAATCGGCCGCGCTCACCGCCGGCACTTCGATCCGCAAATCGATGCGGTCCATCAGGGGACCTGAGATGCGCGCCTGATAATCGGCCGTGCAGCGCTCGATCTGGCCGCGCTTGCAGGCAAAGCCGGGCTCGAACGCGTGGCCGCAGCGGCAGGGATTCATCGCGGCGACCAGCATGAAACGCGCCGGATATGTGACGCGGTGATTGGCGCGGGACACCGAAACCTCGCCATTTTCGAGCGGCTGGCGCAGCGAATCGAGCACGCGCGGATCGAACTCCGGCAATTCGTCGAGAAACAGCACGCCTTGATGCGCAAGCGAAATCTCGCCGGGCCGGGCGCGCAAGCCGCCGCCGGTGAGCGCGGCCATGCTCGCGGAATGATGCGGCGAGCGAAACGGCCGCTGCGCCGTCAAGGCGCCGTCGCGGATTTCACCCGCGATGGAGGCGATCATCGAGACTTCCAAAAGCTCCGAAGGTGACAGCGGCGGCAAAATCGAAGGCAACCGCGCGGCCAGCATCGATTTGCCCGCGCCGGGCGAACCCATCATGAGCAAATGATGCCCGCCGGCGGCGGCGATTTCGAGCGCGCGCTTAGCGCTCTCCTGGCCCTTGATGTCGCGCAGATCGAGCTGGCTCGCAGCCTGTGCGTGAACTCTCGGCGAGGGCCGCGACAACACTTGCGTGCCTTTGAAGTGGTTGGCGATTTGAATCAACGATTGTGCCGCCACAATCTGGATATCCGGGCTCGCCCAGGCGGCTTCCGCGCCGCACGCGGCCGGGCAAATCAAACCCTCCTCGCGCGCATTGGCCCCGATCGCGGCCGGCAACACGCCCGCGACAGTGGCGATCGAACCATCGAGGCCAAGCTCGCCGAGCACGGTGAAGCCATTGAGCGCGTCCTGCGGAAGAGCACCGATCGCGGCCATCAGGCCGAGCGCGATCGGCAGATCATAATGGCTGCCTTCCTTGGGCAGGTCGGCGGGCGCGAGATTGACGATGATTCGCCGCGCGGGGAGCGCCAAGCCCGAGGCAATCAGCGCGGAGCGGACTCTTTCCCGCGCTTCCGACACCGCCTTGTCGGGCAGACCGACAATGGCAAAAGCCGGCAAGCCCGGCGCGACCTGCACCTGCACATCGACGGCGCGCGCCTCGATCCCCTCAAAGGCGACGGTTGAAACCCGCTGGACCATTTTTGCCCTCCGCAATCGAGGGTAGCGGAAGGCGGGCGGGAGAGCAAGAACGTTTGGGGAACAAATCTGAGGTCGAAAATGCCACAGGGGCCTTTAGCCTTCATGCTCGCGACAGACACATTTGTTTGTCATAAGAAATAGATGAGGTTTCTGCCGTTCGCCTGGAAAATCTTGAGGACGTAAGATGACCCGCCCCCCACCAGACGGCTTCGCCTTGATAAAACCGGGCCAGACCTATGTCGGCGGACAGGGATTTATTTATGGCGCGGGCGCTTCAACTGAAACGGTCGGCTCGCAAAAAGTCTGCATGAACATTTTACCGATGCCGCCGGGCGCGGTCGCCAAGGCGCACTACCATAAAGATATCGAGACGATTGCCTACATGCTTCAAGGCGAATGCGCGGTCTATTACGGCGATCATCTCGAAAAGCGCGTCAATGTACGCCAGGGCGAGCAATGTTTCTGCGGTCCCAATATTCCGCACGCGCCGCGCAACGAAAGCGGCCAACCCTGCACCTGGATTGTCGTGCATTCTAGCGGCAGCGATCAGGACGGCCTCGTATTGACGCCGGAGCTTGATGTTGAACTGGCGCGACGGCCGGCCGCGAAAGCGCAGCGCCCGACTAGACCGGCTGGAGTATGATCCGAGAAGATGGGTTACGGTTTTCCGAAAAGCATGTCCTCGGGCTTGACCCGATGGATCATGCCTAAAGAATGGCCTCGATGCCCTTGCGCCGGATCACATCCAGCAACACAAGCGCCGGTCCGGTCGGACGCTTTGCGCCACGTTCAAGCTGCGAGACATACCCCGTCGTCAGGTGCAAGTAACGGGCAAACACAGCCTGACTCAGGTTCGCCGCCTCACGCAGAGCTTTTATTTCTCGCCCAGTCAGCGTCACGGCCGCCGCTGGCGCAGCTTTTCTCGTGTGCCGCAGGGTAATTTTCTCATGGGCCGCCTCGGTTATGATCCCGCTCGCCCGCATGTCGCGCGCGGTTTCCAGGAGTTCCTGGGTCAGCCGGCTATGACTCTTCTTTGCGCGGCTCGCTTTTGTTTTTGCTGCCATGTTGCACCTCGATCAGGAGTCCGACTTTCAGAGCTCGCGTAATTTTTGTCTCATCGGCGGCGAACCAGGCGGCGGCGATGTCACGTAAGGTCCTGAGCTGATCGTCGTCGATGTTTTCTCGTTCGTTTTTGGCAAACCCAAACAAAAAAATGGCTCGATCAGGGCGAATTCCGACAAGCATGCGGAATCCACCTCTCTTGCCCTGTCCCGGCCTTGCCACCCGTTGCTTGATGATGTGACCGCCAAGATCAGCATCGATCAAACCTCGCATGGCATTTTCGACGGCGGCCACGAGGCTGGCATCGTCGATGTCGTGTTGCCGGGTAAATTTCGCAAGCGTCTTTGTTTTGAAAATTCGCACTACAGTCCCATGAACTATAATTTATATTACTATAAATCAAGGGGTGTAGTTCTGCGGAACCAACATGGGAACTGACGAATTTGTCATGTGACGGACAACCGAGTGCTCAATTGCGGTTGAACCCAAAGCCCGTCAGATAGGACGTTAGCCAGCGTCCGCTATTTCTTCTTGCCGGAAGCGAAGCTCGGTTGCCATCCCGCGGTCTTTTGGCTTGGCGCCGCCGCGATGGTCTTGATCTTCGGCTTCTTGGGTTTCTTGGTCTCCCGATTGCCTCTCTGCTCGCCTTTGGCCATGTCGCTCTCCTTGGGTTGTTCGACACACTGAGCGGATGTAGGTTTACCGGACGATCGCGCCGGCTCAAGACGCGGGTGGGTTGCGTTCTTCCGTGTGGATGGCGCGTTCCAGCGCTTCGATCAGGATTTGAGTTTCGAGGAATTTGTTGCGCGCGCGCTCCGAATTGCCCCGGTCAAAGGGCGCGGCCAGCACCTTCGCATGCGAATCTCTCTCCTCGATCATGCGTTCGCGGGCTTTCCTCAGCGTTTCCAGCCGTTCGTTCATGGAAGCTTTTCTGTCACCGATAACGGCCCGAGGCCTGCGATGATGCCAAAGACCGTAACAGCTCCTTTGCCAAATAGCGATAGCTATCCGTATCGAAAGAGCGCACGGTGAATTCATGCGCAACAGCAACAAGAGAGTCGGGCGAGAGCCGTTGACGACGCGGATTGCGTCATGACCACGCGCACGCGGCGTGAAACCATCATTTTTCAACACCCCTTCCAGATCAGAGGCATCGATCGCCTGCTGCCACCGGGGACCTATGAGGTCATCACCGACGAGGAGATGATCGAAGGCTTGTCATTCCCCGCGTTTCGCCGGATCGCCACCATGATCATGGTGCCGGCGGTGGGGCAAAATTCGGCGATGGAGATGGTTTCCATCGGGTCGGTCGATTTATCCGACGCGCAGCGCCGGGATGCGAGCGTGCCTCATGAATGAAAAGCCGCTCGATCTCGACAAGCACCGCGGCATGGCGGCGCAAAAAGCCACCGACATCAGGCGCGCGCTGGCGGAGGTCGAAAATAACGCGCAACAATTGCGCGAGCGGCAAGGCGTGCTCGAAAACCACCTGCTGTCGGTTCAGGCGACATCCTGGCCGGAAGCCGCCGCCAAGGCGCGTTACGTGCTGAACTTATACGCAGCCGCGCTCGCTCCGGGCGACTCCCATCATCGCGATCTGGTCGCCGCCGTATTGGCCGATTTCGCCCGGCTCGTCGAGAAGGGCTGAGCGAAGTTATTCTTTAATTTCCGAATATCCGGAAATCTCCCGCGCGAATCGAAGGTCGCGTGTCAACCTGAAAGCAATCAAATCCATGCAAAATCTTTCGCCGCGTCACGTGAACATCGAAGAGTCGATTCGGCTTGGCGTCGTATCCGGATGGTACTCCACCAAAGTGAGCGGAACCTTTGTCTCCGGCCCTCATGATTCCAAGGCCGACTGTCTTCTTAAGATCGCAGAGATCGATCCGCCGCCGCCCAAGCCCGGCAAAGCGCCGTTAAAGGCTGGCACAGCCGCGCCGGTTGCCTGACGGCGATGGCGAGCCACGGCGGAAATATCTCAGCCGCGCTTCTTTTCGATCGCGTCCCAGATTTTCGCCGCCACGTCAGGCCCGCCAAGTCTGCCGATCGCGCGAATGCCGGTCGGCGAGGTCACGTTGATTTCGGTGAGGTTGCCGTCGATCACGTCAATGCCGACGAACAAAAGTCCGCGCGCGCGAAGACTTGGCCCGAGCGCCGCGCAAATGTCGCGTTCGCGCTCGGTCAAGTCGGTGGCTTTCGCCGCGCCGCCGCGCACCATGTTGGACCTGAGATCGTCGGCCGCCGGCACGCGGTTGACGGCGCCGGCAAATTCGCCATCGACCAGAATGATGCGCTTGTCGCCATGCTTCACCTCAGGAAGAAAGCGCTGAATCACCCAGGGCTCTCTAAAGGTGACCGAGAACATGTCGAACAGCGAGCCGAAATTCATGTCCTGCGGCAGGATGCGAAACACCGCCGCCCCGCCATGACCGTGCAGCGGCTTCATCACCACCGCGCCATGCTCGGCGCGAAACGCGTTGATCTCGTCGAGATCGCGCGAGATCAGCGTCGGCGGCATCAATTGTGGAAAATCCATCACGAATAGTTTTTCCGGCGCGTTGCGCACGCTTTTCGGGTCGTTCACGACCAGCGTTTGCGGGTGCAGCCGTTCGAGCAGATGGGTCGAGGTGATGTAGGCGAGATCGAATGGCGGGTCTTGCCGCAGCAGGATCACGTCGAAGGCTTTGAGCGGCTGGCGCTTGGCCTCGCCCAGCGTAAAATGATTCCCCACTTCGTCGCGCACGGTGAGCGTCTGCACGGGCGCCACCACCTCTTCGCCGTGAAGCGAAAGTTTGTCGGGCGTATAATAAGACAGGCCATGGCCGCGCTTTTGCGCTTCCAGCAAAAGTGCGAAGGTCGAATCGCCCGCTATGTTGATGCGCGCGATCGGGTCCATCTGGACGGCGACGTTCAATGTCATGGGCGGAATCCGTAAGCTTTCAAGAACAGGTCCATTTTTAAGGGCTGGCGTCGAACGCCGCCACGAGATGGCGCGGCAGGCTTCGCGGCGCAATCAGCATGGCGTCGAAACGCAGATCATATAGAGCATGTTCGGGATGCGCCATCAGCCAGGCTTGCGCGGCCGCGATGATGCGCGCCTGCTGGCGCGGCGTCACCGCGTAGGCGGCTTCATCGATCGTCCCGCGCGCCTTGACCTCGACAAAGGTGAGAAGATTGCCCCGCCGCGCCACGATATCGATTTCACCATGCGGGGTGCGGAAACGCTTGGCGAGGATGCGGTAACCCTTGGCCATCAACAACGCGGCGGCGCGGGATTCCGCCGAAAGACCGGTGCGGAAGGCTTCCACGCGCGCGGGTGAGGCGGCTTTGGCGGGGCCGCGCGCCTCTGTCGTCGGATCGGCATTGTTCGGATCAGTTTTGGCCATGAGTGCCTTTGGCGGCTTTGGCAAGCTCAAGCGCGCGGGCGTAGATTTCGCGGCGCGAACGTCCGGAAACCTCCATCGCATGCGCCACCGCGTCCTTGACGCTGTCGCGCGCGAGAAGTTCGCGCAGCAGATCATCCAGCGCTTCCGCGCTCATGGTTTGCGCCTCCTCGGCTTGCGGTCCGATCACCAGCACGAATTCGCCGCGCGTTTCGAGCAAAGTGGCTGCCTGCGCCAATTCGGTGAGTGGCGCGCGCGTGATATCCTCATGCAGCTTGGTCATCTCGCGACAGATCGCGGCTTCGCGCGCGCCCAGGATCGCGGCGAGATCGGCGAGCGTCTCCCGCACGCGGTTGCCGGATTCGAACAGCACGAGGGTGGCGTCCAAGCGCGCCAGTTCAGTGAGGCGGGCGCGCCGCGCGGCCTGTTTCGGCGCCAGGAAACCTT
Organism: Bradyrhizobium sp.; assembly: GCA_035295025.1. Lineage (GTDB taxonomy): Bacteria > Pseudomonadota > Alphaproteobacteria > Rhizobiales > Xanthobacteraceae > Bradyrhizobium. The sequence goes on from DATGJS010000348.1 coordinate 6,617, forward strand.
CGAAGAAAAACCGGTTGGTTGGCAGTGCTGCGACCGACAGCGCCGCCAGCACCGAGGAAGGGCCGGGCAATGCGATCACGTGAAATCCCGCCGCGCAGGCCTCGCGCACCAGTTTAAAGCCGGGATCGGAAATCAACGGCGTTCCGGCGTCGGAGACGAGTGCGATGGAAGCCCCTTGCGCCAGATGAGCGAGGATTTTGGGCCGCGCCTCCGTGGCGTTGTGCTCGTGATAGGGCGTAAGCCGCGCCTCGATTGCGTAACGCTCGGTCAAGCGGCGGGTGATTCTGGTGTCCTCGCAGGCGATGAGGCTGGCGCCGGCCAGCGTCTGAAGCGCGCGCAACGTGATGTCGCCGAGATTGCCGATCGGGGTCGCCACCAGATAGAGGCCGCCCTCCAGCCGCGGTGCGGTCAATACCTGTCCTTCCACGGCGTAGGTCCGCCTTTCGGGTCGGCCGGTGGCGTCAGGCATTGGGGCGGGTACAGCTTTTGCGCGCATCGTGGTAATGTAAAACACTCTGCAAAAGAGTGCGACCATGGCGGGGGTCGCACAAGGGCGCAGGCGGGCCAGGGCAAGCGGACTTCTTTTCACGGTGGCGAAGGGATGATCTGGCGACCGGCCGAAAGGCCAAAATCCATTTGATTTCGTTGATTATTCGCCGACAATAGGCTTGAATTTGCCCTTTCTGATCCCTCGGGAAAAGGATGCCGTAGAGAGAAACGATGGTGGGTTCGTTCGATCCCAATGCCGGACCCGAGAGGTCCAAAACCGGTCGTGCCGGAGCCGAGTCGCCCCTTGCGGGGCCGGCGACGCGGCGGACCGCGCTTGGGCTGATGCTCGGGGCGCCGTTGTTGAGCGCGTGCGCCAACATTCAGCAGAGCATCAGCCAGTTTTCGATTCCCAATCCGTTCAGTTCGGATGCGCCCGCGGCGGGACCGGCCGGCGTGCCGCAACAACCGGTGTCGGTCGGCTCGGGCCAAGTCAAGGTCGCGCTGATCCTGCCACTGTCGGCCGGCGGCAATGCCGGCGTCGCCGCCCAGTCGATGAAGAACGCTTCCGAAATGGCGCTCTCGGAATTCCTCAACCCCAATCTTCAGCTTCTGATCAAGGACGACGCCGGCAACCCGCAAGGCGCGCAAGCCGCCGCCCAGCAGGCGCTCGCCGAGGGCGCGGAGATCATTCTGGGGCCGCTGTTTGCCTCATCGGTTCCGGCGGTGGCGCAAGTGGCGCGCGGCCGCAGCGTTTCGATGATCGCTTTTTCCACCGATTCGAACGTGGCCAATCGCGGCGTCTATCTGCTGAGTTTCCTACCTGAATCCGACGTCAACCGGATCGTCGAATATGCCGTCAGCACCGGCAAACGCTCCTTCGTGGCGATGCTGCCGGAAAACGCCTATGGCAATGTGGTCGAAGCCGCGTTCAAACAGGTGGTGCCCAAACGCGGCGGCCGCATCGTGGCGTTCGAGAAATATGGCGCCGATCGCAGCAACGCGGTGCGCAATGTGACGCAGGCATTGGCGACGGCCGATACGCTGCTTCTCGCCGATGATGGCGACGCGGTGGTGTCGGTGGTGGACGCGTTGACGGCGGCCGGCGCCAATCTGAAGAACGTGCAACTGCTCGGCACCGGGCTATGGGACAATCCGCGGGTCTTTGCCAGCGCCAAGCTGCAAGGCGGCCTGTTTGCCGCGCCCGACCCGGCGGGCTTTCGCAGTTTTGCCAACCGCTATCGCGGCAAATATGGCAGCGAACCGGTGCGCACCGCGACGCTTGCTTACGACGCGGTGGCGTTGACCGCGGCCTTGTCGCGCACGCAAGGCAATCAGCGCTTCACCTCCGACGTATTGCTCAATTCATCCGGCTTTGCCGGCATCGACGGTTTGTTTCGGTTCCGCCCCGACGGGACCAATGAGCGGGGACTGGCCGTGATGCGCGTCGGCTCCAGCGGGCCGATGCCGGTAGCGGGCTCGCCGCGAAGCTTTGGGGCGTAGAATTTAAGCCGCCAAATCCGCCACCACCGCGTCGAGCACGGGAAAGCCGGTTTGTGTCACGCGCAGCCGTCCGTCGTCATCAACGATAATCGCGCCTTCCTCGCGCAAATTCGCAATGCGGCGGGAATCGAGCGGCCGGCCCGCCAGCGCCGCGTAACGAAGCGGGTCGATACCTTCGGTGAGCCGCAATCCCATCAAAAGAAACTCATCGGCGCGTTCTTCGCGGTTGAGGTCATCGTCAACGACGATGCCGTGGCCGCATGCTTCAACCCGCATCAGCCAGGCTTCAGGCCGCCTTTCCGTCGAAATCGCATGCCTGATGCCGCCGATATCGAGGCGGCCATGCGCGCCGGGGCCGATGCCGGCATATTCATGGGCCCGCCAGTAAATCAAATTGTGCCGGCATTGGGCGCCCGCGCGCGCGTGATTGGAGATTTCATAGGCGTTCAAGCCATGACGGTCGCAAACTTCCTGCGTCACGTCGTAAAGCGCGCGCGCCAGCGTCTCGTCCGGCGTCTTCAATTTGCCGGCCGCGTGCAAACCAAAGAAGGGCGTACCTTCCTCGATCGTCAATTGATAGAGCGACAAATGCTCGGCGGCTTGCGCGATCGCAAGCTCAAGTTCGTCTGTCCACATTCGCGGCGTCTGATCGGGCCGGGCATAGATCAAATCAAAGGAATATCGCTCGAAAGAACGTCGTGCGATCGCCACCGCCTCGCGCGCCTCGTGCGCCGAATGCAGGCGGCCAAGCGTCTTTAGCGCGACATCGTCCAGCGCCTGCACGCCGAGCGAGACGCGGTTAACGCCGGCGGCCCGATAGCCGGCAAAGCGTGTGGCCTCCACGCTGGTCGGGTTGGCTTCCAGCGTGACCTCGACATCGGAGGCAACATGCCAGCTCTTGCCGATGGCGTCGAGAATCGCAGCCACGGTGCGCGGGTGCATCAGCGAGGGCGTGCCGCCGCCAAGAAAGATCGAGGTGACTGCGCGGTTGCCGATGCGGGCCGCGGTGGCTGCAATCTCGCGCGCGAATGCGCGCGCAAAGCGATCCTCATCTACGCGAGCGTGACGGACATGGCTGTTGAAATCGCAATAGGGGCATTTCGACAGGCAAAACGGCCAATGCACGTAAACGCCGAAGGCCTCTTCTTTTTTTGCAGTGCCACTAGTCAAGGCAGCGCTCCGCCAGTTTGACAAAGGCGCGCGCGCGATGCGACAGGCCCATGCCCAGCGGCGGCAGGCCGTGTTTTTCGATGGAAGTCATCTCGCCAAAAGTGCGTCGATGTCCGTCGGGCAAAAACATCGGATCATAGCCGAAGCCGGCTTCCCCGCGCGGCGGCCATATCAATGTGCCGTCAACGCGCGCCTCGACTTCTTCGACGTGACCGTCGGGCCAGGCGACGCAAAGCGCGGAAACGAAATGCGCTTTGCGCTGCGACGGTTCCCTCGCGCCGCGCTCGGCCAAGAGCCGCTCGATCCGGCTCATCGCGGCGTTGAAATCTTTGGACGCTCCGGCCCAGCGCGCCGAATAGATGCCGGGCGCGCCGTCAAGCGCTTCGACGACGAGGCCGGAATCATCGGCGAAGGCGGGGAGCTTTGCGGCGCTGGCTGCGGCCTCCGCCTTGATCCTGGCATTGGCCGCAAAGCTCTCGCCGGTCTCTTCGGGCTCCGTGAGATGAAGATCGCCGGCCGAAATCGCCGCGATGCCATGGGGCGCGAGCAACTCGCGCATCTCGGCGAGCTTGCCGGGATTGTGGGTGGCGATCACGAGCTGACCACTGATACGACGGGGCATGCCTCAATCCATCCGAGCGAAAGAACTTACGCCACCGCCATCTTCTGCAAGTCCACGAGTTTCGCCACGCCCTTCTGCGCCAGCGCCATCAGCGCCAGAAATTCATCCTGCGAAAACGGCGTCTTCTCCGCGGTGCCCTGCACCTCGATGATGCGCCCGTCGCCGGTCATGACGAAATTGGCGTCGGTCTCGGCCGAGGAATCCTCGGCATAATCGAGGTCGAGCACCGGCGCGCCATTATAGATGCCGCATGAGATCGCCGCGACATGGTCGCGCAGCACATTGGTTTTGATCATGTTGCGCGCCTTCATCCAATTGAGGCAGTCGGCGAGCGCCACCCAGGCGCCGGTGATCGAGGCCGTGCGCGTGCCGCCATCGGCTTGCAGCACGTCGCAATCGACCGTGATCTGGCGCTCGCCGAGCGCTTCCAGATCGAGCGTGGCGCGTAAGCTGCGGCCGATCAAACGCTGGATTTCGACGGTGCGGCCGTTTTGCTTGCCGGCGGAGGCTTCCCGGCGGGTGCGTTCCAGCGTGGCGCGCGGTAACATGCCATATTCGGCCGTCACCCAGCCGCGGCCCTGGCCCTTGAGCCAGGGCGGCAGCCGCTCTTCCAGCGTCGCGGTGACCAGCACATGGGTGTCGCCGAATTTAACCATGCAGGAACCTTCGGCATATTTGACCACGCCGCGTTCCAGCGACACGGCGCGCAATTCATCCGGCGCTCGGCGGCTTGGCCGCATGAAAATTCTCCAATTTTAACGATCCCTCGTACCGCCGATCTGAAGTCCCTGCACCGCGGGCGGCGAATTCGCTCAGGGACTTCAGATCGACAAAGCGGTACTAGAATCAATAGGTTTGCTAGTACCTATGACTTTCCGAAGTTCGTGAAAATGGGCGGCTCGCGATGGAGCACGGACTTCGGAAAGTGGGCACTAGGGTGTTCGCGTGCTTGTAGGAGGGCAAACGCGCAGCGGCAAGCTTTTCCTTTGGAAGCTTGTCAGCGATCTCTTTGAGGGACAAAATCACGTTTCGCTGAGTTAGGAGGTTGATTTGGCTCACCACGATCCGATGGGTCTGAATGTGCCTCATGCCGGGCTTGCCCAGCTTAATGAACGCTCGCGGGATATTTTCCGCCGGATCGTCGAGAGTTATCTCGCGACCGGCGAGCCGGTCGGTTCGCGCAATATTTCGCGTCTGATCGCGGTTCCGCTTTCGCCGGCTTCCGTGCGCAATGTGATGGCGGATCTCGAAGCGCTCGGCCTGATCTATGCGCCGCATACCTCGGCGGGACGGCTGCCGACCGAAATCGGCTTGCGATTTTTCGTCGATGCCCTGATGCAGATGGGCGACCTCACGCAAGCCGAGCGGCAATCGATTCAGACCCAGCTTGCTTCCGTCGGCCGGGCGCAGTCGGTCGAGGCGGCGCTTGGCGAAGCGTTGACGCGCTTGTCGGGGCTGACGCGCGCGGCCGCCGTGGTGTTGACGGGAAAATCCAATTCGCGGCTGAAACATATCGAATTCGTCCGCCTCGAGCCGGAACGGGCACTGGTCGTGCTTGTCGGCGAGGATGGCCAGGTTGAAAACCGCGTGCTGACGTTGCCGCCGGGTGTTCCTTCCTCGGCCTTGATGGAAGCCACCAATTTCCTCAATGCGCGAATCAGGGGACGGACGCTCGCCGAAGCGCGGCTTGAGCTTGAAACCGCGCTGACGCAAGGCCGCGCCGAACTCGATCAATTGACACAAAAGGTCATCGCGGCCGGCATCGCAAGCTGGTCCGGCGGCGAAACCGAAGACCGGCAATTGATCGTGCGCGGCCATGCCAATCTGCTTGAAGATCTGCATGCGCTCGAAGACCTCGAACGTGTCCGTTTGCTGTTCGACGATCTCGAGACCAAACGGGGCGTGATCGATCTGCTCGGCCGGGCCGAAAGCGCCGAGGGCGTTCGCATTTTCATCGGATCGGAGAACAAGCTGTTTTCGCTGTCCGGTTCGTCCACCATCATCGCGCCCTATCGGGACGGCGCGGGTAAAATCGTCGGCGTGTTGGGCGTCATCGGCCCGACCCGGCTCAATTATGCGCGCGTGATCCCAACCGTCGATTACGCCGCGCGGATTGTGACCCGCATGCTGGGTGGATAATCAAGGGGGTGAGCGGCTTGATTTTCGGCCGTTAAAGCACGATATCCCGGCTAGTGATCCAATTCTAACATTTGCACCCCCGTCTGGTTAGCACTTTTGCAAATGTTAGAATCAAAGGATCACTGGCAAATATCGGTTTCTAGTGAAGTTTTGGATTTGACATTCGCTGGCGAATTTGCGGCCAAAGGGGAGCGAATGTCAAATCCACTTCACTAGCCATCCCCACCATCCCCAACGACGATTTCGAGAAGGTAGCCGCATGAGCGATCCCAACGGGTCCAACGACAATGGAGCCAATCCGGCGCAAGAAGCCGAGCCCGTGGTTTCCAAGCCCTACATCATGCCCGACGATCCGGAAGTCGGATCGGTGGAGGCGCTTACCAAGGAGTTGGCTGACGCGCGCGACAAGACCCTGCGCACGCTCGCCGAGATGGAGAATCTCCGTCAGCGAACCCGCCGTGAGGTTGCCGACTCCAAGATCTACGGTATCACCGGATTTGCGCGCGATGTGCTCGACATCGCCGACAATCTTCAGCGCGCGCTCGATGCGGTGCCGGCAGAAACGCGCCAATCGGCCGATCCGATGTTGAAGGCCCTGATCGATGGTGTCGAACTGACCGAACGCTCGCTGCTCAATACGCTGGAGAAGAATGGCGTCAAGAAATTCGATCCATCGGGCGAAAAATTCGATCCGAATTTCCAGCAGGCGATGTATGAGGTTCCCGACGCCTCGGTTCCTCCGGGCACGGTGGTTCAGGTGGTCCAGGCCGGCTACACGATCGGCGAACGCGTGCTGCGTCCGGCGCTGGTTGGCGTCGCCAAAGGCGGCGCGAAGGCGCCCGCGCCCGAACAGCAGAGCTGACAACGGAGCTTAGTCCTAAAACGCAATGAGATCAGGCTCAGCGCGGCTCGATTCCGTCGCGCACGACACGAAAGCGCGGAAAAGCCTTGTCCCATTGGTCGCGCGGAGCGCTGCCGATGATTCGCAAAGTATTGGGGCCGTTGAAACGCAGCCATTGAACGACGGTGACCGGCGTATTGTCCTTGCCGCTGATCGCATCGATCCGCGTCTCATAACCGGCGGCGCCGTCGATGCGGACCGGCTCGGACATCGTCATCCGCCCGCTGTGAACCCCGGGAATCGAGGTCGCCGCCTGTTCGGCGAAGCGGGAGCGGTCGTCGGCCGATTGCGGAGCTCCCATCAAGCCGATCACCATGAAAGGCGCGGTCTCGAAGCTCGTCATCTCACTACCGTCGGCCAGAAGAAGGGTGGGGCCTGGTGTCAAGGCGCGAACGGTTTTGAAGTCCGCCAATTCGCTGGTTTTAAACGGCATCAAATCGAGGAATTCGGACGTCGGCACCTCTTTGCGGACCGATGTCGTGGCAAACATCTGACGAACCGCCTCGTCGGTGTAAATCTTGCTGGCGTTCTCGGGAACTTGCATCGCGACATAGCCGGAAAACGCGCCACCCGGCAAAATCATCGAATAGCGGCGCCCGGTGGTGGCGCCAACCCTGGTGGTTTCGACCGTGTAATAGGCCGTTCCCGCCGCGGTCTCGAGACTTTCGGGCTTGGCGCCGTTGCTAAGGGCGGGGTTGGTCTTGAGCGCATTCATGACTTCGCCATAGGCGCCCTCGGGAAGCTCCGCCATCAAGACCTTGACGCTCTCATCGGCTGTTTCAAAGCCGGTGAAGGTCTTGGCGGGGACAAGACCGACGAGCGGATTTATTCCGATGCGTATGCCCGGCGGGAAAACCGTCTCGCCGGCACGCGCGGGGCCTAAAACCGTCGCCAACGCCCCGATGAAGGTCGCGGTGAGGAGGGCGGAAAACAGGCGGAACTGCTTCGTCTTCATATATTCGGTTTCCATGGCGTTTGAGGGTCGAAGGCCGGTCCTGGCCGGGACCCTCTTGGACCACTTGCTTGTAACGGTTTTGCCGATGGCGCAACAGCGCGGCTAAAGGGACCCCGCCGGAAACTATCTTTAAAGGTTGAGGCTTTTTGCGGATGAAGGTTGCGCGGGCCTCCTTGCGGCCCCTGCACCCCCTCCTATATGAGGCTCACCATCGCAATATCGCGAGTATGTGATCGTTGGGGGTCCGGATTGGGGCGCCGTCAAGGGCCTGACCGACCTGCCGCAAAAAAAGGATATGAGGACCATGGGAAAGGTCATTGGGATTGATCTCGGCACCACGAATTCGTGTGTCGCCGTAATGGATGGCAAGAATGCGAAAGTCATCGAAAACGCGGAAGGCATGCGGACCACCCCGTCGATCGTGGCCTTTAGCGATGATGGCGAGCGCCTTGTCGGCCAGCCGGCCAAGCGGCAGGCGGTGACCAATCCTGAGCGGACCTTCTTTGCGGTCAAGCGTCTGGTCGGCCGCCGTTACGACGACCCGATGGTGGAAAAAGACAAGAAGCTGGTCCCCTACAAGATCGTCAAGGCGTCCAATGGCGATGCTTGGGTCGAAGCCGACAGCAAGACCTATTCCCCCTCGCAGATTTCCGCCTTCATCTTGCAGAAGATGAAAGAGACGGCGGAGGCCCATCTCGGCCAGAAGGTCGATCAGGCCGTCATCACGGTTCCCGCTTATTTCAACGACGCCCAGCGCCAGGCCACCAAGGACGCCGGCAAGATCGCCGGCCTTGAAGTGCTGCGCATCATCAACGAGCCGACCGCGGCCGCGCTCGCCTACGGTCTGGACAAGACCAAAACCGGCACCATCGCGGTGTACGATCTTGGCGGCGGCACGTTCGATATCTCCATTCTCGAAATCGGCGATGGCGTGTTCGAGGTGAAGTCGACCAATGGCGACACCTTCCTCGGCGGCGAGGATTTCGACATGCGGCTGGTCGGCTATCTCGCCGACGAATTCCAGAAAGAGCAGGGCATCAACCTGCGCAACGACAAGCTGGCCTTGCAGCGCCTGAAAGAGGCAGCCGAAAAGGCCAAGATCGAATTGTCCTCGACCACGCAGACCGAGATCAACCTGCCCTTCATCACGGCGGACCAGACCGGCCCGAAGCATCTGACCATGAAACTCACCCGCGCCAAGTTCGAAGCGCTGGTCGATGATCTCGTGCAGAAGACCATCGAGCCCTGCCGCAAGGCGCTGAAGGATGCGGGCCTCACCGCCGGCGAAATCGGCGAAGTGGTCTTGGTCGGCGGCATGACGCGCATGCCGAAGGTGCAGGAAGTCGTGAAGCAATTGTTCGGCAAGGAGCCGCACAAGGGCGTCAACCCCGACGAAGTCGTGGCGATTGGTGCCGCGATCCAGGCCGGCGTGCTGCAAGGCGACGTCAAGGACGTGCTGCTGCTCGACGTTACCCCGCTCTCGCTCGGCATCGAGACGCTGGGCGGCGTGTTCACCCGCATCATCGACCGCAACACCACGATCCCGACCAAGAAGAGCCAGGTGTTCTCGACCGCCGAGGACAGCCAGAATGCCGTGACCATCCGCGTGTTCCAGGGCGAGCGCGAAATGGCGGCCGACAACAAGATACTCGGTCAGTTCGATTTGATGGGCATTCCGCCGGCGCCGCGCGGCATGCCGCAAATCGAGGTGACCTTCGATATCGACGCCAACGGCATCGTCAACGTCTCGGCCAAGGACAAGGCGACGGGCAAGGAGCAGCAGATCCGGATTCAGGCCTCCGGCGGCCTGTCGGAAGCCGACATCGACAAAATGGTCAAGGACGCGGAAGCCAATGCCGCCGAGGACAAAAAGCGCCGCGAGGCGGTCGATGCCAAGAATCACGCCGACGCGCTGGTGCATTCCACCGAGAAGGCGCTCGCCGAGCACGGCTCGAAAATCGCCGACCCCGAACGCCGCGCGATCGAGGATGCGGTCAGCGATCTGAAGGAAGCGCTCAAAGGCGAGGACGCCGAGGCGATCAAGGCCAAGACCAATACGCTGGCGCAGGCCTCGATGAAGCTCGGCGAGGCCATGTACAAGCAGCAGGCCGAGAGCGACGCGGCCAAGGATGCCGCCAAGGACGACGTGGTCGATGCGGAATTCACCGAGGTCGACGACGACAAGAACAACAAGAAATCTGCTTAGGCGGCGGTGATATCATGACCTCCATTCTGACGGGCCATTGGTCTTGCAGGGTGGAGGTTGTTTTTCATGAAGCCGGTGTGAGGACGAACTTCGGGCGGGTTTGACTTATGTCCACCAAGCGCTGTTACTACGAGACCCTTGAAGTCGAGCGAAACGCGGACGAATCCAAACTCAAGGCGGCCTTTCGCAAGCTCGCGATGAAATGGCATCCCGATCGCAATCCGGGCGATGCCGCCAGCGAAATGCGATTCAAGGAAATCAACGAAGCCTATGAAGTCCTGAAAGACGGCGAGAAGCGCGCCGCCTATGACCGTTTCGGCCATGCGGCGTTCGAACAAGGCGGCGGCGCGGGGTTCGGCGCCGGGTTTGCCTCGTCATTTTCCGATATTTTCGAGGATCTGTTCGGCATGGCCGGACAGAGATCGCGCGGCGGCGGCCGCGAGCGCGGCGCGGATCTGCGCTACAACATGGAAATCACGCTCGAGGAAGCCTTCCAGGGCAAGACCGCGCAGATCGAGATTCCGGTCTCGGTCACCTGCGAATCCTGTTCGGGCATTGGCGCCAAGGCCGGCACCAAGCCGAAGGCCTGCGGCATGTGCGGCGGGGCGGGGCGGGTGCGGCAATCGCAAGGCTTTTTCACGCTGGAGCGAACCTGTCCCTCCTGCCAGGGACGCGGGCAGATGATCGAGGACCCCTGTCCTTCCTGCTCGGGTTCGGGACGGGTGACGCGCGAGCGGACGCTGTCGGTCAATATTCCTCAAGGGGTCGAGGACGGCACGCGCATCCGCTTGGCCGGTGAGGGCGAGGCGGGCCTGCGCGGCGGGCCTTCCGGCGATCTCTATATTTTCCTGTCGCTCACGGCCCATGAATTCTTTCAGCGCGACGGCGCCGATCTGCATTGCCGGGTGCCGATCTCGATGGTGGCGGCGGCACTTGGCGGCGAATTCGAGGTGCCGACCATCGACCGGGGCAAGACCAAGGTCAAAATCCCCCCCGGCGCCCAATCGGGCCGCCGTTTTCGTATCGCATCAAAGGGCATGCCGGTGCTCCGCTCGCGCCAAAGCGGCGACATGTATGTCCAGGTGGTCGTCGAAACGCCGCAGAATTTAACCAAGAAGCAACAAGAATTGCTCGCCGAGTTCGAAAAACTATCCTCCGGCGCAACCCAGCCCGAGGCCGCGGGTTTCTTTACCAAGGTCAAGGATTTCTTTGGCAGCCGCGCCAGCACGTAAAGCGCGCGACGAGGCGGTCGGTTCGAGATCACCGGAAGCGCAAAACGCAAGTTGGCGCACGGCTTTATCGGCAAACCCCTGGCGGTTTCGCAAGACACGCCAAAAGCGTGTTTGGCTTGACCGGATCGCTGGCTACCTATACCTCTTTATGACTGTTTTCTGACAATGCCGCGGAATGCGGTCCCGGCTAGTGCTGCCTATTTGAAGTTCCCGCACCACAAGCGGCGAATTCGATCTGGGAATTTCAAATAGATAAGCAGCACTAGAATCAATAGGTTTGTGAGTAGCCCATGACTTTCCGAAGTTCGTGAAAGTGGGTGCTGGGATGGAATACGAACTTCGGAAAGTGGGCACTAGTAGCGACATGCCACTGCAATCGTCCGCGCGTGCATTGAAGAAACCCCTTCGTCTGGACGACGAAGTCCGTTTTCTGCGGTCGTGGATCGAAAAACCGCTTCATATGGGAGCGGTGATGCCGTCGGGCCGGCTGTTGGCGCGGACCATGGCCCAATATGTCGATATCGATTCCGCCGGCCCGGTTGTCGAACTCGGGCCCGGCACCGGGGCGATCACCAACGCGCTGATCGAACGCGGCGTCGATCAGAAGCGCTTGGTCCTGGTCGAATATAATCCGAGCTTCTGCGCGTTGTTGCGCGACCGCTATCCGCAGGCGAAAGTGGTGCAGGGAGACGCCTATCGGCTGCGCGATTCATTGCGCCATGTATTGCGCGCGCCGGCTTCCGCCATCGTGTCGGGCTTGCCGCTTGTCACCAAACCGATGCAGACCCGGTTGAAATTGATCCGCGGGGCGTTTTGGGCGCTCGCGCCGGGCGCTCCCTTCGTGCAGTTCACCTATTCGGTCGTCCCGCCGATTCCCAAATCATTGCCCGGTGTTTCCACCGAGGCCTCCGAGCGCGTCTGGATGAACCTTCCGCCTGCCCGCGTCTGGGTGTATCGGAAGGGCTGAGCCGCCGTCGCGGGTGGGTGGGTCGAACCGATTTAAATCATGACGGCACTGAGAATCCTGGTAATCCCCGGTTCGCTCCGCACCGGCTCGCTCAACGCCAAGCTTGCGGCGGTCGCCGCGCACAAACTCGCGCTGGCCGGCGCCGAGGTCACCCGCCTGTCGCTCGGCGATTTTCCGCTGCCGATTTACGATGGCGATCTGGAAGCGGGATCAGGCGTGCCGAAGAACGCCGTCGATCTCAAGCGCATGATCGGCGCGCATCATGGCGTCCTGATCGTGACACCCGAATATAATTCGTCGGTCCCGCCGCTCGTCAAAAACACGATCGACTGGGTGAGCCGCGTTCAGGACGCGCAGGAAAGCCGCGGCCAAGTGTTTCGGGGCCGCGTCTTTGCGATCGCGGCCGCCTCACAGGGCCGGCTCGGCGGCGCACGGGCGCTTGTCGCGCTGCGGTTGATTCTCTCCAATTGTCGGGCGCTGGTGATCCCGAGCCAATTCGCGCTCGCCTTCGCCAATGAGGCCTATGACGATATGGAGCGCCTGAAGCAGCCGGCCGATATCGAAGCGCTCGATGCTTTGGTGCGGCAGTTGATCGACATCTCCCAGCGCCTGATGTGAGGTGACATGCCGCCTTCCGCGATTTCTCCCAAAGACCGCTTGATTGTGGCGCTCGATCTGCCGGGCACGGCGCAGGCAGAAGCGATGATCGCGCGCCTCGGCGAGGCCGTGACGTTTTACAAAATCGGCTATCAGTTGAGCTATGCCGGCGGGCTGTCGCTGGTGCGGCCTCTAACCGAGGCCGGCAAGAAAGTGTTCGTCGATCTCAAGCTGCACGACATCGGCAATACGGTGGCGCGTGGGGTCGAGAGCCTTTCCTCGCTGGGGGCGAGCTTTCTCACCGTGCACGCCTATCCGCAAACCATGCAGGCGGCGGTCGCGGCGCGGGGAAAAATGGGTGCGAAGATTCTCGCGGTGACGGTGCTCACCTCCTATGACGAGGCCGATGTGCGGGAAGCCGGTTATCGGTTGAGCCTTGCCGATCTCGTGGCAATGCGGGCGCGCCAGGCGAAAGCGCTCGGCGTCGATGGGCTCGTTTGCTCGCCCGAGGAAGCCGCCCATCTGCGCGCCATCGTGGGCCGAGAGGTGAGCCTTGTGACGCCCGGCATCCGTCCCGCCGGGAGCTCCAGCGGCGATCAAAAACGCATCATGACGCCGTCGCGCGCGATCGCATCGGGCGCGGATTATCTCGTGGTCGGCCGGCCGATCGTGGAAGCCGCCGATCCCAAAGCGGCAGCCGAATCCATTCAGGCCGAAATCGGCCAAGCGCTCGGTTAAAACAAAGGGAGAGAACACATGGCGGCAAAAGGCTATTGGATCGGTCGCGTCGATGTCCATCATGACGAAGGCTATAAGCCTTACTCCGCCGCGAATCCGGCGATCTTCAAGAAGTTTGGCGGCCGCTTTGTCGTGCGCGGCGGCACCTTTTCCGCGGTCGAGGGCCAAAGCCGCGCGCGTAATGTCGTGATCGAATTTCCCGATTATGCGACCGCGCTCGCTTGCTACAACTCGCCGGAATATCAGGCCAACATCAAGCTGCGCCAGCCGCATTCGATCGCCGATCTGATCGTCGTGGAGGGTTATGACGGCCCGCAGCCGTGAGTTGCGGGAAAGGGTGAGAGGGCGGCACGCTTGGTTGCCGGAACATCGTCCCCCGGCTACAACGGTTCTCAAGCGCGATGAGGCTTCATCCAAATCTCATCGCGCTTGAGAAAGGATAAAACCATGTCCGAGATGCGCTTGATCGTAGCGGGAGCCGGTGGCCGGATGGGCCGTGCATTGACGCGGGTGATTTCGCAAACGGAAGGCGCGGAGCTGGCCGGCGCGCTGGAGGCGCCGGGATCGGAGCTTTTGGGCAAGGATGCCGGCGTGCTCGCGGGCCTCCCCGCCAACGGCGTTTTGCTGTCGGCCGATCTATGGTCGATGTCGGCGAATGCCGACGGCATTCTCGATTTTACGGTGCCGGCGGCGACCATCGCCAATGTCGCGATCGCCGCCCAGCGCGGCCTCGTTCATATCATCGGCACCACCGGCTTGTCGGCCTCCGACGACGCCGTGATCAAAAGCGTCACCTCGCGCGCGACCGTCGTGAAGTCGGGCAATATGAGTCTCGGCATTAATCTGCTGGCCGCTTTGGTCAAGCGCGTGGCGCAGTCGCTCGATGAGGGTTTCGATATCGAGATTCTCGAAATGCATCATCGCGCCAAGATCGATGCGCCCTCGGGCACGGCCTTGATGCTGGGCGAGGCGGCGGCAAGGGGGCGCAAAATCGCGCTCGAATCCCATTCGGCCCGGGGCCGCGACGGCGAAACCGGCGCGCGCCGCGCAGGCGATATCGGCTTTGCGTCGTTGCGCGGCGGTTCCGTCACCGGCGATCACAGCGTGATCTTCGCCGGCGCCATGGAGCGCATCGAACTCACCCATCGCGCCGAGGACCGCACGATGTTCGCGCAAGGCGCGGTGAAAGCCGCGTTATGGGCGAGGGACAAGACGCCGGGGCTCTACACCATGGCCGACGTGCTCGGGCTTGGTGATTTCTGACAATCAAATATCGGAAATGAAAGATATGAGCGATCGTCTTCTCGTCTTGGTGCGTCATGGCCAGAGCGAATGGAACCTGAAAAATCTTTTCACCGGCTGGAAGGATCCCGATCTGACCGCGCAGGGGATCGCGGAGGCGAAAGAGGCCGGGCGCAAATTGAAGGCGCAAGGCCTGTCGTTCGATTTGGCCTTTACCTCGGCGTTGACGCGCGCCCAGCACACGCTCGATCTGATGCTCGGCGAACTCGGCCAGAGCGGAACTCCCATCCGCCGACATCTGGCGCTGAACGAGCGCGACTATGGCGATCTCTCCGGCCTCAACAAGGACGACGCGCGCAAGAAATGGGGCGAGGAACAAGTGTTGGCCTGGCGCCGCTCCTTTGACGTGCCGCCGCCCGGCGGCGAAAGCTTGAAAGACACGCTGGCGCGCGCGCTGCCTTATTATGTGCAGGAGATTCTCCCTTGCGTGCTGCGCGGCGAGCGCACACTGGTGGCCGCCCACGGCAATTCGTTGCGCGCGTTGATCATGGTGTTGGAAAAGCTTTCGCCGGAGGGCATTTTAAAGCGCGAACTCGCGACCGGCGCTCCCATCATTTATCGGCTGAACGCGGATTCGACCGTCGCCTCCAAGCTCGATCTTGCGGCGTGAGCGCGTCTGTCGAGATCGTTTCGCTCGCCGCGCCGGTCTCGGATGAGGCTCTGGCGCAATTAGCGGATGTTCTGCTCGATTGCGTCGAGGGCGGCGCCAGCGTCAATTTCATGGCATCTTTTTCCCACATCGAGGCGCTGGCGTTTTTCCGGAAGGTCACGAATTCGGTGGCGTCGGGCGACACGGTTTTGCTCGTGGCGCGGCTGGAGAGCAAAATCGTCGGCACCGTGCAGCTCGGGCTCGATACGCCGCCGAACCAGCCGCACCGCGCGGACATCAAGAAAATGCTGGTGCATCGCACCGCGCGCGGCCGCGGCATTGGGGCCGCACTGATGGCGCGCCTCGAGGAGGAAGCGCGAAAACACGGCCGCTGGCTCCTCGTGCTCGATACCGTGCCCGGTGAAAGTGGACATCGGCTTTATCGGCGCGCGGGCTGGCAGCAGAGCGGGATCGTGCCGGACTATGCGCTGTTTCCCGATGGCCGGCTCTGCGACACCGCGATCATGTGGAAGCGGCTCGATTAATTTTCCACCGTCGTCCCGGGCAAGCGCATGCCCGTCCCGGGACCCATAACCACAAATGTTTGTTGTTCGCGAACACCGTGACCACAGCCTTGCGCGGCCACAAACTTCGGCGGCTATGGGTCCCTGCTTTCGCAGGGACGACCACAGAAGCCTCACTGCATCCCCACCTGGCCGGCTTCCCAGCCGATCATCGCCTGCTTGCGCGTGATGCCCCAGTGATAGCCGGTCAGCGCGCCGCTCTTGCCGAGCGCGCGATGGCAGGGCACCACGAACGAGATCGGGTTCTTGCCGACCGCGGCGCCGACTGCGCGCGACGCCTTCGGGTTTTTGATCTTGCTCGCGATGTCCGAATAGCTCACCGCGCGACCCATTGGAATCTTGAGCAGCGTCTCCCACACCCGGACCTCGAAATCGGTGCCGATCAGGACCACGCGCAGCGGC
>DATGJS010000349.1:0-7543 GCA_035295025.1 Bradyrhizobium sp.
ACCGCGAATTCCATCGGCAACTGCTGCAGCACGTCCTTGACGAAGCCGTTGACGACGAGACCGACCGCCTCTTCCTGGCTCAAGCCCCGCTGCACGCAATAAAACAAAACGTCCTCGGAAATCTTCGAGGTCGTCGCCTCATGCTCGAACAATGCGGAAGAATTCTTGGCTTCCACATAAGGCACGGTATGCGCGCCGCATTTGTCGCCGATCAAAAGCGAATCGCAGGCCGTATAGTTGCGGGCCCCGGTGGCTTTGCGGTGCGCCGTGACGCGGCCGCGATAAGTGTTCTGCGACACGCCTGCGGCGATGCCCTTGGAGATGATCCGGCTCGTGGTGTTCTTGCCGAGATGAAGCATCTTGGTGCCGGAATCGACCTGCTGATGGCCGTTCGAGATCGCGATCGAGTAAAATTCGCCGCGCGAGTGATCGCCGCGCAGGATGCAGCTCGGATATTTCCAGGTGATCGCCGAGCCCGTCTCGACTTGGGTCCAGGAAATCTTCGAATGGCTGCCACGGCAATCGCCGCGCTTGGTGACGAAATTGTAGATGCCGCCTTTTCCTTCGGAATTGCCGGGGTACCAGTTCTGCACCGTCGAATATTTGATCTCGGCGTCATCGAGCGCGACGAGTTCGACCACGGCGGCGTGAAGCTGGTTTTCATCGCGTTGCGGCGCCGTACAGCCTTCGAGATAGCTGACATAAGCGCCCTTGTCGGCGATGATCAGCGTGCGCTCGAATTGGCCGGTATTGCGTTCATTGATGCGGAAATAAGTCGACAATTCCATCGGGCAGCGCACGCCCGGCGGCACATAGACGAACGAACCGTCAGAGAACACCGCCGAGTTCAGCGTGGCGAAGAAATTGTCCGAGGTCGGCACCACCGTGCCGAGATATTTCCGCACGATTTCGGGATGCTCGCGGATCGCCTCCGAAATCGGCATGAAGATCACACCGGCCTTTTTCAGCTCTTCCTTGAAAGTGGTCGCAACCGAAACCGAATCGAATACGGCATCGACCGCGATCTTGCGCCCGCTTGGCGCGACCTCACCTGCCGGCCGCGCGACGCCTTCAAGCACCGCCACTTCGCGTAAGGGGATGCCGAGCTTCTCATAAGTCTTGAGAATTTCCGGATCGATCTCGTCGATCGAGGTAAGCTGCTTCTTCGGCTTCGGCGCCGAATAATAATAGAGGTCCTGATAGTCGATTTTTGGGTAGTTGACCCGCGCCCAGGTCGGCTCCGTCATGGTCAGCCAGCGGCGATAGGCCTCCAGGCGCCATTCCAGCATCCAGGCCGGTTCGTTCTTTTTCGCGGAGATGAAGCGGACGGTATCTTCCGACAAGCCCTTCGGGGCTTTCTCGGACTCGATCAGCGTCTCAAATCCATATCGATATTGATCGACGTCGATCTGGCGAACCCGATCGACCGTCTCCTGGACGGCAGCCATTCTTAACCTCCGCTCGCGGTTTCAAGGACCGCGGTGGATCGACAATTATTCGGTCTCTTACGATGTTTCGCGGATGAAATCACCTGCTTAGAACCCTTCAAGCCGTGTTTCGCCGCTGATCCTTAAGTAAGCTGCCGGCCAGCCTTCGCCAAGCCTCCAGGGCACGATCAATGTCTATATCTTGCGTGGACCAGCCCAGGCTGAGCCGCACCGCGCCTTGCGCAATCTCCTGGGTAAACCCCATGGCTTCCAGCACATGGGACGGTTGCACCTTGCCAGACGAACAGGCCGACCCGGACGACACCGCGATCCCCGCCAGATCGAAGCCAATCACGGCGGTTTCGGCCTTCAAACCGGGAACCGTGAATAAAGTGGTATTGGGTAACCGCTGAACACTATCGGAAAATACGATCGCGGTGGGAGTCGCCGCCCGCAGTCCCTGTTCCAAACGGTTTCGCAGGCTTTCCAGGCGGCGGGCTTCCGTAAGAAAATCAGCCATCGCGGCGCGGGCCGCCGCGCCAAATCCGGCAATTCCGGTCACATTTTCCGTTCCCGCCCGCCGGCTCAATTCCTGGCCACCGCCGCGCAAGAGCGCTTCCAGCCCGCTCAATCCGTCCGCCAGGGCCAGCGCGCCGACCCCTTTCGGGCCGCCGACCTTGTGCGCTGACAACGTCATGAGATCAGCGCCCAGCTCTTTCATGTCCATGGGTATCTTGCCGAACGCCTGGATCGCATCGACATGCAGCAATCCGCCCGTGGCATGGACGATTTCCGCCGCGGCCGCGACCGGCTGAAGCGCGCCTGTTTCGTTGTTGGCCAGCATGATCGAGACCAAGGCCGGCGGCCCGCTACGCATCACCTCACGCAGATGTTCGAGATCGACGAGGCCCGCCGGAGTCACACGCAGCGTCGTAACCGCATCAGGATGAAACCGCCCGCCTGTAAGCACGGAGGCGTGCTCGATCGCCGAAACCATGAGCCGCTCGACCGCCGGCGTCTTCCCGCGCCTTAAGTTCCGCGCCAGGGCCAACGCGTTGGCCTCAGTCCCTCCTGACGTAAAGATGATATCTTTCGGTAACGCACCTACGGCATTGGCAATCGCGGCGCGCGCGCCCTCCACCCACTTCCTGGCCTGACGACCCTCCCAATGGACCGATGACGGGTTGCCCCAGAGATCCAATGCCTCGGCTATCGCCGCCCGCGCTTCGGCGCGAAGCGGAGCGGTTGCGTTCCAATCGAGATAGGTTCGATCCGCCATGGCAGTAAAATATTACCTTCTGCGCCCTTTGAAATAGCCGCTGAACCACGCGCGTTATGCCAATTGGCGAGGGCAGCGTCGACCCGCAATCCCCAACCTATCGACCAGCGCTCGCCCCGTCCGCCGGATGTTGAAAGTCCTTGCGTTTTGCCCCTCGCCTCATGTTAGAACGCGGGCCTCCATCACGAGCCGTCGCTCGCGTATTCGCGCCTCATGACCTCCGCTCAACCTTTCCTCTTCGCGAGGTCTTGTCTGTCAAAGCGCCAGATGAAGCCAGCGACAAGCCGGTTGATTTTGCCAAGGACCATCCATGCCTGAAGTGATTTTTACCGGCCCCGCGGGCCGTCTCGAGGGACGTTATCATCCGGCGAAGCAGAAGAATGCGCCGATCGCGATGATCCTGCATCCGCACCCGCAATTTCACGGGACGATGAATCATCAGATCGTCTATCAGTGTTATTACGCCTTCGCCCATCGCGGATTTTCAGTGCTGCGCTTCAACTTTCGTGGCGTCGGCCGCAGCCAGGGCGCCTTCGACCACGGCACCGGCGAATTGTCGGATGCGGCTTCCGCGCTCGATTGGGCACAGACCATCAATCCGGAGGCGCGCGCCTGCTGGGTAGCGGGCTTTTCGTTCGGCGCCTGGATCGGTATGCAGCTCTTGATGCGCCGCCCCGAGGTCGAAGGCTTCATCTCGATCGCACCGCCCGCCAATCTCTACGACTTCTCCTTCCTCGCGCCCTGCCCGTCCTCCGGGCTGATCGTGCACGGCGAGAAGGACGCGGTGGTGCCGCCCAAGGACGTCAATACGCTGGTGGAAAAACTCAAGACCCAAAAGGGAATCGTGATCGACCAGCAGATCATTCCCGGCGCCAACCATTTCTTCGACGGCAAGCTCGAACCGTTGATGCAGTCGGTCACCGCCTATCTCGACATGCGGCTTGCCAACGTGCGTTGAGGCAAAGGCTACGCTGCCGCTTCGGCCTGCAAGCGCGAAATCCAGGAATTGCGCCGCTTCAGGAAATCGCTCAGCAATGCCGGGTAATCTGAGCTGACGGCCGTGCGCACTGACGGCCGCGCGGCCAGCGATTTGCGCCAGCGCGCGAGCTTCGGTTTGTTCGAAAGAATTCCGAAATCGCCGATGTCGTCGAACACGTCGAAATAACGAAACACGGGGCCGAAGACCGCATCGACAAGCGAGAAGTCTTCACCATCGAACCATGGCGAAGCGACGAGGCGCGCCTCACACCGCGCAAAGCGCGCTTCGAGCTGCGCAGCCTTGGTCTTGAACGCCACTTCATCGGGCGCCGAATAAAGACCGCCAATGTCGTTGAGCACGGCCGAGCCGAATTCGATCCAGCTTCGATGCTCGGCCCGCCGCAGCGGGTCGGCCGGGTGCAACGGCTTCGGTTCGGTCTCTTCGAGATATTCGAGAATGACCGCCGATTCGAAAATCGCGGTATCGCCGACCTGCAAGACCGGGGTCCGCCCGAGCGGCGAGATCTTCAAGAACCAGTCCGGCTTGTTGGCGAGATCGACATCGACCCGCTCAAAAGCAACGCCCTTCTCGGTCAGCGAAATCACCGCGCGCTGCACATAGGGGCAGAGCTTGTGGCTGATCAGTTTGAGGCGGTCGCTCATCGACAATCCCTCGTATTCAATGCAGGTGCATTCATTTATATGCAGATGCATTCAATAGTCAAGGCAGCCCCTCACGGGCGCGCGACCAAGCCACCGGTCATGGGAAACGGCACGCCTGTGGTGGCGGGATAGCTGAGCGGCAGGCCTTTGAGGCCGCGCGCGGCCAGAAAACCAAAGGCTTGGGCCTCGATCGCATCGGTGGACCAGCCGAGCGCATCGGCTGCCTCGACGCTGGCGGGACCCAACTGCTCGCGCAGCATCCGCATCATGGTGAGATTGCGGGCACCGCCGCCAGCAACGACCCAGCTTTGCGGCGGCTTTGGCAGGAAGGGGACGATTTTGGCAATCGCCATCACGGTAAAGGCCGTCAGCGTCGCCGCGCCGTCGGCTAGAGATTCGGTCTGAAGCGCATATTTCGCAAACTGATTTCGGTCGAGCGATTTGGGCGGCGGCAGCGCAAAAAAGGGATCGCGCAGTGCTTGGGCGATCCACTCCGCGTCCACACTCCCTTGGGCCGCCAGCCGGCCATCGCTATCGAAACGCTGGCCGATGGCGCGGTATACGAAATCGTCGAGCAGGGCGTTGCCCGGCCCCGTGTCGCAGGCGATCAGAGTGTCGCCATCGACATAGGTCATGTTGGAGACCCCACCGATATTGAGCACCACAATCGGCCCTTCGCGGCTTAAGGATTGCGCAAGCGCGCGGTGATAGACTGGAACGAGAGGCGCGCCCTGCCCCCCGGCGGCGACATCGGCGGCGCGAAAATCATGCATCACCGGAATATGGATGGCCTTGGCGAGCGCGGTGGCGTTGCCGATCTGGACGGTCAGCTTCTCCGCGGGGCGGTGCAATACGGTCTGGCCGTGAAAACCGACGATATCGATGTCCTCGCATGTAACGCGGTTCTGCGCCCTGAAGCTCGCGATGGCCTCGGCATGCGCCATGGTGACGACCCGCTCGGCCTCCAGCAGAATGCCCGGCCGCGCCTCGCGCTCCCGCAAGTGAACGGCTTCCGTCAACGCCTGAAACAACACGCAGCGCTCAGCGTCGGTATAGGGCCGATAGCCCGACGGCCCAAAGGCCTGGACACGCTTGCCATCGGTCTCGATCATCGCGACGTCAACCCCGTCCAGCGAGGTCCCGCTCATCAAACCGATCGTCGTTAACATCATCGTCGTTGAGCCTCCGCCCTACCCCGATAGGGACGTTCAGCTTGTGCCAAACGGGCACATCTTATAATGCCACAGCGCCGACATTGCGGCAGCCCGCCGAAAGCCGATTCCCGCAATTTGTTGCAAATACCGTAAAACAAAAATGATCGGGTTCGAGGAAAGATGACCGCTTTCAAGTCCGACTTCCTTAATGTGCTTCAGGAACGTGGCTTCATTCACCAAGCCTCGGATTTTGAAGGCCTGGATGCGCTCGCCACCAAGGGCGAGGCGACCGCCTATGTCGGCTACGACTGCACGGCGCCTTCGCTGCATATCGGCAATTTCCTCACCATGATGATGCTGTATTGGTTGCAGCAGAGCGGCAACAAGCCGATCACGCTGATGGGCGGCGGCACCACGATGGTCGGCGACCCCTCGGGCAAGGACGAGACCCGCGCGATTCGCACCGTCGCCGAGATCGAGGCCAACAAAGCTTCGATCCGCGGGGTTTTCGCCAAGGTGCTGCGCTACGGATCGGGGCCTAGCGATGCGGTGATGCTCGACAATGCCGAATGGCTCACCCGGCTCAACTGGATCGAGATGCTGCGCGACGTCGGCCGGCATTTTTCCGTCAATCGCATGCTGACCATGGACTCGGTACGGCTGCGACTCGAACGCGAACAGGAAATGAGCTTCATCGAATTCAATTACATGGTCTGCCAGGCCTACGATTTTGTCGAGCTGGCGCGGCGCGCCGGCTGCCGCTTGCAGATGGGTGGCTCCGATCAATGGGGCAATATCGTGATGGGCGTCGATCTCGGCCGCCGCATGGGCACGCCGCCTTTATTCGCGCTGACGACGCCGCTGCTCACCACCGCCTCCGGCGCCAAGATGGGCAAAACCGCGCAAGGCGCGGTCTGGCTCAACGCCGATCAATTCTCGCCCTATGACTTCTGGCAGTATTGGCGTAACATCGAAGATGCCGATGTGGTGCGGTTCTTAAAACTGTTCACGACGTTGCCGATGAACGAGATCGAGAAGCTCGCGAAACTTCAGGGCGCTGAGATCAACGAGGCCAAGAAAGCGCTGGCCGACGCGGCGACTACCTTGCTGCACGGCGCGGATGCCGCGCGTATCGCCGCGGACACCGCGCGGCAGACATTCGAGGAAGGCGCGATCGCGGAAAATCTTCCCACGACCGAAGTTACGCGAACGAATTTGGACGAAGGCTTGAGCGTATTGGATGCCTATATTTTGGCCCACTTGGTCATGTCTAAAGGTGAGGCCCGGCGACAAATTAAGGGCGGCGGTCTTCGGGTCAACGACACAGTCGTTGTCGACGAAAACATGGTCCTAACCTTGAAAGACCTGACGACTGAGGGGTTTATCAAGCTATCGTTTGGCAAAAAACGCCACGTTCTTCTCAAACCAATTTAGGATTTACCCACCGCCGTCATTGCGAGCGAAGCGAAGCAATCCAGCCTGAGAACAAGGCTGGACCGCGTCGTCGCTTGCGCTCCTCGCGATGACGAGTCCCGTGCCGCTGTGCTTCTCCCCTAAGCACGGCCCGCATAAGCACATTCCGTAGGCGCGCTTGCGCTTTTGGCTCAAAACAGGCTCCCATCTTTCGATGGATCAAAAAGCTCCCCGGGAGGAAGCTGTCGTCACACCAAGCAAACCGAGGCGTACCGCGCTCGGCGTGCTGGCCTTGTGTTTTGCCTTCTCCGTCCTCGGCCGCGGGTTAGGTGAAAGCTTTTCCGTTTTCCTGCTGCCGATTTCGGAGAGCTTTGGCTGGGACCGCGCCGAAGTCGTCTCGGTCTATTCGCTGAGCGCGCTCGCCGGCGGACTCGCCTCGCCATTGATCGGGCGATTGTTCGATTATTCGGGACCGCGCGGCGTCTATTCGCTCGGGCTATTGCTGTTTGGCGGCGCGTTTTTGTTCGCCGCAAGCGCCGAGCTGCTTTGGCAGATCCAAATAAGCGTCGGCCTTTGCGTCGGCTTCGGCATCGCCCTGATCGGCAATGTACCGAACTCGATCCTGCTCG
>DATGJS010000350.1:0-10703 GCA_035295025.1 Bradyrhizobium sp.
AAAAATACGTCGCCGGGCGTCTCGTCGGTGCCGGCGAGCAGCGAACCAACCATCGCAATGTCGGCGCCGGCGGCGAGCGCTTTGGCCAGATCGCCGGAATATTTGATGCCGCCATCCGCGATCACGGGCACGTCGGCCCTCTTGGCCGCCTCCACCGCATCCATGATCGCGGTGAGCTGCGGCACGCCGACGCCCGCGACAATCCGCGTGGTGCAGATCGAACCCGGACCGATTCCGACCTTGATCCCGTCCGCGCCCGCATCGATCAGTGCCTGGGCGCCTTCGCGCGTGGCGATATTACCGGCGATGACCTGCACCGCGTTGGAAAGACGCTTGATGCGGTTGACCGCCTCCAACACACGCGCGGAATGGCCATGCGCGGTATCGACCACGATCAGATCGACGCCGGCCTCGATCAAGCGTTCGGTGCGCTCGAAACCGCCCTCGCCGACGGTAGTCGCCGCCGCCACGCGCAAGCGGCCTTGCGCGTCCTTGCAGGCCAGCGGGTGCGCCACCGCCTTTTCCATGTCCTTCACCGTGATCAGACCGACGCAGCGATATTGATCGTCGACAACAAGCAATTTTTCGATGCGATGCTTGTGCAGCATGCGCTTGGCCTCGTCCTGGCTGACGCCCTCGCGCACCGTAACGAGATTTTCATGCGTCATCAGCTCGGAGATTTTTTGCTCCGGGTCGGTGGCAAAACGCACGTCGCGGTTGGTCAAAATGCCGACCAGTTTGCCGGGCCGGCCCTCAGCCCCGCCCGTCACCACGGGAATTCCGGAGAAGCCGTGAGCGTTCATCAGCGTAAGCGCGTCCGACAACATGGCGTCCGGCGCGATCGTGAGCGGATTGACCACCATTCCCGATTCATACTTCTTGACCTGCCGCACCTGAGCCGCTTGGCCGTCGGGATCGAAATTGCGATGAATAACGCCGATGCCGCCGGCCTGCGCCATCGCAATCGCCATCCGCGCTTCGGTGACGGTGTCCATCGCGGAGGCCATGATCGGAATATTGAGCGGAATGGCGCGGGTCACGCGGGAACGGATATCGGCCTCAGAGGGAAGGATGTCGGAGAGGCCGGGCTTGAGAAGCACATCGTCGAACGTGAAGGCTTCGGCTATTTCCTGACGTCCCTGTATCTGCGCCATGACCAACTCCATTCGGCGGCGCTATATCGGGCCGCAACATGATCTAAAGATAAGCGAACGCGCCGGCGAAGCGAGCTTCGCCGTCGAATCAGAGCCCATCGATAGGGTTGGCGGTGGTCGATAGCACGCCACCAAGGTAAATCAAAGGGGCCTCGGGCCCCTTCCCGTCCTATTCGGCGGCCATCAGGCGCAGCGGACGGGGCGAAGCAGGACGCGGCAGCCGCCGCGCCCGGAACCTTGAGTGTCAGCGCATTTCCTGCGCGGTGCGAAGGCGCGAGGATCCACCCTCAAGGCAGCGCCGAGCGGATTCGATTTCAGCCTCGGTGGCGCCCTTGCTGCGCGCATAGGCCTCGGCCATCGCCGCGCTGTATTTGGCGACATAATAGCGAACGACCGAGCATGACGCGCGGTGCAGAAGTCCCTCCGCGGCGGCTTCACCAGGAGCCAGCGCCAGTCCGAGGAGGACCACGAAGATAGACAACAAACGGAGTCCCATTTCCCAGTTTCCCCTTATGCAAAGTTTGATTGGAAAATTAGCCCGACGGCTTGGATAGCGGCCTCGTCCCACAATGCTATCGATGGCACAACCCTATATCAAGCATATCGTGCGGGGGAGCTATGCACAGCATCGCCCGTTAAGGTTTCCACACAAGGTTGCCACATATGAGGCACACATAAACGCTCACAACCCCTTCAGAAACCGCTTGATTTGCAGTCTCTACATTGAGATCGCGAAAGTTCCGCAAACTTTCGCCATAGTCGGCGCGAGGGCGAAATGTTAGAGCCCAACTGCAAGTTCCATCCCCACCGACTCATTTTCATGAACAAAGAGCGCCTGATTCCCCTCATCGTCGCCACCGCCTTGTTCATGGAAAACATGGACTCGACAGTCATCGCGACGTCGTTACCGTCGATCGCCGCCGACATCGGCACAAGCCCGCTCACGCTCAAGCTCGCGATCACCTCCTACCTTCTTTCGCTCGCGGTGTTCATTCCAGCCAGCGGCTGGACCGCCGACCGCTTCGGCCCGCGCCTGGTATTTTCGGGCGCGGTCGCGGTCTTCATGGTGGGCTCGATCGGGTGCGCCTTGTCGGGATCGGTGACCGATTTCGTGATCGCGCGGATCCTGCAAGGCATCGGCGGGGCGATGATGACGCCGGTCGGGCGGCTGGTGCTGTTGCGTTCGATCGACAAAAGCGCGCTGGTGAATGCGATGGCCTGGGTCACCGTGCCGGCGCTGATCGGCCCGGTGGTCGGCCCGCCGCTCGGCGGATTCATCACCACCTATTTCGCCTGGCACTGGATATTCCTGATCAATATTCCGATCGGGCTGCTCGGCATCGTCATGGCGCTGCGCTTCATCGACCCGATCAAAAGCGAGCATCCCGAACCTTTCGATCTCTACGGAATGGTGCTCGCCGGCATTGGCCTTGCCGGCATAGCCTTCGGTCTCTCGGTCGCAGGCCTCAATCTCTTGCCATGGCCAATCGTCGGTGTGCTGGTGGCGATCGGCTCGATCTCGATGACGCTCTATGTCATCCACGCCCGGCGCACCGGATCGCCGGTACTCGATTTCGGATTGCTTCGCCTGCCGACCATGCGCGCCAGCATCTTGGGCGGCTTCCTGTTTCGGCTCGGCATCGGCGCGCTGCCGTTCCTGTTGCCGCTGTTGATGCAGGTTGGGTTCGGCCTTTCCCCGTTTCGCTCCGGTCTTGTGACCTTTGCGTCCGCCGTCGGCGCCATGGGCATGAAGACCTTGGCCGCGCGCATCATCCGAACCTTCGGCTTTCGCAATATGATGACGATCAACGCGGTCGCCAGCTCGGTCTTTCTCGGCGCTTGCGCGTTGTTTACGGCCGCAACCCCGCCGCTTCTGATCATGATCATTCTCGTGGTCGGCGGCTTCTTCCGCTCGCTGCAATTCACCTCGATCAACACGGTCGCCTATGCCGAAGTCGAGCCTTCGCAAATGAGCCGCGCTACCACCCTTGTCAGCGTCAACCAGCAATTGGCGGTCTCAGCCGGCGTCGCGGTCGGGGCCTTCTCGGTGGAAACCACCATGTGGGTCCACCATGTGCACGAATTGACCGCGGATTTGTTCGCGCCGGCCTTCGTGGTGGTGAGCCTAATGTCTGCGGTTTCAAGCTGGTTCTTCTGGCAAATGCCCGACGATGCCGGGCACGAAATCTCCGGCCGCAAGGCGGTCGAGATTTCGAGCCGCAAAGGTGCGGCCAAGGAAGCCGTCAAGGCGGCTGTGAAGGTCGCGAGCGAAGAAACGCAGAACGCGCGGGATCAACGGTTGGGGTAGATTTTGCTAGTGCCCCGCGCCGGAACCCCTTAGGCAAGGCTCCTGATTTCGCTTTGCGCTGCGCCGCATCGGCGGAACGCGGTCAAAGATGGGCGTCATTGCGAGAATGCGACGAAGCAATCCAGTCGTTCCTCCTTTCTGAATTGTTTCGCGGAGCCTCTCATCGGGCCGCGCTTCGCGCGGACCTCTTGGCTCGCAATGACGAACTCAGCTACACTTTCTCCCCGCCCCGAAACCCCGTCGCCAACACGTAGCGCTCGGAAGAATCCTGCCGGCTCGCGGCGGGTTTGACATGGCGGACGCTGGAAAAGTCGCGCTTGAGCTGAACCATCAGTTCGGCGTCGGCGCCGCTTTGAAAGGTTTTCGCGAGAAACGTTCCGCCCGGCTTCAACACTTCAGCGGCAAAAGCCGCCGCCGTCTCGACCAGCCCCACCATGCGCAACTGATCGGTCTTGCGGTGGCCCGTGGTGTTGGCGGCCATGTCCGACATCACGACATCGGCGCGTCCTTCCATCATCGCGAGCAACCGTTCCGGCGCATTCCCGCTCAGGAAATCGAGCTGCGCGAAAATGACGCCGGGAATTTCAGGCATTTCCAGAAGATCGATCGCCACCACTCTTCCTTTGCCGCTTGCAATCCCGACCCGCTTGGCGGCGATCTGGCTCCAGCCGCCGGGTGCTGCGCCGAGATCGACCACCGTCTGGCCACCTTTGAGCAGATGATATTTGTCGTCGATTTCGATCAGCTTGTAAGCCGCACGCGAACGATAGCCGTCACGTTTGGCGCTGAGGACATAGGGGTCGTTGAGCTGGCGTTCCAGCCAGAGCTTGGAAGACAGCTTGCGCTTGCCGCCGGTCTTGACGGTGACGTGCAGCCGCCCGGTGGTGTCTTTGGCCATTCCATCCTGCTTGATGTCATTCCGGGATGCGCGAAGCGCAGACCCCGGAATGACATTCTAACGTGAGCTCAGCGCGCCGTCCTGGCGCATCATTTCCACCAGCATGCCTTCGCGCAATCCCCGATCGGCGACGCGCAGCCGCGGCAGCGGAAACGCTTGACGGATCGCATCGAGGATGGCGCAGCCCGCCAGCACCAGATCGGCGCGCTCGACGCTGATACAGTGATTGGCCGCGCGCTCCTGATAACTCATGCCAAGCAGGCGGGCGATGGTCGAGGTGATCTGCGCGTCATCAAGCCAAATTCCGTCCACCCGGCGCCGGTCATAGCGATGCAAATTGAGATGAACGCCGGCAATCGTGGTCACCGTGCCTGACGTACCGAGCAAATGCATCCCCTCAAGCTCGCCGCCGTGTTCTCGCGCGAACGGTTCGACATGGGGCGCGACCTCCGCCACCATCCGAGCGTAGGATTGCGGCGTGACGTCGCGGCCGCCGAAATGCTCGGCGAGCGTCACCACGCCGAGCGGGATCGACATCCAGGCCTTGATACGCGCCAACCCGTCGCTTGGGTGCGGATCGCGCTCGATGCGAACCAGTTCGGTCGATCCGCCGCCGATATCGAACAAAATCGCGCCCCGGCCTTGCGGGTCGATCAATGGCGAGCATCCGATCGCCGCCAATGCTGCTTCCGTTTCGCGGTCGATCACTTCCAGGGCAATGCCGGTCTCGGCCGCGACGCGGTTGCGAAAACCTTCGGCGTTCGAGGCGGCGCGACAGGCTTCGGTCGCGATCAGACGGAGCCGGCGGGCTTTTCGTGTCCGAATCTTGTCGCGGCAGATGCTCAAAGCGGCAATCGCGCGTTCGATCGCCGCCTCGCTGATACAGCCGGTGGCCGAAATCCCCTCGCCAAGGCGAATGATCCGCGAAAACGAGTCGACGACGCGAAAACCGTCCGGCGTCGGGCACGCAATCAGGAGCCGGCAATTATTGGTGCCAAGATCAAGCGCCGCGTAAACCTCGGCACCCGGCACCAATCCCGCCTCTCCCACATCGCTGGCCGCGACCGATATAGCCGGGCCTCCAAGCGAGGCCATTTCGTCGCGAAGCCGCGTATCGTCCTTCATCCAGATATCTTTCCCCGGACATTTGTCATTTTCGCGCGAAACTTTAGTCCCAGTAGAGGCGGTGCAACAACCCTCCACATGGGACCATGTCCAATCAGACATTGTGGCCGACGGGAGGCTGGTCTATGTGGGGTAATAACCCAAAACCACCGAAAAACCGGCCATTTCAGGTATTCTCCATGCAAGATCACAGGTCTTCCTCCTCCTTCGAAAACGCTCTGGCGGTGCAAAAATACGGGATCGGCCAGCCGGTCCGGCGGAAAGAGGACGACACGCTGGTCCGTGGCAAGGGCAAATATACCGATGATTTCAACCTGCCCGGACAGGCCCATGCCTGGATCGTCCGTTCCAGCCATGCCCATGGCGTGATCCGCGGCATCGACACCAAAGCCGCCAAGGCGATGCCGGGCGTGCTCGGCGTGTGGACCGGAGCTGATCTGGCCAGTGCCGGCTACGGCCCCTTCACCTGCGCGCTGCCGCTCAAGAGCCGCGATGGCACGCCGCTGCATCAGACCAACCGCACGGCGCTGATGACGGACAAGGTGCGCTATGTCGGCGATCCCATCGCCTTTGTGGTGGCCGAAACGCTGATCCAAGCGCGCGACGCGGCGGAAGCCATCGAGGTCAATATCGATCCGCTGCCTGCCGTCACCGATCCCGAGGAAGCCGCAAAGCCCGGCGCGCCGCAGCTTTACGATCACATTCCCAACAATGTGGCGCTCGATTATCATTTCGGCGATGCCGCCAAGGTCGAGGCCGCCTTCAAAAGCGCGGCGCATGTGACCAAACTCGATATCGTCAACACCCGCGTCGCGGTGGTGGCGATGGAACCGCGCGCGGGCCTTGCAGCTTATGACAAATCAACCGAGCGCTTTACGATTCAAGTGCCAACCCAGGGCGTCGCCGCCAACCGGATCAATCTCGCCAAGAACATCCTGAAGGTTCCCTACGACAAGGTGCATCTGCTCACCGCCAATGTCGGCGGCTCGTTCGGCATGAAGAATGTCGCCTACCCCGAATATGTCTGCATCCTGCACGCGGCGAAAGCCTTGGGCCGGCCGGTGAAATGGACCGACGAACGCTCGACCAGCTTTTTGTCCGACAGCCACGGCCGCGCACAAAAAATTCATTGCGAACTCGCGCTTGACGCGGAAGGTAAGTTCCTGGCGGTGAAGGTTTCCGGTTACGGCAATCTCGGCGCCTATATCACCGGGGTCGCGCCGCAGCCGCTGTCGCTCAATATCGGCAAGAACCTCTCCAGCGTCTACCGCACGCCCGTTATGACGGTCGATATCAAGACCGTATTGACCAACACCACGCTGATGGGTGCCTATCGCGGCGCCGGACGTCCCGAAGCCAATTACTTCATGGAACGCCTGATCGACCGCGCCGCCGACGAGATGGGGATCAATCGCCTCACCTTGCGCAAGCGCAACTTCATCAGACCTGCGCAGATTCCGTTCAACGCATCGTCCGGCATGGTTTATGACAGCGGCGATTTTCAGGGCGTGTTCAACAAGGCGCTTGAAATTTCCGATCACGCCAATTTCGTCAAGCGCAAGAAAGAAAGCCGCAAACGCGGCAAATTGCGCGGGATCGCGGTCGGCTCTTATCTCGAAGTCACCGCGCCGCCCAATGTCGAACTCGGCAAGATCGTGTTCGAAGCCGATGGCTCGGTGAAACTGATCACCGGCACGCTCGATTACGGCCAGGGCCACGCGACGCCGTTTGCGCAGGTGCTTTCGGCTGAGCTCGGCGTTCCCTTTGAGCGCATCACCCTCGAACAAGGCGACAGCGACCTCGTACATACCGGCAACGGCACCGGCGGTTCGCGCTCGATTACCGCGAGCGGAACGGCGATCGTCGAGGCCTCAAAGCTTGTGATCGAAAAGGGCAAGCGTGCCGCCGCGCATCTGATGGAAGCTTCCGAAAGCGACATCGAATTCTCGCGCGGCCGCTTCGCCATCGCCGGCACCGACCGCGCGATCGGCATCATGGAGCTCGCCCGGCGCCTGCGTGAGGCCAAAATGCCGGAAGGCGTGCCGTCCTCGCTCGATGTCGATCATACGACGGAAGCAGTGCCTTCGACCTTCCCCAATGGCCGCCACGTCGCCGAGGTGGAGATCGATCCCGAAACCGGCGTGGTGGGAATCGTCCGCTATACCGGGGTCAATGATTTCGGTACCATCGTCAATCCGATGCTGGTGGCAGGGCAATTGCACGGCGGCGTCGCGCAAGGCATCGGCCAAGTGTTCATGGAACATGTGAGCTATGACGCCGACGGCCAGCCGATCACCGGCTCCTTCATGGACTATGCGCTGCCGCGCGCCGAGGACATTCCGCTGATGGAAATCGGCGACCATCCAGTGCCGGCGACCTCCAATCCCTTGGGCACCAAGGGTTGCGGCGAAGCCGGCTGCGCCGGCTCGCTCTCGACGCTGATCAACGCGGTGCTCGATGCGCTGTCTGAGCTCGGCGTCACCCATATCGACATGCCGCTGACGCCCGAACGCGTCTGGCGCGCGATTCAAGATGCGAAGGCCAAGGCGGCGTAGAGGCTTACCCCGCCGCCGCGCGTT
The DNA here is from genome assembly GCA_035295025.1 of Bradyrhizobium sp. Lineage (GTDB taxonomy): Bacteria > Pseudomonadota > Alphaproteobacteria > Rhizobiales > Xanthobacteraceae > Bradyrhizobium. Next base: position 8,065 of record DATGJS010000350.1, read on the forward strand.
CGCGCGGCTGGTAGATCGCCACATGCTGGCAATGCGCCAGCGGGACCGTGCCCTTGCCGACGACCAGCGCATCGAGTTCGACGAAGCGATGGCCCTTCTTCTCGTAATTGGCGGTGACTTTCGCGCGCGCGGTCAATTCATCGCCGCGGCGCGCGGCGCTCAAAAGCCGCATCCGGCTGCCGACGTGAATCCAGGGGCCGAGGATCGCGTTATCGACCAGCACCTTGTTCATCACCCGCTGCAACAAACCGGGGTGACCGAGCCCCTCGCGCGCGTAAACGGCATCGCGTTCACGCACCTCGGTGAGATATTCATCGGCCGCTTCGCCCGCCCAACTGCGCGGCATCGAGCCGAGCCATTGGCCGATTTCATATGACGTAACGCTGACGGGTTTGCGCTTCCCAACCGGCGCGACTTCCGGATAATCGGCGATCGAGAGCGCTGGGATAGCCGTGGGCAGCGAGGCCGTCCCGGTCGCACATAAATCACCCCGGCTTTCGACCTCGATCGAAATCACGCCGTCTTTTTCCTCACCCCTGATATCGGTGGTTTCGCCGTCATAGACCGGCTTGACGAGGCGCGCCTCGATCAGGCCGCGTTCCAGAAAGGCGCGGCCCCACCGCGCGACGGGCAGATGCATCATATACGCCATGACATCGACGCCTGGAACAAGGCCGCCGCTAAAGCCGAAGCGGCGCGCCACCGCGTCGTCATGCATCTTGTTTTCTGAAAGCTTGGCGGTGTTATAGGCCTCGACGCGGTAGATTTCGATGAGGCTCGTCATGGCACCGTCCTTGATGATCGATCTTCGTTCCGATGGTACGCGAAGGCGGGGTCCTGGCAAGGGCCCGCGCGCGCTCGTTTTTCTCGCAATTCCGCCCGCAATGGGGTACCACCCGCCTCGTAAAACGATGACAGCTCCTTCGAATCCCACTCGCCTTTATGTCGATGCCGACGCCTGCCCGGTGAAAGACGAGATTTACCGGGTGGCGGCGCGCCATGGGCTGCCGGTCAGCGTCGTCGCCGGTCAATTCATTCGGGTGCCGCAAGATCCGATGATCGAACGAATTGCGGCGGGCTCGGCGATGGATGCGGCCGATGACTGGATTGCGGAACGCGCCGGCCCCGGCGACATCGTCATTACGGCCGATATCCCGCTTGCCAGCCGCTGTGTGAAAGCAGGCGCCGAGGTGATCGCGCCGAACGGCAAGCCGTTTACCGAACAATCGATCGGGATGACGTTGGCGGTGCGCAATCTCATGACCGATTTGCGTTCCTCCGGCGAAGTCACCGGCGGACCGAAATCCTTCGCCCCGCGCGATCGTTCGGCCTTTCTGTCTGCGCTCGATCAGACCATCCGCCGCATCCAGCGCCGCCGGGCCGAGACGTCCGCCCCGCCAAGCAGGGTTGAATAGAGCCGCCATGGCGCCGCCGCTGATCCAGTTGAAAGACATCGCGCTGACGTTTGGCGGCACGCCGCTTTTGGCCAGCGTCGAATTGTCGGTGTCGGCGGGCGAGCGCGTCTGTTTGATCGGGCGCAACGGCTCCGGCAAATCGACGCTTCTGAAAATTGTCGCGGGCCTCATCGAGCCCGATCACGGCAGCCGCTTTGTCCAGCCCGGCGCGACCATCCGCTATTTGCCGCAGGAACCGGACTTCGGAGACCACGCCACCACTCTGGCCTATGTCGAGGCCGGCCTTGGTCCTGGCGACGACCGCCATCCCGCGCGCTATGTGCTGGAGCAGCTTGGGCTTCACGGCGACGAAGATCCCGCGCATCTTTCCGGCGGCGAGGCGCGCCGCGCGGCACTAGCACGGGTGCTTGCGCCCTCGCCGGATATTTTGCTTCTCGACGAACCCACCAACCATCTTGATCTCACCACCATCGAATGGCTGGAAAGCGAACTCGATCGCCGCCGCAGCGCGCTTGTGATGATCAGCCATGATCGTCGTTTTCTCTCCACTTTGTCGCGCTCAACCACCTGGCTCGACCGCGGCCGGATCCGGCGGATCGAGCGCGGCTTTGCTTCGTTCGAGGCCTGGCGCGATGAGGTGCTGGCCGAGGAAGAACGCGAGCAGCACAAGCTCGACCGCAAAATCGTCAATGAAGAGCACTGGCTGCGCTACGGCGTCTCGGGCCGCCGCAAGCGCAACGTCAAACGCCTTGGCAATCTCCATGCGCTGCGCCAGCAGCGGCGCGACCATCGCGGCGCCACGGGCAACGCCAACCTCGCCGCGGCCGAGGCTGAAAAATCCGGCAGGCTCGTCATCGAAGCCAAAAATATCGGCCGCCTTTATGGCGAACGAAAAATCGTCGATGGCTTTTCACTTCGCATTCAACGCGGCGACCGCGTCGGTATCGTCGGGCCCAATGGCGCGGGCAAAACGACGCTGATCGAAATGCTCACCGGAGCCAACCCGCCGGATACGGGCACGATCCGACTCGGCGCCAATATCGAGATGGCAACCCTCGACCAGCACCGCGAAAGCCTCGACCCGAAATCGACGCTGGCCGAAGCCTTGACCGGCGGGCGCGGCGACCATGTCATGGTCGGCGGCAAGCCGAAACATGTCATCGGCTATATGAAGGACTTTCTGTTCGGGCCGGAACAGGCGCGAACGCCGATCGGCAAATTGTC
>DATGJS010000351.1:0-8857 GCA_035295025.1 Bradyrhizobium sp.
ACCAATTCCGCGATGAGATGAAAAAGCGCGGCAAGCCGCTGGGTTAATCGGAAACGCTATGGCCGAGTTCGATACCGATCTGTTCGTCATTGGAGGGGGGTCGGGCGGCGTCCGCGCGGCGCGCATCGCCGCCGGTCACGGCGCGCGGGTGATGATCGCGGAGGAATATCGAATGGGCGGCACCTGCGTGATTCGCGGGTGCGTGCCCAAAAAACTCCTGGTCTATGCCTCGCACATCCATCACGAGATCGAGGACGCGGCCGGCTTCGGCTGGAGCATCCCCCAAGCGACGTTCGATTGGCCGACCTTGATCGCAAACAAGGATAAAGAGATCGCGCGGTTAGAGGCGGCGTACACGGCGAATGTGGAGAAATCCGGCGCGCGCGTGCTCAAGACCCGCGCGGTGTTCGAGGACGCCCATACGGTACGGCTTTCGACCGGGGAGACGGTGCGCTCGAAATATGTGCTGATCGCCACCGGGGGCACGCCGAGCCATGGCGCCGCCATTCCCGGCATCGAACACGTGATCTCCTCCAACGAGGCGTTTCATCTGCCCTCGCTGCCGCGGCGGATTCTGATTCAAGGCGGCGGCTATATCGCGCTCGAATTCGCCTGCATTTTCGCCGGATTCGGCTCCGAGGTGACGGTGGTCTATCGCGGCGACAATGTGCTGCGGGGATTCGACGAGGATGTCCGCGCCCACGTCCGAAGTGAAATGGAAAAGCAAGGCATTGCGATTCTCACCGGCTGCACGGTGACGAAAATCGACAAACGCGGCGAAGAATTCACCTCGCATCTGTCGAACGGCTCAAGCATCGCCTCCGATCAGGTGATGTTTGCGATCGGCCGGCATCCGAATGTCGGAGGTCTCGGGCTCGATAAAGCCGGCGTCGCCATCAACCCCGAAAATGGCGGCATCGCGGTCGATGGCTTTTCCAAAACCTCCGCGCCGAACATCTATGCGGTTGGCGACGTGACCCACCGCATCAACCTGACGCCGGTCGCGATCCGCGAGGGACACGCCTTTGCCGACACGGTGTTCGGCGGCCGCGAAACGCGGGTCGATCATGCGGATATTGCGACCGCGGTATTTTGCCAGCCGGAGGTCGGCACCGTCGGACTGACGGAAAGTCAGGCGCGCGCGCAGTTTGACCGCGTCGATATTTATAAGGCGACCTTCCGCCCGATGAAGTCCACGCTGTCGGGCCGCGACACCAAAATGCTGATGAAGCTGATCGTGGATGGCACGTCCGATCGCGTCGTCGGCTGCCATATTGTGGGAGACGGCGCGGCCGAAATGGCGCAGGTGCTCGGCATCGCCGTGAAGATGAAAGCGACCAAAGCCGATTTCGATGCGACCATGGCGCTGCACCCGACCGCCGCCGAAGAACTCGTCACCATGCGCACGCCGAGCGCGCGGCATGTGCGGGAAGCTGTGGGGTAGGGGGCGCGCGCTCTGAAATCGATGATCGAACGGTCGAATGGATAAAGGCAGGGCGACAATGAAAGTTTCGGCATTGATCACGGCGATTTCGGTGTTTGCGTGTTTTGCGTCTTCGGCCCTGGCGCAGGCGACCCCGCCATTGTCGGCCTGTGCCGGAGAGATCAAGGCGTCCGCCTGCGATGCGGTGCGCGGCGATCGGGCGGATGGCTGGCGCGCGCAAAGCCGCGCCGAGGTGATGGCGCCTCACGCGATGGTCACGACCAGTCAGCCGCTTGCCGCGCAGGCGGGACTGCAAATCATGTTGCGAGGCGGCAATGCCATCGACGCTGCGGTCGCGACCTCGGCGGTGCTCAATCTGGTCGAGCCGATGAATGTCGGACTTGCCGGCGATCTGTTCGCCATCATCTACATCGCGAAGGAAAAGAAGCTCTACGTCTTGAATGCAAGCGGCATGGCGCCATCGGGCGCGACGGTGGAGCATCTGGGCTCGCTTGGTTACCATGCCGATCCGTCCAACTGGGGACCGGGATCGGGAATGCCGGTGTTCGGCATTCTGCCCGTCACCGTGCCGGGAGCGGCCTGGGGTTGGGAAGAAGTTCTCAAACGCTTCGGCAAGTTGAGTTTCAAGGAAGTTCTGCAGCCGGCCATCGACTATGCCGAGAGCGGGTTTCCGATTTCGCAGCGGATCGCCAATGATTGGCATTTGCCCAACGCGCTGCCGCTTCGCGCCTGCTGCACTTCACTCGATCCGGACTCGGTGGCGACCTGGTACATCGACGGCAAGCAACCTCGCGCCGGTCAGATCTTTCGCAATCCCGAGCTCGCCAAGACGTTTCGCCTGTTGCAGCAGCACGGCCGTGACGGTTTTTACAAGGGCGAGGTGGCTCGCGCGATCGTGGCGAAATCCCGCGCGCTCGGCGGCAGCATGACGCTGGAAGACCTCGCCAACTATAAAGGCGAGTGGGTCGAAGCCGCGGCGAGCGATTATCACGGCTATACGCTCAACGAATTGCCGCCGCCCTCGCAGGCCTGGGGCGCCAACCTCATGCTCAACATTCTCGAAACCTGCGTGCCGCAATGGACGAAGGGCGCGACGCTGGCGAGCCTCGGGCCGCGCAGCCCGAAATATTGGCACTTGCTGGTCGAAGCCAAGAAACTCGCTTACGCCGATTTGTTTCGCTACAACGCCGATCCTCATTTCGCAAAAGTGCCGATCGGCATGTTGCTGTCGAAGCCGCATGCGGAATCGTTGTGCGGCAAGGTCGATCCGGAACGGGCTTCAGTAACCGGACCGACATCCACGGCCGATTCGAACGGCGACACCATCGTGCTGTCGGCGGCCGACGACGAAGGAAACATGGTGTCCTGGGTCAACAGCAATTTCGCGGGCTGGGGCTCGGGCATCACGGTGCCGGGTTACGGATTCATTCTGCATAATCGCGGGGCGCTGTTTTCGCTCGACCCGAAGAGCCCGAACGTCATCGAGCCGCACAAGCGGCCATTCAATACGCTGGCGGCGGGATTTGTGATGAAGGACAAAAATCCGCTGATGACGATCACCTTGATGGGCGGCGACATGCAGGCGCAGGGCCACGCGCAAGCCTTGGTCGATATATTCGACCTCGGCGCCAACATGCAGGTGGCGGCGGACATGGCGCGCTTCCATCATTTGCAGGTCGCAAACAGGCTGGAGCTCGAATCGAACCTTTATGATCTGGTCGGCAAGGACCTCGCCGCCATGGGGCACAACGTCACCTCGATCAATGGCGCGACCGTCGGCGGTTTCCAATCGCTTCTCATGATGCCGGCGGCGTCGAACAAAGCCGGCTCACGCGCCCAACCCAATCATGGCTTCTACCGAGCCGGCTCAGACCCGCGCAAGGATGGTGAGGCGGTCGGTTGGTAAGTCGCGGCGCGCGGAAGGGACGATCAAGGCCAATTTCGATGTCACCTTGGGGTTGCATCGACCGCGGCCGAAGAAATTCCTGACCATGCGGACGTCGAGTGCGCGTGCGTGACGCGGCGGAGTAAACTGCCTGACAGGCAAATCACCGGCGAATTCCAAAATCTTGTCCACCCTGTTTCCTAAAAATATTTTCCTTTCGTTGTCGGGCAAATCACCCGTAGAGCTTCGCGCCGTCCCGGCCCGGACAAGAGGGGCGCTTCGCGAATCGTCACGAAACGTTGGGCAGGGATGCGGTGGACGCAAGATGCGCATCTGACGAGGGCGCGGCGTGCGGACGGCGAAGTCGTGTGGGCCTGATATCCCGACGCTGATATCAAGCAGGTGAGGATGCTTTCGCACCGTGGCCTGCGACGGAGACAAAAAAGCCGGTCTCCGGGGTGAGCACGAAGGAAACCGTTAAAACCATTCGCGTGCGGGAATGCCGGGATTTCCGGTGGACTCGTGGTGACTGAACTTGCGTGCTTCTTCACTTTCGCACGCGAGGCTGCGGGTGCAACGGCACCTGGCATTCCCCACGCCCTCTTTCGGGGCGCAAGGATAAGTTTTTGGGATCACTCGGGCGGAAAGCCGTCGCGGGAAGGTAGAGCTGTGTCATGCAAGTCGTCATTGCGAGGGGCGTAGCCCCGAAGCAATCCAGCTCTTTTCACGATTCTGGATTGCTTTGCTTCGCTCGCAATGACGGAAGCCTGTTTGAAAAATGCTGATCTCACTCCCGCTCCAGCCGTGCTGTGTCATGCAAGTCGTCATTGCGAGGGGCGCAGCCCTGAAGCAATCCAGCTCTTCACGATTCTGGATTGCTTCGCTGACGCTCGCAAAAACGGGAGCCTGTTTGAAAATGCTGATCTATCACTCCCGCTCCAGCCATTCGGCCGCGCCCCGCCACAGCGTGTCGCGGTGTTCAGCGCGAAAGAATCCGAGATGACCGATCGTCGTCGCGCCGACATCGGCGGGGGTGATCGTGAGAATTTCCGGCGTCGTCGCCGTGAAAGCGGAACAGAGAAGCTCGATTGCCGGCCGCGTCGCCCAGGGGTCGTCGGAAAGACAAAGCGAGCGCAACGCGCCTTTATATGTGGCGAAATTCGACAGCGTGTTGAGGGTGACATCGTCGAACAAATAGCGTTCGCTCATCACCCATCGCGTCCATTGCTCAAACACATCCTTCGGCAAATCCTCGCCCACCCCGGCCCAGCCGGGCATATAGCCGAGAAGCCGGGTGAGGGGCATGCCGACAAATTTAAGCAAGGCGAAAACGCGATAACGCTCGGGCGAGGCCATCAATTTCCAATATCCGGCTTGAGCGGCGATCAGAAGCGCGCGCGTCACTTCGTTGTTGTTGTCGAGAAGCCCCAGCGTTTGGCCGCCGAAGGAATGTCCGACATAGGTGAGCGGCAAAGAGTGGTAGCGCTCGCGCATCCAGGCCACGGCGGCGGTGATGTCGAGCGTCGCCCAGTCTTCCATCGTGGCTTTGAATCCGACGAGGGATTTCGGCTTGATGTAGCCGACCACCGCGCGTTGCCGGGAAGCGCCGATGCCGCGGTAATCATAGGTCAGAACCGCGCAGCCGCGTCCAGCGAGATAGCTGGCGAATTTCCGGTAAATCTTGCGCGGCACGGCGGTGGCCGAATTGATCAGGACCGCGCGGTGTTTGGTGCCGCGCGGCAGGAACAATGTCGCGCCCAGCACATATCCGTCCTTCGCGGGAAAGGTGATGTCGTCGATAAAAACGTCGTCCCGGGCAGCGTCGGACACCGCGATTTCCTTTCATCCCGCGCCATCTCCAGCAAAGGCGAATTCGGCTGTTCCCGCAAGGGGTTGTCGTTCGAGCGTGGTTCGATATGGCCAAGGCGGATGTCACGCCCTCGCACTGGCGGCAGGCGGCCGGCCTGTGTATAAGTCGGCCTTCCGCGCTTTTTCCGGATAAGTCGCGGTTTTTGCTCAAGGAGTTGACGTCATGTCCAAACCCTGGACACCCGATAGCTGGCGCACCCGCCCGGTGCAGCAAATGCCTGGATATCCCGACGCCAAGGCGTTGGCGGAAGTCGAGGCGCAGCTTGCGACGTTTCCTCCGCTGGTGTTTGCAGGCGAGGCCCGCAACCTGAAAAAAGCGCTGGGCCGCGTGGCGGCGGGCGAGGCCTTCCTGTTGCAGGGCGGCGATTGCGCCGAGAGCTTTGCCGAGCATGGCGCCAACAACATCCGCGATTTCTTTCGCGTGCTGTTGCAAATGGCGGTCGTGTTGACTTATGCGGGCGCGGTGCCGGTGGTCAAGGTCGGCCGCATCGCCGGTCAATTCGCCAAGCCGCGTTCTTCGCCCACCGAGAAGAATAACGGCGTGGAATTGCCGAGCTATCGCGGCGACATCATCAACGACATCGCGTTCACGCGAGAGGCGCGCACCCCCGATCCGCAGCGTCAGTTGATGGCGTATCGGCAGTCCGCGGCGACGCTCAATCTGTTGCGCGCCTTTGCCACCGGCGGCTTTGCCAATCTCGGTTCGGTCCATCAATGGATGCTGGGTTTCCTGAAAGATTCCCCGCAGTCGCGGCGCTATAAGGAATTGGCCGACCGCATTTCGGATGCGCTGAATTTCATGCGCGCGTGCGGGCTCGATCTCGAAAGCCATCCGGAATTGCGCGCCACCGATTTTTATACCAGCCACGAAGCTCTGCTTTTGGGTTACGAACAGGCCTTCACCCGCGTCGATTCCACGACCGGCGATTGGTACGCGACATCAGGCCACATGATCTGGATCGGCGACCGCACGCGCCAGCTCGATCACGCCCATGTCGAATATTTCCGCGGCATCAAGAATCCGATCGGCTTGAAATGCGGCCCGTCATTGAAGCCGGATGAGCTGTTGAAACTGATCGACGTGTTGAATCCGGACAACGAACCCGGACGCTTGACGCTGATCAACCGCTTTGGTTCGGACAAGATAGGCGAAATTTTGCCGGGCCTGATCCGGGCGGTGAAGCGCGAAGGGCGCGTGGTGGTGTGGTCATGCGATCCGATGCACGGCAACACCATCACCTCGACCACGGGTTACAAGACCCGACCGTTCGACCGCATTCTGGCCGAGGTCAAATCGTTTTTCTCGATCCATGCCGCGGAAGGCACCCATGCCGGCGGCGTGCATCTGGAAATGACCGGGCAGGATGTCACCGAATGCATCGGCGGCGCGCGCGCCATCACCGATGAGGATCTCAACGACCGCTATCACACGGTGTGCGATCCGCGCCTCAACGCCGAACAGTCGATCGACATGGCTTTCCTGGTCGCCGAACTCTTGAAACAAGAACGCGCCGGCAAGGCCAATCCGATGCCGGCCGTGTCGGGGCTTTGAGCGTTGCTGCGGCTTTGGCGGGCCACGATCAACACGCGTAACGGGCTCGCCTTTGCGATTCGCTCCGAGCAGGCCGTGCGCGAGGAGCTTTTCGCGCTCGCGCTTTCCTTGCCGCTGGCATGGGTGATCGGCGCAACCGCGATGCGCCGCATCGAATTGGTAGTGGCCGTCGTCATGGTTCTCGTCGTCGAATTACTCAACACGGCGATCGAAAAACTCGCCGACCGCCTCACCACCGACCACGATCCGCAAATCGGGCGGGTCAAGGACATGGGTTCGGCCGCGGTCGGCGTGGCGCTCGTCACCGCGGGCCTGTTTTGGTTGTTTTCGATCGCCGAACGCATGGGCGCGATCTAAATGGGCGCGATCTAACCATGCAATTGCAGTTTGTGCGGCCACAAGGCACGATCCGCCCATGACCGAACGCGCCGACCGGTTTTCGATCACGCTGGCCCAGTTGAATCCGACCGTGGGCGATATTGCGGGCAATGCCGCCAAAGCGCGTGCCGCCCGCGCGAAGGCGCATGCCGATGACGCCGATCTGCTCCTGCTGCCCGAATTGTTCATCGCCGGTTATCCGCCGGAAGATTTGGTGTTGAAGCCGGCGTTTCAGTCGGCCTGCCGGACCGCGGTCGAGGAACTCGCGCGCGACACCGCCGACGGGGGCCCTGCGGTTTTGATCGGCACGCCCTGGGTCGATGGTGGCAAGCTCTACAATGCCTGCGCGCTGCTCGACCAGGGCCGGATCGCCGCGATCAGATACAAGGTCAATCTGCCGAATTACGGTGTCTTCGACGAAAAGCGCGTGTTCGCCCGCGGGCCCGCGCCGGGCCCGATGCCCATTCGCGGCGTGCGGGTGGGGGTGCCAATTTGCGAAGACACTTGGCTTGAGGAGTCCGAGGACTACGAGAATGTCGTCGAATGCCTCGCGGAGACCGGCGCGGAAATTCTCGTGGTGCCGAACGGCTCGCCCTATGCGCGCGGCAAGAGCGACCTTCGCTTGTCGATCTCGGTCGCGCGCGTCACCGAGAGTGGATTGCCGCTCGTCTATCTCAACCAGATCGGCGGACAGGATGAATTGGTTTTCGACGGCGCGTCCTTTGCGCTCAACGCCGATTTGTCGGTGGCGGCGCAATTGCCCTCCTTCGAGGAAAGCATCACGACGCTGCGATGGATCAGGGACCCAAGCGGCTGGCGCTGTCGCGGGCCGACGGTGCCCGCACTTGAGGCGGACCAAGCCGATTATGCGGCTTGCGTGCTGGGTTTGCGGGATTATGTCGGCAAGAACGGATTTCCCGGCGTGTTGCTCGGCATTTCCGGCGGTATCGACTCGGCGCTCTGCGCGGCGATCGCGGTCGATGCGCTCGGCGCCAAACGCGTCCGCGGCGTCATGCTGCCGTTTCGTTTCACCGCGCAGGTGTCGCTCGACGATGCCGCCAAACTCGCCAAGCATCTCGGCATTCGTTACGAGGTGCTGCCGATCGCAAAAGCGGTCAACGGCTTTGAGGAAATCCTGTCCGATACATTCGCGGGCCTGGCGCGCGACATCACGGAAGAAAACCTGCAAGCCCGCACCCGCGGCACGCTTCTGATGGCGATTTCCAACAAGACCGGCGCGATGGTGGTCACGACCGGCAACAAATCCGAAATGTCGGTCGGCTATGCCACGCTTTACGGCGACATGAATGGCGGCTTCAATCCGATCAAGGACATTTACAAGACCGAAGTGTTTCGCCTGTCGCGCTTGCGTAATTCCTGGAAGCCGGACGGCGCGCTCGGTCCTTCCGGCGAAGTCATTCCGCCCGACATCATTACGCGGCCGCCGACCGCGGAGCTGCGCGAAAACCAGACCGACCAGGATTCGTTGCCGCCTTACGACATGCTCGACGCCATTTTGGAACGGCTGGTCGAGCGCGAGGAGCCTTTGGCGAGGATCATCGCGGCGGGTTTCGATCGCGAGGTGGTGACGCGGATCGACCGTCTGCTCAATATCGCCGAATATAAGCGCAGACAGGCGGCGCCCGGCGTCAAGGTGACGCGAAAGAATTTCGGCCGCGATCGCCGCTATCCGATTACCAATCGCTTCCGCGACGACGGAAGGCCGCTC
>DATGJS010000352.1:0-2547 GCA_035295025.1 Bradyrhizobium sp.
CGGCGAACATGTCTGGTTCGCGTCCGGCGATCAGCTCAACGCCTTCGATCCTCAAAGCGGCGCCAGGCAGCGCACGCTCGATGCGTCGAGCCATGCCGGTACAGCCTATGACGGCGCGCATCTCTTCCAGATCGCCGACGACCGTATCCAGAAAATCGACCCGAAAAGCGGGCGCGTGCTCGCTTCCATCCCGGCGCCGGGCAATGGCGGCGATTCAGGTCTCGCCTGGGCCGAAGGTACGCTCTGGGTCGGCGAGTATCGGGCGCGGAAAATCCATCAGATCGATCCCGAGACCGGCAAAGTTCTGCGCACCATCCAATCCAACCGTTTCGTGACCGGCGTCACCTGGGTCGATGGCGAACTCTGGCACGGCACTTGGGAGGAAGAGGCGAGCGATCTCAGGCGCATCGATCCGCAAACCGGAGAAATGCTGGAGCGGATCGAAATGCCGGAAGGGATCGCCGTATCGGGGCTCGAGTCGGACGGCGGCGATCGGTTCTTTTGCGGCGGTGGAAACAGCCGGAAGGTGAGAGCGGTACGCCGGCCAAAGTGAGAGCTTACCGGCTTCAGCCGGAGACTTGAAGCCGTTCGAGATCGGCGATCAATCCAGGCCCCTTCGGCTCCCATCCCAGCTTTTTCCGCGTTTGGGCGCTGGAAGCGGGCATGTCGAGGCCGGCGAACCTTGCGAGCCAACCGAAAAACGCCGGCGCCTCGTCCGGAGCGATCGACTTGACCGGCAGTTGCAGGCGTCCCCCAATGGCTTCCGCAATATCGCGCATCGGCACGCCTTCCTCGGCGGCCGCATGGTATTTGGCGTTCGGCTCGGCCTTTTCGATCGCCAACCGATAGAGGCGCGCGACGTCGAGAACATAAGCGGCCGGCCAGCGGTTGCGTCCGTCGCCGATGTAAGCGCAGACGCCCTTTTCGCGATACATCGCGATGACCGGCGTAACAAAGCCCTGTTTGGCCGTGTCATGTACCTGCGGCAGTCGTACCACCGACACATTGACCCCTTCCGCCGCCGCGGCGGCGGCCACCTGCTCGGAGGCCGCTCGCGGATGTATTTCGGTACCGATGATCGCATTATCTTCCTTGGCGGGCTGGCCGGGCGCGGTATTGGCGAGCGCGGTCCCCGACGTCACGATCAGCGGGCGGTCGGAGCCGGCGAGAGTCTCGCTGAGCGCCTTGATCACACGGCGATCGTCCTCGCAGTTTTGGACGAATTTCGAAAAGTCATGGTTGAAGGCCAGGTGAATGACGCCATCGGCTCGCGCGGCCGCCGCCTTGAGGCTGTCGGCGTCCTCGAGCGATCCGCGATGGACCTCGGCGCCGGTAGCGGCCAAAGCCGCGGCCTTGTCCTCGGAGCGGCAAAGGCCGATCGCTTGATGGCCGGCGGCGATCAATTCCTTGACGACGGCTGAGCCGATAAATCCCGTCGCGCCGGTGACGAATACACGCATAAGCAAGTCTCCAGTTTTTGCTGAAGACAAATATGGGCGGCTGATCTATTCTGGTAAAGTAGTGAGATTATCGGGGTATAATAGCTAACAGGATGAGCGCGACCGTCACCAACGAGAACCCGCTCGGGACCTATCTGAAGGACCGCCGCGCCAGGCTCGATCCGGCCTCCTTCGGCTTTCCCCCGGAGCGGCGCCGCACGCCAGGCTTGCGCCGCGAGGAAGTGGCGCAGCGCGCCAATATCAGCGCGACTTGGTACACCTGGCTCGAGCAGGGGCGCGGCGGCGCGCCTTCCGCCGATGTACTCGACCGGATCGCCCGCGCGCTCATGCTGACCGATGTCGAGCGCGAACATCTCTTCCTTATCGGCCTCGGCCGCCCGCCCGAGGCGCGGTACCAGAAGAACGAGGGCGTCACGCCTCGGCTGCAACGGGTGCTCGACGCGCTGGAGCCGAGCCCTGCATTGATCAGGACCGCGATATGGGACGTCGTCGCCTGGAACCGCGCGGCGAGTGTGATGCTGATCGACTATGGCTCGCTGCCGCCGCGAGAGCGCAACGTGCTGCGCTTCATGTTCCTCGACCCGCGCGCCCGCGCCGCGCAATATGATTGGGAAAGCGTCGCGCGCTTCGTCGTCGGCGCATTCCGGGTCGACGCAGCGCGCGCGGGCGCCGCGTCGGAAGTCGAGCCGCTCGTCGACGAACTCTGCCGCCTCAGCCCCGAATTCAAAGCGATGTGGCGCGACAACGACATCCAAACCCATGGCGAAGCCGTCAAGCGCATAAGACATCCGATTATCGGTTCGCTGGCCTTCGAATATTCGGCCTTCGCGGTGGATGGGCGATTGGATCTCACGCTGGTGGTTTATAATCCGGCGACGCCGGCGGACGCGCAGAGGATTGCGGCGTTGATAGAGGCGGGGGAGAGGGAGCGGCGGGCGGGAGGTGGCTAAAAGAAGACAGATGGTTGCCGGGACCGCCGATGTTACGGAATGCCCCTTCACTCTTTTTGCGAGAGGGGCAGATGGATGGCAAGACGCGATGGTAACCCAACTTCCGCAGACTCCCGCACCTCGCTGGGCGGATTGAG
>DATGJS010000353.1:0-4309 GCA_035295025.1 Bradyrhizobium sp.
CGAAGCGAGCCGGATGTGAGCTTTGCAATGCTGCAACCTTCCGATACGGCCCAATCCCTGCTCGCGCGCCTCTATGAAGACCGCCACCGCGCGGCGTCTTAAGCCAAGACCGTCATTGCGAGGAGCGCTCGCGACGAAGCAATCCATCTTTGACTTGCGGCTCCATGGATTGCTTCGCTTTGCTCGCAATGACGGCTAAGCCGCTTTACGATCCTCAGCTAAATTGGCGAGCTGGCGCAGGATTTCGGTGGTGCCCAACAGGCGCTCTTCGGCCGTCGCCCATTCCTGAAAAAAGACCACCTTCATGTCCGGCCGCACCCGCGCGGCCTGTCCGTGCTGACGGATAAAGAAGACCAAGCGGTCGGGTTGGGCGAACTTGTTGTCGCGGAAAGTCATGACCGCGCCCTTTTGCCCGGCATCGACCTTCTCGACATTGGCCCTGCGGCAGTAATTCTTGATCGCCGCGACTTTAAAGAGATAGCGAACCTCGTCCGGCAGCACGCCGAAACGATCGCGCAGTTCGGCGGCGAAATTGTCGATTTCCTCATCAGTTTCGAGATCGGCGAGCCGGCGATACAGCGATAGCCGCACCGAGAGGTCGGCGACGTAATCCTCCGGAATCAACACCGGCATGCCGATCGTGATTTGCGGCGACCAGCGGTCGGCGGCGGGCTCGACCACACCCGCTTTGAGGTTGACGATCGCCTCTTCCAGCATCGATTGATAAAGCTCGAAACCGACCTCTTTGATGTGACCGGATTGCTCTTCGCCGAGCAAATTGCCGGCGCCTCTGATATCGAGATCGTGCGAGGCAAGCTGGAAGCCGGCGCCCAGCGTTTCCAGCGATTGCAGCACCTTGAGCCGCCGCTCGGCCGGCGCGGTGATTTTCTGCTGCGCGGGCAATGTGAACAGCGCATAGGCGCGCAATTTCGAGCGTCCCACCCGGCCGCGCAACTGATAGAGCTGCGCCAAGCCGAACATGTCGGCGCGATGGACGATCAAGGTATTGGCGTTCGGAATATCGAGGCCGGATTCGATGATGGTCGTGGACAGGAGGATATCGTATTTGCCGTCATAGAAGGCCGACATGATGTCTTCGATCACGGTCGGGGCCATCTGACCATGTGCGACCGCGACCTTCATCTCCGGCACGTGCTTATCGAGGAAATCCTTGACACTTGCGAGGTCCTCGATCCGCGGCACGACGTAAAAAGCCTGCCCACCCCGGTAGCGTTCGCGCAGCAGCGCCTCGCGGATCATCAGGGGATCGTGCGGCGCGACGAAAGTGCGCACGGCAAGCCGATCGACCGGGGGTGAGGCAATGATGGACAATTCGCGCACGCCCGTCAGCGCCAATTGCAACGTGCGCGGGATCGGCGTCGCGCTCAAGGTGAGCACGTGCACTTCGGCGCGCAACTGCTTCAACCGCTCCTTGTGGCTGACGCCGAAATGCTGCTCCTCATCGACGATCAAAAGCCCAAGATCCTTAAATCTAATCGATTTGCCGAGCAGCGCGTGGGTGCCGATCACGATGTCGATCCCGCCGTCCGTCAGGCCCTTTTTGACCTGCGTCAGTTCCTTCGGCGCAATCAGACGCGAAGCCTGCGCGACATGGACCGGAAACCCGCGAAAGCGCTCGGTGAAGGTCTTGGCATGCTGGCGTGCCAGGAGCGTGGTCGGCACGACCACGGCGACTTGTTTGCCTTCAAGCGCGGTCGCAAACGCCGCACGCAGCGCCACTTCGGTTTTGCCGAAGCCGACATCGCCGCAAATCAGCCGGTCCATGGGACGGCCGGTTTCGAGGTCTTTCAGTGTGGCGTTGATGGCTGTGAGCTGGTCCTCGGTTTCCTCATAGGGAAACCGCGCGCAGAATTCATCATAGGCATGCGGCTGCACCGGCAGTTTTGGCGCTTCGTGCAAATGCCGCTCGGCGGCGATCTTGATCAATTCCCCCGCGATCTCGCGGATGCGGCTCTTGAGCTTGGCCTTGCGGGTCTGCCAGCCGCTGCCGCCCAACCGATCAAGCTCGACATTGGCGCTGTCCGAACCGTAACGCGACAGCAATTCGATGTTCTCGACCGGCAGAAACAGCTTCGTCTCGGCGGCATAACGCAGTTCGAGACAGTCATGCGGTGCACCGGCCACTTCAAGCGTTTGCAAGCCGACGAAGCGTCCAATCCCGTGCTCGACATGAACTACGAGATCGCCCGCGGCAAGGCTCGTGACTTCGGAAATGAAATTATCGAGCTTGCGGCTGGCCTTGCGCGGCCGCACCAGACGATCGCCCAGAATGTCCTGCTCGCTGATGACGGCGACCTCGTCGGTCTCAAAGCCGGATTCCATTCCGACCACAGCGAGCATGGTTTGGTTGCGGGGCGTCGCCTGCACCGTGCGCCACGCATTGACGCTCGTCAGGTTGAGGAGCTTGTGATCCCGCAACATGCTTTCCATGCGGTCGCGCGAACCCTCGCTCCACAGCGCGATCACCACTTTCTTGCGGGCGGCCTGCAAGGCCTGGACGTGGGAGACGACCGCTTCAAAGACATTGACCGCGCTGTCGTTGCGTTCCGGTGCGAAATTACGTCCCTGCCGCGCGCCGGCATCGATCGTGTCAGTGCTGCCTTCGGGGAATGCGAACGGCGTCAGCCGCGCCAGCGCGGCTTCTTGGAGCCGCTTGTTCCATTCCCCTTCCGACAAATAGAGCCGCTCCGGCGGCAACGGCTTGTAGATCGCCCCCCCGCCTGGGTGATCCAGTGCCTCGCGCCGGGCGTCGTAATAATCGGCGATTTGAGTAAGGCGCTCGCGCGCGGCATCTTCGCTCTGCGGTTCGATCGCGATCGGCGCATGGCCGAGATAATCGAACAATGTCCCCATACCGTCGTGAAACAGAGGCAACCAATGTTCCATGCCGGGATGACGGCGCCCCTCGCTGACCGCTTCGTAAAGCTGGTCGTCGCGTTCAGGCGCGCCGAAGGCTGCGACATAACCCATCCGAAACCGTTTGATCGTCTCGGTGGTCAGTTGGAATTCCGAGATCGGAACGAGATCGAGCGAGCGCATGTCGAGCGCCGTTCGCTGGGTCTCGGCATCGAAGCTGCGGATCGATTCCAGGCTGTCGCCAAAGAAATCGAGCCGCACCGGCAAATCGAGCCCCGCCGGGAAAAGATCGAGGATACCGCCGCGCACGGCATATTCGCCGCTCTCCCGCACGGTCGAGGAACGGCCATAACCATTATGTTCGAGCCAAGCGACGATGGAATCCATCGGCACGACATGGCCGGGCGCAACCGACAAAGCCTGTGCCGCGACGGTTTCACGCGCCGGCACCCGTTGCACGATCGCGTTGACGGTCGTCAGCACGATCATCGGCTTGTCGCTGCCGGTAAGGCGGGACAATCGCGCCAGCGTCGTCATGCGCTGGGCGAGGACTCCGCCATGGGGTGACACCCGGTCATAGGGTTGGCAGTCCCAGGCCGAGAATTGCAGCACGGACAGATCGGGCGCGAAGAATTCGAGCGCCCGGGCCAATTGCTGCATCCGTGGACCGTCGCGGCATACGACCGCCAGGCTGACGGCTGATGGTTTTGGGCGCGCGGCAACTGAGCGCGCCAGATCCGAGACGATCAGGCCCTCGGCGCCTTCGGCGACATTGGCGAAGGTCAGCGCGCGGCCGGGCGCGAGCAATTGCGCGGGCGATTGGCTTGGTGGCTTCATTCGCGGCTCGACCCCGGGCGAAACGTTTTGATGCGATTAAACAGCGGATGGCCGTCATGCGGCGGCAGCGGGGCGCCCGCGGTCAGCGCCGCATAAAGATCGGGATCGGGAACGTCGATCAGCTTTTCGAACTGGGTCACCTCATCGTCGGTGAGGCCCGTGATTTCCGCATCGGCAAACCGGCCGAGGATGAGGTCCATCTCGCGGGTACCGCGATGCCAGCAGCGAAACAAGAGCCGCTTGCGGCGATCATCGAGACCCCCGCTCGATCGTGTCGTCCCGGTCATTTTTCGTTTTTCCTCAAACGCCAAAAGCCCGGACGTGCCGGGCGGGGGTGATATAGCGTCGGGAATGACAATTGTCAGCAGGGTTTCCTGTGCAAATCTATACGAAATGGCTGTAACCGTCATTCTGCATGGCTGTAACCGTCATTCTGCGCTCGATGACAGGCTCCGCGAAGATTCCATGGGGAGTGGATAG
The DNA here is from genome assembly GCA_035295025.1 of Bradyrhizobium sp. Taxonomy (GTDB): domain Bacteria; phylum Pseudomonadota; class Alphaproteobacteria; order Rhizobiales; family Xanthobacteraceae; genus Bradyrhizobium. Next base: position 4,195 of record DATGJS010000353.1, read on the forward strand.
CGACCGAGTCTGAGGCCAGACTGAGGTTGCTTTAAACCCACTCAACCTGGAGCCGACGATGTTACATCATCTTACCGACGGACTGACCGCTATCCGCACGCATATTGGCGCAATT
>DATGJS010000354.1:0-2184 GCA_035295025.1 Bradyrhizobium sp.
CAGGTGGTGCGAAGCTTGCGGTCGCTGCTTTCACTCGATCGCGGCCATCGCCTGGCATGCAGCGTCGATCGGCTCATTCGGGAGGCGCTGGCGCTCTGCGAGCCTGAACTCGATCAGGTCAACGCCCGGGTCCGCCTCGCCGTCGCGACCCGGCTTCCGGCGGTGGTGGTCGATCCTTTGCAAATCGAGCAAACGTTGCTCAACCTCATCCGCAACTCGATTGACGCCTTCAAGGCGGCTTCCATCAGCGGCGGAAAGATTTTGATCGAAGCGACTGCTGCCGGCGAGGATTCCGTGCAGATCCGCGTCGCCGACAATGGCCCCGGCTTCCCACCGGATGTTTCTGAAAATCAGTTTCTTCCTTTCTCGACCACCAAGGCCGAAGGCCTCGGCTTCGGCCTGGTGCTGTGCAAGACCATCGTCGAGGCGCATGGCGGCCGTATCTGGCTGGGCCAGGCGTTACGCGGCGCGGCGGTCAACTTCACGCTGCCCATCGCGGACAATTCAAATGAGTGACCCCGCCCGGATCGCTTTGATCGACGATGACGCCGCCGTGCTCGATTCACTGCGCCTGTATCTGTCGCGGCAGAATCTGAACACCGAGGGTTTTTCTTCCGCCGAAGACTTTCTGACGGCGCTCGATGGCGCCGCTCTTTTCGACTGCGTTGTCTCCGACGTGCGGATGCGGGGCTTGTCCGGGCTTGAGCTTCTCGAACGCGTGTCCGCTCGCGGCGTGCACTTGCCGATCATCCTCATCACCGGCCATGGCGATGTCGACATGGCGGTAAAAGCCATGAAGGCGGGTGCATTCGATTTCATCGAAAAGCCTTTCGACGAAACCCATCTGCTCGAAAGCATACGAACGTCGCTGGAATATAGCCGCAAGCAGACGCGCGACGACGCGGACATCGAAGAACTGCGCAAAAAATTCGGCGGGCTTTCAGCGCGGCAGCGGCAGGTCATGGAGCTTGCCGCCAACGGGTTGTCCAGCAAGGAAATCGCCCGCCGGCTCGAAATCAGCGCCAAAACGGTGGAGAACCACCGCGCCTGGGTGATGGAACGGATCGGCGCGCGCAACCTCGCCGAACTCGTGCGCATTGCCATCAAAATCGAGCGCGGCGCCTAGGCTCGGAGCGAGCGTTGCGCTTCTTATAGGTAAAAACCCCCAGGTATTCGCGAAGCCTTTTGGGGGCCGTTTTCAGCGTCTGTGCTAACTATTTGCAAAACTTTACTGCACAAAATGCGCGCAATTTGATGGCTAAGCGGGAGGAATGGCGTGCGGCTCATTTATAAATTTCTTAAGGATGAAAACGCCGCGACGGCTATTGAATATGGCCTGATCGCCGCGGGCATCTCCATCACCATCATTACGGCGGTCAAGGGCATCGGCACCAAGCTCAACACCACCTTCGGGTCGATCTCCACCCAACTGAAATAACCCTCCGCTTGCTGCATCGGTCGGCTTTCCGCGCTGCGCGCGGCGCGACGCGTCGCCGTTTCAGCGTGCCGAAAGCGGCTCTGCCGGTGCGACGTCGGCGATGCGGAATTGCACGCGTTCTTCGCCCTGGTAGCGATCGAGCGTGAACGAACCCGCGACATGCACCCGCCGGCCGCGGTCCGCCAGCAGCGCCGCGCCGAGCTTTTGGCCGGCTGCGCGGAACGCGATCGCGCTGACGCCGGCTCCGTCGCCCGATTTGAGCCGCACGCGGATGTGCGCCTGGCCCACCTCCTCGGCGTAAGCAATGGTATGCGCGGGCAACGCGATCATCGGCTCGGGATTGCCTGAGCCGAACGGGCCGGCGCGTTCAAGAAGCGCAACGAGTTCGAAACTGGCGCCCGCCGCGCTCAATGCGCCGTCGATGAGCAGTCCATTGGCGCGCCGCGCCGTCTCAACATCGGCGGCGAGCGTCGATTCAAAAAACGCCCGGAACGCCGCGAGCGCGTCCCGGCGGAGCGTGACACCCGCTGCCATGGCGTGACCGCCGCCTTTGACCAGCAAGCCTTCGGCCACCGCGCGGCGCACGGTACGCCCGATATCGACGCCCGGAATCGATCGCCCTGACCCGGTGCCCATTCCGCCCGGTTCGAGCGCGATGGCAAATGCCGGGCGGCCGAACTTTTCCTTCAGCCGCGCGGCGACAATACCCACCACCCCGGGATGCCAGCCCTCGGCCGCAGTGATCA
>DATGJS010000355.1:0-4314 GCA_035295025.1 Bradyrhizobium sp.
GACCTATGGCGAAAACCCCCAGGCCGACGCGCGGCTCGTCGATCTTGCGCCGACGGGCGGCGGCTCGGCTTTCACCGTGGCCTTCCGCGACCGCAAAACCGGCGCCACCCACGAGATCAAGAATATCCGTCTGCCAATGCCAGGGCGGCATAACGCGCTCAATGCGACGGCGGCGATCGCGGTCGCCCATACGCTCGGCATTTCCGACAAAACGATCCGCGAAGCCTTGGCGGGTTTCGGCGGCGTGAAGCGGCGCTTCACCAAGACCGGAGAATGGAAAGGGGTCACCATCATCGATGATTACGGCCACCACCCGGTCGAAATCGCAGCCGTGCTCAAAGCGGCGCGCGAATCCGCCAACGGCAAGATCATCGCGGTGGTGCAGCCGCATCGTTTTACCCGTCTGCAATCGCTGTTTGAGGAGTTTTGCACTTGCTTCAACGATGCCGATACGGTGATCGTGGCCGAAATCTATCCCGCCGGCGAGCCGCCGATCGAAGGTATCGATCGCGATCATTTTGTGCTGGGCTTGCGCGCGCATGGCCATCGCGAGGTGATTCCGCTGCCTGATTCCGCCGCCTTGGCCGGCATCGTCAAAGGCATCGCGGGCAAGGGCGATCTCGTCGTCTGTCTTGGCGCTGGCAACATCACGCAATGGGCCTATGCGTTGCCGGGCGAATTGAAGGCTTTGGGGTGAGTGTGACCTTCCCCGACCTCACGCCCGATCTCAAAGCCGCGATGCCGCGATTGCGCGGACGGTTGCTCGTCAATCAATCGCTCGCCGAACTCACTTGGTTTCGCGTCGGCGGGCCGGCGCAAATATTGTTCACACCGGCCGATGAGGGCGATCTTGCTTATTTTCTTGCCAACCTGCCGAGAGAATTTTCCGTTTACGTGATCGGCGTGGGCTCCAATTTGATCGTGCGCGATGGCGGCCTGCCCGGCGTGGTCATTCGCCTTGGCCCGCGCGGTTTCGGCGAGGCGAGCGCGCAAGGCGATGTAGTGACGGCCGGGGCTGCCGCGCTCGACAAGCGCGTGGCGGAAGTCGCGGCAAATGCCGGGATCAGCGGGCTTGAATTTTTCTTCGGGATTCCCGGCACCATCGGCGGCGCGCTGCGCATGAATGCCGGCGCCAACGGAACCGAGACCAAGGATGTGCTGATTGAGGCTTCCGGCATCGACCGCGGCGGCAACAAACACCTGTTCACCCATGCCGAGATGAAATTCGACTATCGCAACTCTGGCGTCGATCCCTCCATCATTTTCACTTCCGCGCGTTTTCGCGGACAGATCGCCGAGCCCAAAGCGATCCGCGCGCGGATGAACGAAGTGCAGGCCCATCGCGAGGCGGCCCAGCCGATCCGCGAAAAAACCGGCGGCTCGACCTTTCAGAATCCGCCCGGCCAAAGCGCCTGGAAACTGATCGATGCCGCAGGCTGCCGGGGTTTGCGGCTCGGCGGCGCCCAGGTGTCGGAATTGCACTGCAATTTCCTGATCAATACGGGCGCGGCCACCGGGCACGATATCGAAACCCTCGGGGAGACGGTTCGCGCGCGGGTGAAGGAAAATTCGGGAATCGAGCTACACTGGGAAATCAAGCGGGTTGGGATGCCCGATAGTTGTCATTCCAGGGCGCAGCGTGAGCTGCGAGCCCGGAATCCATAACCACAATCGGGAGTATGGATTACGGGCCCATCGCTTCGTGATGTCCCGGAATGACGCGGGTAGAGACGGCGGGTAAAAGATCATGCGCACCACCATTCTTTTCGGCGGCAGCAACAAGGAGCGATTGGTGTCGGTGGCGACCGCGCAAGCTCTTCACGCAGCACTGCCCGAAGCCGATCTTTGGTTCTGGTCGATCGCCGACACCGTGCATGAGGTTGCCTCCCAACAATTGCTCGCTCATGCGCGGCCCTTTGAAGATGAGTTCGCGCCCGCTACGCCCGGCATTGCGCTCGAAGCGACGCTCGACCGTGCCAAGACGGAAGGCCGCGTGCTGGTGCTCGGTCTGCATGGCGGCCGCGCCGAGAATGGCGAATTGCAGGCGATGTGCGAAATGCGAAATCTGGCCTTTACCGGCTCCGGCTCGGCCGCCTCGCATCTGGCCTTCGACAAAATGGCGGCGAAACGTTTTGCCGCGATTGCGGGCGTCAACGCGCCGGTAGAGATTGCGCTCGACGGGATTGAGGGCGCTTTGGCGCGATATGGTCGATTGATCGCCAAGCCGGCGCGGGACGGGTCGAGCTATGGCCTGATTTTCGTCAATTCGAAGCAGGATATCGTGGCGGTGCGAAACGCCGCGAAGTCCGAAGAATATCTGATCGAACCCTGTATCATGGGCATCGAGGCCACCTGCGGCGTGCTGGAACAGTCGAACGGCGCGGTCTTTTCTCTGCCGCCAATCGAGATCGTGCCGGCCGAGGGCGGCTTCGACTACACCGCGAAATATCTGCTCAAATCGACGCAAGAAATCTGTCCCGGCCGTTTTCAACCCGACATCAGCGCGGCGATCATGGAACTCGCGCTGCGCGCCCACCGCGCGCTGTCCTGCACCGGCTATTCCCGCACCGATTTCATCGTCGCCAAAGAGGGGCCGATCTATCTTGAGACCAACACGCTTCCCGGCCTCACCAAGGCTTCGCTTTATCCGAAGGCGCTGAAGGCGCGGGGAATCGATTTTGCCGATTTTCTGAGGGACCAGATCGTGATCGCGGAAAAACGCGCGGGGGTGGGTCGGTAACGGCCCCGCGCTCTTTGGTTGGGGTGAGAACCGCAACTATTACCGAAATCCTAACGTTACCGGACAAAGCCTTCTCGGAACACGCCAAAACGCGCTCCGCTCCGGTTAAATTTACCCTTTGTTTACCAGGAAGTCCGAAGGTTAACGGCGGTGGCGGAGGTGCGGCTCGGCTGCTGGGACGTGGGCTGCTTGACGGGTTTTTCGTTTTCAGCGCGCATTGAGGATGGCGATCTCTCTGCTTTGAGGTCCGACATTCAAAGCCCGGCAAGGCCGCGCCATCATGCGCGCCGGTCCCGCAATATTTGCGGGCACAAAAGTTGACGAGCTTGTGGAATGGATAATGGAGGACGCCTCGCCCGGTCGCCGCGATCGCCGAGGCCCCAATTTGATCTGAAGCAAGCTGCTTTCGACGCGGCCGCGGCTTTGTGCGCGCGGCCATCCTCCCGCTCGCCCGCTTACGCGCGCCGCGGCAAACGGCCGTCCCGCCTGATCTTAACCCTGGAACGCTTGCCGCGCCGTGCCGGCATCATCGCCACCTTGCTGTTGCTGGCCCTCAGCGCCGGCCTCGGCGCCGTCAAAGGCGGCCATCTGGAACGGCTCATGGCCGCCTTCAGCGATACGCGCAATGGTTTGGCGAATTCGGCCGGTTTCCGCATCACTTCAGTCGCCGTCACCGGCCGCAACCAGCTTTCTCAGGACAAGGTGCTTGCGATCGGCGGCGTCAATGGCCGCTCCTCGCTGTTGTTTCTCGATGCCGCCTTGGTGCGCGAAAGGCTGAAGGCCAATCCCTGGATCGCCGACGCCACCGTGCTGAAGCTTTATCCCGGCGAGCTGCGCATCGACATTGTCGAGCGCAAGGCTTTTGCGCTGTGGCAGCGCGAGGGCCATCTGTCGGTGATCTCCGATGATGGCATGGTGCTCGATTCCAATGTCGACCGTTTTTTGACGCTGCCGCTGGTCGTAGGCAAAGGTGCCGAAACCCACGCCAAGGAATTTCTGGCGCTGCTGTCGCGTTATCCGCAGGTCGATTCCGTGACGAAGGCTGCGATCTTCGTCGGGGAACGGCGCTGGAATCTCAGGCTCGATGACGGCCTCGACATTCGCCTGCCGGAAAACGGCGTCGGCAACGCGCTCGCCGCCTTAAGCGCGCTCGACAAGGAAGACCATTTGTTTTCCCGCGACATCGTCGCGGTGGATTTGCGGCTGCCGGACCGGCTGATCGTGCAATTATCGGAAGACGCGGCCAAGGCGCGCGAGGAATCGCTCAAGAAAAAGGAGCCGAAGAAGAAGGTCGGCGACGCATGAGCGGATTTGATCGCAGCCAGACGCCGAAGACGCGCCCGATGCCCAAGCGCACCGCGCTCGTCGCCTCGCTCGATGTCGGCACCAGCAAGATCGCCTGCATGATCGCGCGGCTCAAGCCGTGCCCGCCGAACGGAGCTTTGGGCGGCCGCAGCCATGCCGCCGAACTGATCGGCTATAGCCAAATCCGCTCCAAGGGCGTCAAGGCGGGCGCGGTCGTCGATCCCGTCGAATGCGAACAGGCGGTTCGCCAGGCGGTGGCGGCTGCCGAG
>DATGJS010000356.1:0-8082 GCA_035295025.1 Bradyrhizobium sp.
CGGAGGCCGGATTGATAAAGCGCTTGATGCGCCCAGCCACATGCGGCACCAGCAAATAAGCGCCGAACAGGCCCGCGCCCGCCGCGCCCGCCAAGCCGGCCACCCAGATCATGCGCATGCCGGCGATGAAGAACAGCGCGCCCCACACCATCAGGATCAGCATGGTTTGGCCGAAATCTGGCTCCATCACCAAAAGCGAAACCAACATCAGAAGAAGCATCAGCGCCATCGATGTCGCGGGCATTTCCGGCCGCTTCGTCGATTCCGCGAACAGCCACGCGGCCAGCACCACGAAAGCGGGCTTTGCGGATTCGGAGGCCTGAATATTCACCCCGATCAGCGTGATCCAGCGCCGCGAACCCTTGACTTCAGGCCCGAACAAAAGCGTCAGCACGATGAGCGCGACGCTTAACCCAAACACGATCAGCGCAGTGCGGCGAATCTGCGTCGGCGAGAGGAACGACACGCCGATCAATACGATGAAGGAGGGCAGCAGAAACAGCACATGGCGGTTGAAGAAATGAAAGGGGTCGAGCCCGATCCTACTTGCCACTTGCGGGCTTGCCGCCAGCGACAGGATGACGCCGCCCAAAATCAGCGCAAGGATCGCCGCCAATTGAAGCCGGTCGACCGTCCACCACCACTCGCTTAGAGGATTGCGCTGTTCGCGGGAGAGCATGGACCGTTCCCAAAGATGTCAAAGGCCGTCCATTGGTCGCCCAGGATGGTTGCCAAGGGGTTAAGGGAATCGAGATGTTTTGAGATGGTGCGCCATCCTCGTGCCCCGGGCGCGGCGCGATAACGATGCGCTGCTGATCGGGGGCCCACTCTACGCAATTTAAGGCGGGTCCCGGCTCTGCGTGGCGGCATTCCATGCCGCAACGCGTCCGGGACACCAGACCTGCTCACACCACGGGCTTGACGCCCGGCAATGCCTGCACCAGGTCGCGGAAGGCGTGCCCGCGAATTTCGAAATTACGGTATTGGTCGAACGACGCGCAGGCCGGCGACAGCAGCACCACGGCTTCGGAAAGGCGTGAGGCTTCCGCCTCGCGTGCCGCGTGCGCGACCGCCACATCCAGCGTCTTGGAAATCTCGTGCGGCACGCGCGCGCCCAGTGTTTCGGCGAATGCGGCCGCCGCCTCGCCGATCAAATAGGCTTTGCGGATGCGGGGAAAATATTCGGCAAGGCCCGTGATGCCGCCGGCCTTGGGCTTACCGCCCGCGATCCAGAAAATATCGGCAAAAGACGACAGCGCGTGCGCGGCCGCGTCCGCATTGGTGCCTTTGGAATCATTGATGAACAGCACATGGCCGCGACGGCCGACCTGCTCCATCCGATGCGCCAGCCCTGGAAAACTGCGTAAGCCTTTTTGTAAGACGTCGCGATCCACGCCAAGCGCCAAGGCGCATGCCGCGGCACAGGCCGCGTTCTGCGCGTTGTGCAAACCGCGCAGCGATCCGACGCCGCCAATTTCCGCCACCTTGTCGTGCACTTCGCCTGAGGCGCGCCAGATCGTTTCATGATCGACAAAGAGACCGTCGGGAAGCGGATGTTTCACCGAGATGCGCACCACGCATTTACCCGCCCGCGCGATCCGCTCGGCGGCGGCGCTGCACCAGATGTCATCGACGCCAATGATCGCGCTGCCGTCCACCTGAACGCCGGCAACGAGGCGCTCCTTCACCGCGGCGTAATGTTCAAGCGTGCCGTGGCGATCGATATGGTCTTCGCTGACATTGATGAGAATGCCGACTCTCGGATCGAGAGATGGGGTGAGATCGATCTGATAGGACGACATCTCGATCACATGAACGCGGTCTTTGCGCGGCGGCTCCAGCGCCAGGATGGGGGTGCCGATATTGCCGCCCATCTGGGCGTCGTAACCGGCAACGCGCATCAAATGCGCGATCAGCGCGGTGGTGGTGGATTTGCCGTTAGTGCCGGTGATGGCGACAAAGGGCGCATCCGGCGCATGACGTTGTCTTTCGCGGCAGAACAATTCGATGTCGCCGATCACCTCGACGCCGGCCTGGCGCGCCGCAAGCACGCTCCAATGCGGGGCGGGATGGGTGAGGGGCGCGCCCGGCGTGAGCACGAGCGCGGAAAATTGCGACCAGGAAACGTTGCGCAGATCGGCGGTGACAAATCCCGCGCTCGCGGCTTCCGCCAGTCTGTCGGCGCCATCGTCACCCGCGATCACCTCGGCGCCACCGGCTTTCAGGGCATGACAACTTGCCAACCCCGATCCGCCGAGACCGAACACCGCGACCGTCTTGCCGGCAAAGGAGGTGGCGGGGATCAAGCGGTCACCGCAGCTTCAGCGTCGAGAGACCGGCGAGCGCCAGCATCACCGAGATGATCCAGAAACGGATCACGATCTGCGGCTCGGTCCAGCCGAGTTGTTCGAAATGGTGATGGATCGGCGCCATCTTGAAGATGCGCTTTCCGGTCAGCTTGAACGAGGTCACCTGCACAATCACCGAGACCGCTTCCAGCACGAACAGACCACCGATCACCGCGAGCACGATCTCGTGCTTGACCGCCACCGCGATCGAGCCGAGCATGCCGCCGAGCGCCAGCGATCCCGTGTCTCCCATGAAGATTGAGGCCGGCGGCGCGTTGAACCACAGAAAACCGAGACCGGCGCCGAGCACCGCGCCGCAAAGGACGGCGAGCTCGCCGGTGCCGGGCACGTAATTGATCTGCAAATATTCCGAGAATACGGCGTTGCCGGCGAGATAAGAGATCATGCCGAAACTTGCGGCCGCGATCATGACAGGCACGATGGCAAGCCCATCGAGGCCGTCGGTCAGATTGACCGCGTTGCCGGCGCCGACAATGATGAAGGCGCCAAACACCGCGAAGAACCAGCCGAAATTCAAGGCCACGTCCTTGAAGAAGGGAATCACGAGCGAGGTCGAGAACGGCTCGCGCCCGAGTCGCACCAGCGCGTAGCACGCGACAAGCGCGATCATCGCCTCGAGCAGAAGCCGGATGCGGCCGGCAAACCCATTATGGCTCTGCTTGGTCACTTTCAGATAATCATCATAAAAACCGACAAAGCCGAAGCCGAGCGTCACCGCCAGCACGATCCAGACATAGGGGTTGAGCGGATTGGCCCACAGCACGGTTGAGACCACAAGACCCGAAAGGATCATCAAGCCGCCCATCGTGGGGGTGCCCTTCTTGGTCATCAGATGCGATTGCGGGCCATCTGTGCGAATCGGCTGCCCCTTGCCCTGGCGCAGCCGCAAATGATCGATGATCCAGGGGCCGAACAGAAATACAAACAGCGCGCCGGTCACCATCGCGCCGCCGGTGCGAAAGGTGATGTAGCGGAACACGTTCAGGATGCTGTGCAACGAGGCCAGGCCAGGAACGGTATTGGAGAGATCGATCAGCCAGTAAAACATCTAGAGCTCCGATTCCGCGGCTTCGTCGCGCGCGGCCCTGCCGGGAAAACGCCTTTCGAGCGCGTTGACAATGGTCTTCATCTTCGAGCCGAGCGAGCCCTTGACCATGATGGCGTCACCGGCGCGAAGGGCGGCGAGCACCTCGGATTCGAGACCGGCCGCGCTATCGGCATAGCCGCCCCGCTTGCCGGTGGAAAGAGCGTCCCACAGATGACGCATCAGCGGACCACAACAAAACACGAGATCGATCTGGTTGGCCTTGACCACGTCATTCAGGCCGCGATGCAACGCGGCGCCGGACGCACCCAACTCCAACATATCGCCGAGCACCGCGATCCGCCTGCCGCGCGGACCGACCGCCGCCTGGCCGAGCACGCTCAGCGCGGCCGCCATCGAAGCCGGATTGGCATTATAGCTTTCATCGATCAGTGTAACCTCGCCGCCGGGCACCACCAGCGCGTGACGGACGCCGCGGCCGGCCACTGGTTCAATCTGCGACAGCGACAATGCGGCCAGCGCGAGATCGGCGCCGGCGAGCGAGGCCGCCGCCAGCACCGCCAGCGAATTCATCGCCATGTGACGTCCGGGCATGCCGAGCTTGTAGGTGACTTCATGGCCGAGAATATCGGCATGCACGGCCGAGCAGGTCGCATGCAGCGACAAATCGATCAGCCGCGCATCGGCGCCTCCATCCACGCCGAAGGAAACGATGCGCGAAATGCCGAGCGCCTTTGCGCGATCGGCCAGCCTTGCGAATTGCGAATTATCGCGGTTGAGCACCACCGCGCCATCCGCCGCCACGCCTTCGAAAATTTCCGCCTTCGCATCCGCAATCGCCTCGATGCCGGAAAAGAATTCCAGATGCACCGGCTCGACGGTCGTGACCACCGCCAGATGCGGCCGTACCATTTTGACAAGCGGTTCGATCTCGCCCGCGTGATTCATGCCGATTTCGAAGATCGCAAACCGCGCATCCGCCGGGCAGCGCGCCAAGGACAACGGCACGCCCCAATGATTGTTGAAGGATGCTACCGAGGCATGGGTTGGCCCCTGGGCCGAGAGCACATGAAGCAGCGCTTCCTTGGTCGAGGTCTTGCCGACCGACCCCGTCACCGCGATCACCCGCGCCTCCAGCCGCGCGCGCGCGGCGCGCGCCAGATCGACGAGCGCGCCGAGCCCATCATCCACCACCAATAGAGGCGCATCGTTTGCGAATTTCTCGCGCTGGGCTTTTTCCACCACGGCCAACGCCGCGCCCGCCTGCAAAGCATTCGCGACGAAATCGTGTCCGTCATGGACCGCGCCACGAATCGCGAAATAGGCTTCACCGGCTTTGAGCGTGCGGCTGTCGATGGAAAGGCCGGTGACGGCTTCCGGCAACGCGCCATTGACCTCGGCGCGCATCGCCGCCGCCATCGATTTTGGCGTCCATAACGGTTTCGCGCTCATGCCACCCTCTGCGCCAAGGCCCGCGCCACCGCGTCGTGATCGCTGAACGGCACCACGCGATCGCCGATAATCTGTCCGGTTTCGTGGCCCTTGCCGGCGATCAGAAGCACATCGCCCGCCGCCAATTCCGCAATCGCACCGCCGATCGCTTCCGCACGGTCGCCGATGTCTTTTGCGCCTTTCGCGGCGGCCAAAATCGCGGCGCGAATGGTGGCGGGATTTTCGCCGCGCGGATTGTCGTCGGTGATAATGACCTCATCGGCGTTTGCCGTCGCGATCGCCCCCATCAAAGGCCGCTTGCCAGCGTCGCGGTCACCACCGGCGCCGAACACCACGATCAGTCTGCGCTTCACATAAGGCCGCAGCGCCTGCAACGCTTTCGCCAGCGCATCGGGCTTATGGGCGTAATCGACGAAGATCGGCGCGCCGTGAACTTCGCCAACCCGCTCCAGCCGTCCCTTGGCGCCTTCGAGATGTTCGAGCGCGGCGAACACGGCATCGGCATCGCCGCCGGTGCCGATCGCCAGTCCCGCGGCGACAAGCGCGTTCTCGATCTGGAATTCGCCGACCAGCGGCAGGTGAACGCCATAAATGCGCCCGCGATGCGTGAGCTCAAGCCGTTGGGCAAAGCCATCGATGTGGCTTGCTGTGAGGCCGATCCCTTCCCTCGCCCCGTCGCCGCGACAGCCGACCGTGATCAAATGCAGTGAGCGCGCGCGCGCGGCTTCGATCGCCTCGCGCGAACAATCATGATCGGCCGAGATCACGGCCGCGCCGCCATCGGCGATGAGATCGCGGAACAGCCGAAGCTTGGCGGCTAAATAATGCGCGACATCTGGATGATAATCCATGTGGTCGCGCGACAGATTGGTGAAGGCGCCCGCCTTCACGCGCACGCCGTCGAGCCGGTATTGATCGAGCCCGTGCGAGGAGGCCTCGAAGGCGAGATGGGTGACGCCCTCTCGCGCGATCTCGTCGAGCTGGCGATGCAGCGCGATCGGGTCGGGCGTCGTCAACGAGCCGTAGACGGTGCGCTTTTCCGAAACCAGACCGATGGTGCCGATGCTCGCGGCCTCATGCCCGAGCCGCTGCCAAATCTGGCGTGTAAAGGCGGCCACCGAGGTCTTGCCGCTGGTGCCGGTGACGGCCGCGATGATCGCGGGTTGGCGCGGATAAAATTTCGCGGCCGCCAATGCCAGCGCGCGGCGCGGATGGGGCGTCGCGACAAACGGCACGGCGCAGCCGCCCTCCGGCACATGGTCGCCCACAACCGCGATCGCGCCGGCCAAAATAGCATCCGCGATGAATCGCGCGCCATCGGTCTTGGTGCCCGCCAACGCGAAAAACAGATCGCCCGGCTTGACGGCGCGGCTGTCCGAGGCGAGCCCCCTTACCTCGACCGCGCCGGCTTCCGCCTGCGGGAGGATCGTGGCGTCATTGCCGAGGAAGTCGCGAAGCTTCATCGAGTTTCCAATATCCCGGTTTGGTATTCGTCGTTCGCCGCGCGTTGCGCCGACCGGGCCAATCAGAGCCACGCCTTTACTGGCTTGTCTTCGATGCCGCAAGAATAAGGCGCTCGGACGGCGGCAGGTCGAAGCGCGGCGCGATTCCCAGAAGCGGCGCGATGCGGGCGATCACATTGCCGCCGGTCGGCACCGCGTTCCAGCCCGATGTGATGAAACCGAACGTTTCCTTCAACGATTGCGGCTCGTCCAGCATGACCAGAAGCTGATAGCGGGGATTGTCGGCGGGCAGGATCGCGGTAAAGGCGGTGAGCACGCGTTTTTTGGCGTAGCGGCCGTTGACGACTTTTTCGGCGGTGCCGGTCTTGCCGCCGATATAATAGCCCTTCACGTCGGCCTTGCGCGCCGTGCCGATTTCGGCGTTGAGCCGCATCAGGAAGCGCATTTTCTCCGAGGTCTCCGGCTTGATCACGCGCTTGGCGACCTCCATCGCCTCTTCCTCGCTGCGCTTGAGGAAGGTCGGCGGAATGAGATAGCCGCCATTGACCAGCGCATCGATCCCCATCACGGCCTGCAAAGGCGCCACCGCGATGCCGTGACCGAAGGCAATCGTCACCGTGTTCAATTCGGCCCAATGTTTCGGCACCAATGGCGAGGCGCTTTCCGGCAATTCGGTCCGCAGCCGTTCGAGCTGGCCAAGCTTGCGCAGGAAGGCCTTGTGGGCCTCGACGCCTTGCGACAGCGCGATCCGCGCCGCGCCGACATTGGAAGAAAAAGTGAAGACCTCGCGCATATTGAGGAATCGGCCCTTCGGCTCGTCGTCGTGAATCGCGAATTTGCCGTAATGCAGCGGTCCGCGCGCATCCCACAACGAATTGAGGTCGTATTTGCCGGAATCGAGCGCCATGGCGAGCGTGAAAGCCTTGAAGGTCGAACCCATTTCATAGACGCCCGTGGTCAGACGATTGATGCGGTCGGGATCGTGCGCCTCTTTCGGGCTGTTGGGATCGAAATCCGGCACCGACACCATCGCCACGATCTCGCCGGTCCTGACATTGGAGACGAGGCCCGAGACCGCCTTGGCGCGGTATTTTTCCTTGGCCTTGAGCAATTCGTCGCGCAGCGCATGCTCGACCCGCAAATCGACCGACAATTCGACCGGCGGCTGCACCCGATCCAAGGCGAAACCGGCTTTGTGCAATTCCGACAGCTCGTTGGTGTCGAGCCATTTTTCCATTCCGGCGATGCCTTGATTGTCGATATTAACGAGGCCTATCAGATGCGCGACCTCGTTGCCGGTCGGATAAACCCGCTTGCTCTCGCGCAAAAAGCCGATGCCGGGAATCCCGAGACGATGGATGTCCTGCTGCTGTTGCGGTGTGATTTCACGCTTGAGCCAGACGAAGCCTTTGCGGCCGGACAGGCGCTCGCGCACTTCGGCGGTATCGAGATCGGGCAAGGTCGCGGTCAGAAGTTCGATCGCCTCGTCCTTGTCGATGATGCGGCGCGGCTCGCCGAACAGACTCGGCGCCTTGACGTCGGTGGCGAGAATTTCGCCGTTGCGATCGACGATGTCCGGCCGCGCGGTTGCGATCGCGTCCTGACCGGGGCCACGGCGCGCGCTGTGGCTGTCGGTGCCGGTCGCAAACATCACCAGCCGGCCGCCGATCACGGCATAGACCGCGACAAAAGCCAGAATCACAAAGCCGACGCGGGCGCGCGCCTTTGCGGCGCGATCGACGTTACGCCCGTA
>DATGJS010000357.1:0-19526 GCA_035295025.1 Bradyrhizobium sp.
CCATAAGCAGCCGCTCACGCAGATCTTCCGACAAGGATTTCGCCATCTCCGCTGGCCTCCTCGTCCAGCGGACAACATGAATCAAAATTCGAGCCCGATGGGAATCCCTATCGATTCAATCCGTTCGGATTTCGCTCTAGAGCATGATCCGGAAAAGTGTGAAGCGGTTTTCCGAAAAGATCATGCGCAAACAAAGAATTAAAGCGCGATGACGATTCAACCAAATCTCATCGCGCTTTAGATGTCTGAGGATCATTTGATCCAGCCGGACGGCGCGCTTAATGAGACGCGCCGGATGTCTTGTAGTCCGGCTGCTCGAACGGATGCGAGCTCGCAAATTCCGGCATCTTGAAACAACGATCCGCAAGCGCCTTGACCAGCGGGAAGACATCGAGCCCGATCTTAAGATATTGCGCGCCGACCACTTGGCCGGCGATGCAAATATCGGCAAGACCGACCTCGGCACCGAGCGCAAACGGTGCGGGCGCACGGCGCGCCAGCAGCCGTTCATAGGTCGCAAGCCCCTCGCTCGTCCAATGCGTACCCCAGTCTTCGATCGCCTTGGCGTCGGCGCCGAATGTCTTCGCTAAGTGCTTGCGCACGCGCGGCACGGTCAGCGGATGGGCGTCGGCGATCGTCATCAACGCCAGCGAACGCGCATAGGCGCGCTCCTTGGCATCTTCGGGTAACAGCCGCGGCCTCGGCTTGATGTCGTCGAGATATTCCATGATCGCCATCGACTGAAACAACGAGGTGCCGTCATGGACGAAGGTCGGCACCACATGCTCGGGGTTGACGGCGTCATAGCCGGGTTTGAACTGTTCGCCCTGGAGAATATCGACGGAAGTTTCTTCGAATGGCAGCGCCTTTAGCCTCAGTGCGACTCGAACCCGAAAAGACGCAATCGACCGCCAGAACCCGTAGACTTTGATGCTCATCGAAAACTCTCCTTTTACCCGATCGCGAATGGCTCGCTCATACCATCCGCGGCCAAATAGACAAGCGCCTATTCAGCCATATTGTGTTGCTGCCAACGCAACAAATAGGCTTGTATCCGCCGGATTGCGGCGGAAAGCACGACCCCCACCAGCATCAATATTATCACCGCGACCATCATCCCGGACGCCTCGCCGCGCGCCTCCGATTCGATAATCAAACGGCCGATACCCTTCTCGGCGCCGATGAATTCACCGACGATGACACCTATCAGCGCAAAGGAAATCGCGGGCGACAGCGAGGCAAACACCCAAGCCATGGTGGAGGGGATCACCACCGTGCGGGTGATCTGCCACTCGCTGGCCCCGAGGAGCCGCGCGGCATTAATAAAACCTTCGTCGATCGAGCGCGCTCCCTCGAACGTGTTGAAGAAAACCAGGAAGACGACCACGATCCATGAGGTCACGACCTTGGAGGTGTCGCCGATACCGAAGGCCAGCACGATGATCGGCGCCAGTGCAATTCTCGGAATCGAATTGACCGCCGTGATGAAGGGTTGAAAGATCGCGCTCAGACGATCGGACCGTCCTAAAATAAGCCCCGAGGCAAAACCCGATGTCACGCCGGTGACAAAACCGAAGAAGGTATTCTTAAGCGTGATGGCGGTTGCGACCCAGAGATTATTTTCGCTGCGCGCCATGCATTTGGCGAACTCGCCGTTAAACCATCCGTTGAAAATACCGAGCTTAGATTTCAGACAGCTCAGAATCAAAAAATGTTCGAAAATTTCGGACGGCCGCGAAACGAAATAGGGGTCCAGCAAATCGGGCACCAGCCAGGGGACGCTGGCGCGGAACTGGTAACCCCATTGCCAGATCGACAATACCGTGATGCAGATCAACGCCTGCCACGTCAACGTATTGAGGGACCAACGAGTCATCCTCATCTTTGCCGCCCCTTGACGAATTCTTCCCCCAACGAATGCCAGATGTGCTGGAAAAGCTCTGCGTAGCGCGGCGTCTCCCTCACCTTGACCGCATCGCGCGGTCGCGGGAAATCCACTTCAAAGATGTCTTTGATCATGCCTGGCCGCGCCGAAAACAAAATGATGCGATCGGCGAGCGTCAAGGCTTCACCAAGATCGTGCGTCACGAACAAAACCGTCTGCTGCTCGCGCTCCCAGATGCGAAGCAGGACTTCATGCATGTCGATTTTGGTGTGGGTATCGAGCGCGCCGAATGGCTCATCCATCAACAGAGTCTGTGGTTCGACGACCAGCGTCCGCATCAGCGCGGCCCGCTGGCGCATGCCGCCGGACAGCGCAGATGGATAGGCTTGTTCGAATCCATTCAAACCCGCTTGTGCGACACAGGCGGCAACGCGCTCTTTCCGTTCAGCCTCGCCAACGCCCGCCAGTTGCAGGCCGTAGCCGATATTGTCCGCCAATGTTCGCCAGGGAAACAAAGTGTCGCGCTGGAACACATAACCGACGTTGGGCGTCGCTTGGCCGGGAACGACGGGCATCCCATCGATCAGGATTTTCCCACTGGAGGGCCTGATCAAGGTCGCGATCATGTTGAGGACTGTGCTCTTGCCCGAACCCGACGGCCCCAGAAGCGCGACGAACTCGCCACGCCGGACGCTGAAGGAGACGCCGCGCACCGCCTCGATCGCATTGCCCGCGAGCTGAAACGTTTTTCTCAACTCCCTGACATCGATCCGATTCACATCTGGCGATCGATCGAGCGGCATGGCGTAGCTGTGACCTTTCGAATTTTTGGAAAACCGCGAACTTGGATATCGTCCTCAGCCCGGATACGCCGTTCGGGCCGCGTCTATGAAGTCCACATTGACGACCTCGGCCATCGCCAGCGGTTTGATGCCGGTCATTTCGCGAAACCACACTTTTTCGCCGCGCCCGAAACTCGCCGCGTCGATCATGCCTTCATAGTCAGCGACTTTTTTCAATGCCACGATCTCCATAATATTGGCGCCGCGCGACGTACTGCCGACATAGGGTTCGATCGCATCATAGATTTCTTCGGGTGAATGGGCCTTGATCCACTGCGCCGCGCGCCATAACGCGATGACATAGGCCTGCATCTTCGGCGGGTCTTTGTCGATGGTCGATTGCACCGTGAAATGCCCGGTGACCGGAACCTTGCCACCGACATATTTGTTCCAAATCGCCTCGTCCGTCCCGTCGAACAGCAGCGTGCCCCAGCCCTGATCCATCGATTCATTCAGGAGCGAGAGCGAACTTATGAGAACATCGACCTGCTTGCTCTTCAAAGAGCCCAGCATGGTATCGACGTTGCCGGTTCCGATCCATGTGACCTTCTCGGCAAGCCCCATCGTCTCCATGTAATAAGACGACCAGACATGGTTGGTGCCACCGAGCGACGATACCGAGACGATGGCTTTACGGCCATCGGGACGCTTCCATTCAGTCAGTTTCTCCAGCGTCGTGATGCCCTGGTCCCAGAGATCTTTGCGGATGATGAACATCACCGCGCTGCTGCGGGTATCGATCGGCATCAGAATCCGCCCCGCGCGCCCGTGATTGGAGAGTTGCATCGGGTGGGTGACATCGCCGATGCCGACATCCCCTTGCGAGGAGGCGATGATCTCGCGCGTCTTGACGCCGCTCCCGCCCTGGACGACCTTGCAGTCAAGGCCTGCGTCCTTGAAATAGCCAACCCGGTCCGCTACGAATTGCGATTGATAAAGCGGCACCGCGACCGGATAAACCGCGCGTCCGCTTTTGCCTTCAGCCCGCGTTCCGCCTACCGTCAGATAGGCGCCGCCGGCCACAATGACCGATAGCGTAGAACGCCGGTTCAACATGGCCATCACGCTTTCTCCTTGATGCCATGGGTGACCTTATCGAGCGCGCTCAACACCGCATCGCCCATCTCTTGGGTCGAAAGCTTTCGTGCGCCGGGCTCGGCAATATCGGCCGTTCTCGCGCCATCCGCGAGCGCCATATCGACGGCTTTTTCGAGCAGATCCGCATCGTCCGGCCGGTCGAGCGTCATGCGCAGCAGCATGACGACACTGAGAATCGAACCCAGCGGATTGGCGATGCCTTTGCCCGCGATATCGGGCGCGCTGCCGTGAACCGGCTCATAAAGCGCCTTGCGGCGGCCGTACCGATCGACCGGGCCGAACGAAGCGGAGGGCAGCATCCCGAGCGAACCCGATGCCATCGCCGCGCAATCGGAAAGAATGTCGCCGAAAATATTGCCGGTCACCATGACGTCGAATTGCGACGGCTCCCGCACGATCTGCATCGCCGCGTTATCGACGTAGAGATGCGTGAGTTCGACGTCGGAGAATTCTTCCGTATGCAACGCCGTGACTTCCTCGCGCCACACCACGCTTGTCTCCAACACATTGGCCTTATCGACCGAACAGACTTTCCCCCGCCGGGTGCGCGCCAGCTCGAAGGCCGCGCGCGCCACGCGGCGAATTTGGCTTGTGGTATATTGCTCGGTATTGAAGCCGCGGCGCTGGCCGTCGGAAAGCGTCTCGATTCCACGCGGCTCGCCGAAATAAATACCGCTGGTGAGTTCGCGGATGATGACAAAATCGACACCCTTCAACACGCGAGCTTTCAGCGGCGCGGACTCTGACAGGGCCGGATTGGCGCGAATAGGCCGCAAATTGGCGTAAAGATCGTATTTGCTGCGCAGGGATAATAAACCGCCCGCCTTGCGCGCCTCCGCCGGTACTTCTTTCGTTTCGGGCCCACCGGTCGCGCCCCACAGAATGGCGTCGGCCTCCTCCATCGCCTCCGCGGTATCGTCAGGCAGTACCTTTCCGGTCGAAAGGTAAGGGATGAGTCCATATTGCGCCTCGCGCAACACCATCGGTACGCCACGCCTGGCGGTAAACCAGTCGAGAACCCGCCGCGATTGGGCGGTCACTTCCGGACCGATGCCCTCGCCGCCCACCACCGCGACCTTGATCATGTTGGTTGACGCGCTCATGCAGGATTCCTTGCAAAATGGATCCAGGGCCGCTCGGTTCGATCGGCGGCCTGAAATTTTCGAATCTCGGTGTCGCGTTGCAGCGTCAAGGCGACCTCGTCGAGGCCTTGCAACAACCCGGCGCGACGGCGCGGATCGATCTCGAAGCGGTGCTGCTTGCCGGAGGTCGAGGTAATCGTCTGCGCTTCCAGGTCGATGCTGATGCGGCCTGCGCCTTGCGTGTGTTCGACCTCGGCGGCAAGGCTATCGACAATTTCCTTATCGACTACGATGGGCAGGATGCCGTTCTGAAAACAATTGGCAAAGAAGATGTCGCCGAAACCCGATCCGACGATGGCGCGGATGCCCATTTCCTGCAAAGACCACACCGCACCTTCGCGCGAAGACCCACAGCCGAAATTCGGCCCCGTGATCAGGATCTCCGCCTGCCGATACGGCTCGCGGTTAAGAATGAATTCGGGGTTTTCCGATCCATCGGGTCGATAGCGCAGCGAACCGAACGCCCATTTGGCGAGGGTGCCGCGAATGGAAGTGCCCACCAAACGCTCGATGCGAATAATGACATCGGTATCGATATTGCTCCGCATGATCGGCGCGGCGATGGCATTCAATCTGGTGAAAGGCTGTGGCATCTATCGCTCCATCGTCCGCACATCGGCAATGGCCCCCGAGATCGCCGCGGCAGCCGCCATTGCCGGGCTTGCCAAATGCGTGCGGGCACGCGGGCCCTGGCGGCCGATGAAATTGCGATTGGAGGTCGATACCGAGCGCTGCCCGGGAGCGACCGTCTCACCATTGGCGGCCAAGCACATCGAACAGCCAGGCTCGCGCCATTCAAAACCGGCATCGACAAAAAGCTTGTCCAACCCTTCGGCCACCGCTTCCCGTTTGACGGTTTCCGAACCCGGCACCACCCAGGCGCGCACGCCGGGCGCGACCTTGCGGCCGCGCGCGATGGCAGCCGCGCGCAGATCGCTCATCCGGCTATTGGTGCACGATCCAATGAAAACCCAATCGACCGGCGTACCGAGGATCGGCGCGCCGGGTTCGAGGCCCATATACTCGATCGCGGTTTCGATCGCGGATCGGCGCGCGGGGTCGGCGATTTGCGCCGGGTTTGGCACATGGCCATCGACGCTGACGACATGCTCCGGGCTGATGCCCCACGTGATCTGCGGGATGATCTTGGCGACATCGATAACGACCTCGCGGTCGAACTCGGCGTTCGGATCGCTTGGAAGCTGTCGCCACGCGGCCACGGCGCGATCCCACATCTTGCCTTCCGGCGCGTAACGCCGGCCGCGAATATAATCGAACGTGGTCTCGTCCGGGGCAACCATGCCCATCTTGGCACCGAGCTCGATCGAAAGATTGCAAATCGTCAACCGCCCTTCAATTCCCATGTCGCGGATCGCGCTGCCCGCATATTCTACCGCATAACCGGTGCCGCCGGCGGCCCCGATATGACCGATCAGGGCCAGGATGAGATCCTTGGGCGTAACGCCAAGCGACAGACGCCCTTCGAATTTTACCCGCATCGTCTTGGGGCGGCGCTGAATCAAAGCCTGCGTCGCCAGCACATGCGTCAACTCGCTCGACCCTATTCCGAAGGCGAGCGCGCCGAGCCCACCATGCGTACAGGTGTGGCTATCGCCACAAACGATCAAGCAACCGGGCAGGCTGAGGCCCAATTCCGGGCCGATGACGTGGACGATACCCTGGCCGGGCTCATCGATATCGAACATCGCGATGCCGTTGGCGGATGTTTCGACCCGCAGCCCTTCCAGCAGTTCCTGACCGGTCTTGCTGGTGCCGGCACGTCCATGCGCTGTGGAAATCGCGTGATCTGGCGTCGCAAAAGTCAGCTCGGGATTGTGGACGGAAAGGCTGCGACTCTTGAGATCGAGCAGACCGCGCGCGCCGCCGAGATCGTGCAGCAAATGGCGATCGACGTGGAGAAGATCGGTATCATCGCTGATGCGAGCGATGACATGCTGGTCCCAGATCTTCGCAAGCAGAGTCCGGCCGCGCGTTTGCAAGGCATATCCTCCCTTAGGGATCGCGGCTTGCGCCGTCATTGGCCGTTTTTGCACGGCTTGATATTCGAGGGTCTCGTTTGGACCCCGATCCCAACCATATCAAAGCATAACAGGCTGCGGTTCGGCTAGAGCGTTTTCGAACGAAGTGGACACCGGTTCGCGTGAAGAAAACGCGTCAAACAAGAATCTGGAGCTTCGGTTCTGATTCAATCAGAACCGAAGCTCCAGTGGCCTTAAGGAATGACAGATGCGCGGGACGAAACGCTGATGCATCAACCTCCGCGATGCGCGGGGGTAGCGGCTCAATCCGACCGCCGCCGACCTACTTCAACAAGTCGGAAAAAGTCTTGGCGAAAGTGTGCGCGTCGCCCGGCCATCGCGCCGAAACATAATGGCGATCCTTCACCACAAAGGCCGGCCCCGCGTCACCCAAAGAGTCGCGTTGCAGCCCCGAGGTCTTACGACGATATTCCGGATCGTCTTTCGGCACGTCTCGAAAATCACGGGGATGCGCGAGCAAGCGCGTCACCTCCTGTTGAACCGACATATAGCCGTCGGGTTCTCCCTCGCGTTCCAGATAGGTCCGATAATAATTGGGATCCCAGAAGCGCGTGAGGCGGGCGACCCGCCAGGCGCTGCGCTCCAGCGTCCAGGTCAAGGCCGTCGTTTGATATCCGTAGAGGGCGGAGCGGCCAGTTCGTGGGGAAATGCTGCGCGCGGCGAGCAGCACGCCGTGGCAAATCGCCGCCACGGGTTTTTCGGCCTCGAAGAAATCCACCACATGGCCCTGAAGCATTTTGTTTTCGAGATATTCGCGCATGCCGCGCGCGCGATGCCCACCCGGCAAAAGAAGCCCGTCGAAGGCGGACGGTTCGATCGCCTCCCAGCGCAACGGGGCGGCATAATTGGGATCGGCAATCATGGCCGCATAGGCGTTTCGCGCATCGCGATTGGCCCGCATCACAAGCCCGATCAGAGGAAAATTCCGCAACAGCGGAATCTGACCCCAAAAATCGAGCCCCTGCCCGGTCAGCATCATGTCGTCGGCTACCGCCGGCCGGCCCTCCGGCGTCGCAAAGATGACGGTATGACCCGCATTCGATAATACCTGCCAGCTCACCGCGGCTTCGCTCGGATCGAAATCCCCTGCCGGCAACGGAATGAGGATGCGGGCCATGGTACTCTCCCTTAAACTAGTGGTCCGATTCTAACATTTGCACCCCTTCTCGGCGGCCACTTTTGCAAATGTTAGAATCAAAGGACCACTAGCAAATATAGGTTTCTAGTGGAGTTTTAGATTTGACCTTCGCTTATTGAATTCCCGGTCACGGGGAGCGAATGTCAAATCTACTCCACTAGAAGGACGGTCGATCCCGTCGTCTTGCGCGCGGCAAGATCGGCGTGTGCCTTTGCCGCGTCCTTCAATGGATAGGTCTGATGAACGTTGATCTTGACCGCGCCTGAGAGCACGACCTCGAACAGCTCCTTGGCCATCGCGCGAAGATTTTCGCTTTTAGCGGCGTAGGTGTTGAGCGTCGGGCGGGTGACGAACAGGGAGCCTTTCTGCGCCAACAAACCGAGATTGAGCGGCTCCACGCCGCCGGACGATTGACCAAACAAAGCGGCCACGCCGAGCGGCGCCAAGCAATCCAGCGATTTCAGGAATGTGTCCTTGCCGACGGAATCATAGACAACAGGCACCTTTTTGCCGCCCGTGATCTCGTCCACGCGTTTGACGAAATCCTCGCGCGAATAAACGATCGTGTGCGCGCAGCCATGAGCTTTGGCGAGCGCAGCCTTCTCGTCATTGCCGACGGTGCCGATGACGGTGGCACCCAGATGTTTGGCCCATTGCGAGAGGATCAGGCCGACGCCGCCGGCCGCGGCATGCAGCAAAATCGTATCGCCTGACTTGACGCGGTAGGTCTGGCGGATGAGATATTGCACCGTCAGGCCCTTGAGCATCATCGCCGCGGCGGTCTTGTCGTCGATACCGTCGGGCAATTTGAGCAGCCGGTCGGCGGGAATGAGCCGTTCTTCGGCATAGGCGCCGAGCGGCGCCGCGCCATAAGTGACGCGGTCGCCCGGTTTGAGATCGGTGACGCCGGGGCCCACTTCCTCAACCACACCGGCGCCCTCCCCACCGAGCCCGCTCGGCAACGGCAGCGGATAAACGCCCGAGCGGTTATAAATGTCGACAAAATTGAGCCCGACAGCCGTATGGCGAATTCGCGCCTCTCCGGCCCCCGGTTTGCCGATCTTGACTTCCTCCCAGACAAGAACCTCGGGGCCGCCGGTCTTATGAAAACGGATGGCATGCGTCATCGGACAAACTCCTCAAAACTTTTAAACGCTGAAAACCTGGGTCACGGAACGGAAAACCCTTCGCCAATGGCCTCTACATTATAGAGTCACTTGCGTGAAAGTGAAAAATTCCCCGTGAACGGCCGATGAGCCTCAAGAAGGGTCCATACATGAAAAAAAGCCCGGCGGCCAAAGGCCACCGGGCATGTCGTCTCAAAGGGATACCCGCCTTGCGGCGGGAAACCATTCTAATATCAGGCCGCTCCAACCGGAATCTTGCCAAAAACACCCGCCTCTGCCAGTGCCGCAATGCGCCGCTCGTCATAGCCGAGCGTGCCGCGCAACACCTCTTGCGTGTGTTGGCCGAGTAAGGGCGCGGCGACGGGATCGATCACGGGCGTCAAAGCCAGATTGAGCGGCGATTCGATGTTGGGAACGGTTCCAGCCTTCGGATGGGGAATTTCGCAGACGCGATGGCGCTGGCGCGCTTCCGGCGAATTGAAGGCTTCCTCGACGGTGCGAAGATAGCCTACGGGAATATTGGCCGCCTTCATCTTCGCAACCCAGTTTTCACGCGTATCCCGCGCGAAGATTTCGGTCAGAATGGCGCGCAATTTATCCTTGTTGGCCGTGCGCGAACGGCGGTCGCCAAATTCGCCGCTGACGAGATCGGCCCGTTCGAGCACTTCGACGACAAGACGGCGATAGAGCCGGTCATTGGCGCAGGCGATATAGAACGGTCCATCGGAGCCGTGATAGAGCCCGACCGACGGCGAGCCGTTCGGCGAATTACCTTGGCGGCTCGGGTTTACGCCGCTCATCAAATAGGCCATGCCGTAGAATTGCGTCATCGCGAGCGCGATGTCGAACAACGCTACCTCGACATGCTGGCCGCGGCCAATTCTGTCGCGGGCGAGAAGCGCGAGCAAAATGGCATTGCAAGCCGACATGCCCGTCAGCATATCGACGGCGGGCGGGCCGGTTCTGACCGGAGGCCCGTCGGTGAAGCCATTGAGCGACATGAACCCGCTTTCAGCCTGCGTAATCGGATCAAAACCGGGACGGGACGCAAACGGACCCTGTCGGCCATAGGCCGAGATCGAGCAATAAACCAAGCGCGGATTGAGGGACGCAACGGAGGCGTAGTCCAAACCGTATTTCTTCATCACGCCGGAGGAAAAATTCTCCACCACCACGTCGGCCCGCGCGATGAGTTCACGTGCAACCTCGCAGGCCTCGGGTTTTGTCAGATCGAGCGCGATCCCTCGCTTGTTGCGATTGAGATTGATGAAGGCGGCACTTTCGCCCGCAAGCTCCGCATGCTCATAGTGCCGTGTATCATCGCCGCCTTCCGGATTCTCAATCTTGATGACCTCGGCGCCAAAATCGGCCAGCGTTTGCGTGCAGGCAGGGCCGGCGACGACCCGGGTGAAATCGACGACCAAAAGACCGTCAAGAGCGGTCGGGGCGTCCTTCTTTCGTGGCAGACGGCCCGGCAGTTGTGGTCTCGCGGTCATGATCGGCTTGTTCCTTCCCTGGATATATCGCTGGCCTCAATGACCGGTTCGTCGCCGGCCTTGATCGTTGCCTGCAATTGTATACAGGCCTTTGCGATCGTTCCAAGGGAAGTCCGCCTCGCGGCCCATTCCGTTATCGCCTTTTCGAATGGGTGCTATGAGAAGAAGGGAGAAGGAATGAGGCTCTTGCGCCAATAAAGCGTGTCCGGAAATGCCCAGGGGTATTGCGGCTGATAGAGGCGATAACCCGCGCGAATGAAATTATTGGCCGAAGCAATGTTCGCCGTCGTATCGGAAACCACACAACCCCAGCCATTGCGCCGCGCGCGCCGCTCCATCGCCCGCATCAGGCGCAATTGCAGCCGCCTCCCCCAATGTGAACTCAGAACGCCCACTCGGCAGAAATATCCGGCATTGCGAACATGTGTCGAAGGCACCAGCCCAGCGAAAGCGATCGGCTCCGCGTCATGATAGGCCATCCACCAATGCCCCCATTCGAACGAGGGCATCGGAGCGCCGCCGAAAAAAGTCAGGCGATGCAACTCCGTCAGCATGTCCGCGATCTCGTCATCGCGTCCATCGACCTCGCGGATTTGATAAGAGAGCGGCTTGATGCCGCGGTCGTTCCGACACGCCATGTTCATTTAAGGCAGCGCTTCGCCCGCTCGATGTCTTTGTCGGAAAGGCCTCTGGCGCGCGCCCAAGCCTCGGCGACGGCCTCGCCATATTGGGCCACGGCGCGTTTCACGACCCGGCAGGAAACGCCCTCATCCGGCGGGCCGGCGAGCAGGCTCACCAGCAGCAATGGAAGGTAAATCATTTGCCGAGCATCACCTTGATGCCGAGCCACACCGCGCCGAGAAATCCCGCCACGATGATGGTGATGACCGCCTTGAAGGTAAACCCTTGCGCCTGTTCCACGCTCTTGCGCCAACGCCGCAAGTGCTGAAAATCCGCACGCAGCTCGCGCCGGTCCTCTTCCTCGATGCCGAAAGAAGCAAGCACGGTGGCGATCGCCCGATCGACCACGGCATCGATATCGCCGTGATGAATCCTTTGCTGTTCGCAAAGCGTCTCCACCACGACCGCTCGAATGGCATCTTCGCTGAAGTCAGCCATGGCCGCGCGCCTCCGCAATCATCGTTTGATAACAGCGGATCATCTTTTGATGATCCTTGCGACATTTTCGAAGCCGCGTTTGGTGAAGTAAGATGCGACGATAAGATTGGCCGTCGTGGACGCAAAACCCGCAAGGCCATCGGTCGTGCCGAGTCCCAAAACCTTGTCCCAGATCAGAAGCTTGAAAAAATACACCGCGACGCAATAGCCCATCAGGCGGTCCGGCTCGAAAGGATGACCGATTTCGGCGATGCGCAGTTGCGTCTGCAATTCCAATTCGCGGCTCTGCACCGCCAATTCCTTGGCGGCGAGTTCGGCGGCGATGCTTTCCGAGGTGTTGCCGGCGGCAAGCTTGGCCTGATACCCCTTCAAAAGGTCGTCGAACACCGGGCCGGTGACAAAGCCTGCCAGCCATTTGGCGAGCGCAAACCACATGGGTCTCTCCTCACGTTTTATTTGCCGAGGGTACGAAGGCGAGCCCAGACGTTGACGAACATGATCGCAATCATGACGTAGCTGACCGTCTGCGGCGTGGCGTATTGTTGGATCTGCGTCGCCAGCGAAGGATCGCCGGCAAGCGTGGCGATCTTGTCGAGCACCGCGACCAAGCCGCCTACGACGAGAACGACTTTGGTCCAGACGATGGTCGCGGAATCCCTGCCCGCTTTCAGCGTGCGCTGCCAGAACGACCCAGCCTCGACCGTCCAGGCGTGAACAAGGGTGAAGACAATCCAACCGATCATGGCAAGCGTGAGCAGAAGAAGTCCGACCGAGAATGCGTGAAACATCTATTTTCCTTTCGATATGGAGATGGCGGAGAGGGTTGCAGCGATCCATGCGCCGATCGAACCTCGGGCCGGATTTTTGAGCGAGGGCAGCGTAGGCGCAGGCGTGGCCGAATTGACGGGCATGCTCAGATTAGGATCAGCGGGCGCGTGAGCGGCGCCCTCAAAAGCGATGGTGGGATCGAGCGCTTGCATCGACCTCAACATGCCCGCGCAGCCCGGCTGGCTGTCGATTACATCGGGATCATAGACGCCGTCGCGGACATATTTTCCGCTCCGATATTGATCGGTCCCCGCCCAAAGATAAGGGGAAGGCGCGCCACGCGCGGCATAGCCGAGCCCGTTATATTCCTCGAGCACCGTCAGAAGCGTGCCGATCGACCAATCCTTGTTCTGGCCGGCATAGGGCGGGCAGTGACTCAACGCATCGACCGCCGCGTCCTCCCAGGATTTAAATGGCCCCCGACCCGAGGGCACGTGAACGGAGATTCGATCCCAGGGATCTCCCTGAGCGAGCGACCTCATCCAGCTTTGCGAACATTCCCGTTCGTGAATGACGGCGATGACAGGCCACGGCACGCCGGTCATCGCCGAAACCGCTTGATAGCGCGACTTGGCATCCGGGGAGACCAAACGCGTCGCGGTGGAATCGAAATTCCGCGTCAGCTTGGCATTTGTCCAGCGCTGCGCGTTCTTTTGCCGAAGCGCGATGAGGTCAGTCATGGCGATACCTCGCCGAAAGACGATGAAGCATGGAAAACCTGTGGTGGTTGTCGAAAACGAGTTGTGGCAGCGCCAACGCTCAGATGGCGTGGCGGGCGGATTTATTTTTGATCGACTGAACGGAGCGTTTAGCGTGCATATCTATCGCCACGCTCCTCAACTCAAACTGGACGCGTATTTGTGAAAATCGCCCGCCTTCGCAAAAACAGAGGCGTTTGGCGGCTTTTCTTCAGTCACCCACCTGTGGCACAGTCATTTTATGTATGTGATTTTCGGAGCCTCAACCGATATTGGCCGGCGTCTTGGAGTGAAACTCCAAGCCACAAATCGGCCTGTGCGCTCGATCAGCCGGACCGCACCGGAATGCGTGGCTGCTGATCTCGCCACAGGGGATGGTCTAAAGGCCGCGCTCGACGGTGCCGAAGTGGTAATTTCCTGTGCCCATGCCCGCTATACCGGCCGCCTCATCGCGGCTCTCCCCACGAACGTCCACCGCCTCGTCCTCATGGGCTCGGCTTGGCGCTACTCCCGGATACCCAATCCGCGCGCGGACGAAGTGCGGGCCGGCGAAGCACAGTTCCTCACTTCCGGCATCGATGGCATCATGCTTCATTCGGCGATGATCTATGGCGGCCATCACGAGAACAATATCCAACGGCTACTCAAACTCATCCGGAAGGTGCCGATAATTCCCGCGCCTGGCGGAGGCCGACATATGGTGCAACCTATCTACGTCGACGATGTCGTGAGCTGCTTGTTCGCCGCCACTCAACAGGATTGGCGGGGCGCTAATGCCATGCCGATCGCCGGGCCCAAGCTCACATGGCGCGAAATGGTCTCAAAATGCGCAACCGCCATCGGCCGTCACGCTCTGGTACTTCCCGTGCCAACCATGCCACTCATAGCCGCGATTGGCTTTCTCAGCCGTCTTGGCCTCTCGCCCATCCATCCGGGTGTGATCCGGCGTTTCAGTGAGGACGTAGATATCCCGCTTGACGCAATGATCGAACAACTCGGCGTCTCGCCCCGCGACTTCACCAGCGGCATTGCGCTTGCTGTCGCCGAGTGGCGCCAAACCGGTGTCATCTGATCGATGCAAGATTCTAGCCTCAAATCCAAACGCGTCATAACGCCCGTCCTCGGGCTCGGCATCGACTCCGAGATGGAGGATAGGATTTTTAACCGAGTACACGATGGCTACCGTCCTGACATTGACGGGTTGCGGGCCTTCGCAGTTTTTTCAGTGGTTCTCTATCACGCGTTCCCCCATGTGGTTCGTGGCGGCTATGTCGGCGTCGATCTCTTTTTCGTCATTTCAGGTTTCCTCATTTCATCGATCCTTCTGAAGGAAATATCCGATGGCACCTTCTCGTTCGCGGCTTTCTACGGTCGGCGCATACGACGTATCTTTCCGGCGCTGGCTGTTTGCCTGGCCGCGGTGTTGGCTTACGGCTTCGTTCCGCTTCTGCCTTCGGAGCTGATGCAGCTCGGCAAGCATGTATTTTTCGGCACGGCTTTTCTGTCAAATGTCGCAATATGGAATGAGACCGGCTACTTTGGAATTTCCGCCACCTTAAAACCTTTGCTGCATCTTTGGTCCCTGGGCGTCGAGGAGCAATTTTATATCCTCTGGCCCGCCATACTATGGATCGCTTTCCGCCGGAAGGCCGCCATCGGCCGATTGGTATGCCTGTTATTCCTAGCGTCTTTCTCGATCAATATTTGGCTATCGACGACCAGCATTGCCAGCGACTTCTTTCTGCCGGCATCGCGGTTCTGGGAATTTTTGGTGGGAACCGCGTTGGCTTTACCTCGCCAAATTGTTCTTGCGTCTCCTGTGCGATCCTGGATTTCCTCGGTTGGCTTCGCGGCTCTGCTCATCTCAGTTGCGTTATTCGACGCGGAGTTAAGCTTTCCAGGTTGGTGGGCTCTGTTGCCGGTAAGCGGAGCCTTGGCACTCATCGCAGCCGGTCCCCACGCATTGATAAACCGGACGGTCCTATCGCATCGCGTTATCGTCTTCGTGGGACTGATCAGTTATCCGTTCTATCTCTGGCACTGGCCCTTGATCTCTTACGCCTATATTATTCGCTTGGGTAAAACGCCGACGCCATTGATGGCGGCCGGTCTTGTAATCGTCAGTTTTTTATTGGCTTGGGCGACCTATCATTTCGTCGAGCGCCCGGTTCGCTTTGGGGCGCACCGCCAACGGCGAACCCAAATCACCACGGCCTGCATGGTTATCTTGGGCATCTGCGGATTGGCGGTATGGAGCGCAAACGGATTCCCTGACCGCTTCCTGCCGCTTCCGGGCCTCGACATGCGCAAGATCAGCGAGGCGGCCCGCGATCCGGTCTTTCAAGCGACCAAGGGAATGGATGTTTCAAATTATAATGGGACCTTGGTTGCTCATCTCGGCAAAGGCGAGCGCAAAATAGCGCTAAGCGGCGACAGTCTGCTCTTTCAATATGGGCCGCGGGTACAACAACTCGCCGATGAGGGAGCGCTCACAGCCAATACCTATTTCGTCACCGGCGGCAGTTGTGCTCCCGTTCCAGGAGTTATTCAGCAGGGCGACTTTGCGCACTGCGCCGATATGCCCGGCATTCTGCTCGACCTGGTCCGACGCGAGAATGTCCAATCGGTCGTTCTCGGCGCATCGTGGGCAGGATATGGCGGCGATAGCATGCGTATCGAACGAGATGGCAAGCGTTTGGCGTTGGACATGGACGGCAGACAATTCTTCTACGCCAATCTCGAAGACTATGTGCATTTGCTGCAAGGCCAAGGCGTCAAAGTCTATCTAGTGTTAGGGGTGCCGGTTCAGCATACCCGTTTCAGTCCCACCAAAATGGTGACGAGAAGCCTGGCGGGTTTCAGTATCGCCCCCGACGTCGATAAAGATGTTTCCCTTAAAGAACTCCGAGCCGATTATGCTGCCATCGACATCACGTTACACGGCATAGCCGAGCGCACGGGAGCGACATTGCTAGATGCTTTTCCAGATATTTGTGGCAACGGCGATGGTTGCTCGCCGTTCTTCGCCGCCGGCGAGCCCAAATATTCGGACGGCGTCCATTTACGTCCGTCCTTTGTACGAACGCATATTCGCTTCCTCGACTTTTTGTTGAAGTGAAGCGAAGTGAATCGTGGCTCGATCGTGGGCGAATGCGTTTTATTCCTATTTAGAGATCCCATCGGTCTTTTGTATTTTTCGGCACTTGTGCTGATATTTCCGTCTAAATCCAGGCGCCTGAATAATATTTCACTCGTTTTGTTCGCTTTGAGATTGGATTGTTATCACGGTTATACTAAATGGGTAAGCGTTTGGGCTTACTGAGCGCGTCTATCGCGCATAGCATAAAAAATCGCTCTAAAGATCTTTTGGACTTCCACAATGTCTCAGGCACGACGAAATCAAGTTGCAACTTATTTTGACAAGATTTCGGCCAGCTACACGACTCGTTATGGAAAACAAAACCCGTTCCATAATTACTTCTTCCGCCAACGCCTCAAGGCTGCCACAGAAGGCTTTACGATAGACGGCAAGAGCGTGCTCGACATAGGAGCCGGAACAGGCGCGCTCTACGATGAGCTTATGCTGAATTTCTCAAACGTAAACTATTTTGCCTGCGATATTTCATCACAAATGTTAGCGCAAAGTGCAATTCCGCAAGAACGCATGTTCGTAGGTCGCGCCAAAGAAATTAACTTCCCGATCAAGCGCTTTGATTTCATCTTTTCACTCGGTGTTACTACTTATCAAAGTTCCATGGAGCTCGCTGACGATTGGCGCTTCATCGCGGATAGGCTTACGCCGAATGGGATGTCCGCAATTAGCTTTACCAATCGCGCCTCAATTGATCACACCCTCAGAATAGCTATGAAGCCGGTAAAACCCTTCATCGGGAATGGTGTTTTCGGGCAACATTTTCCAATCTTTGCTTATAGTTCCCGCGAGGTCCAAGAAATGGCACGTACAGTCGGGCTTCGCGTTTTCCGCACAACCTTCCTTAATCAGACGTTTTTACCATTTAACAAATTTCTGCCGCACTTCTCAGTGGGACTCGCCAAAATAATCGAGCGTGCGCCAACACGCGTGTTACCGTTACTTAGCTCCGATTTCATCGTTTTTGTCGAACGCTCCTAAATGATCCGTATTAGATAAGGTACTATGATCGCTGGCGGCATCGTTTTCATGCTCGTTTGCATGACACCACTATCGAGGCTTTGAATCGTGACCGATGGTGTGAATGAGCCGGGCGCGGTCATCGCGACGCAAGAGTAATTCACCAGAACCGGGCGAGAAACCGACACCGCCTTGCCCGCAATGCGGCGGCGTCGAATGGGTCATCACGGACGCAATGGTTGAGCCGCGCCGTTTTCCAAAGGGCTTCATTTCTCGCTGGTATTGGCATTTTTGGCGTAAAGCCATCTAACCGACGCGAAGGATCAGATGATCCGCATGATGTACGGCACGACGATAGCGGGCGGAAGCGTCTTCATTGCCGTTTGCGTCACGTTGCCGTTGAGGCTTTGGATAATGCCGGCGGGCGTAAATGTGCCGGTTGATGTAAGAGTGATACCGCCTCCGGTAGATACGGAGTTTGAACCGCCGCCGAAGCTAGTTTCACCGGGTGTTGGCGCAAGTCCAACCTGTTGCGTACCTGTAACCACTACGCTGCCGGACGATCCCGTGAAAGTCGGTGACACATTAGGTAAATCGGATCGCAGTTGCGTATAGGTTTCCGCACCACCGGATGAACCGGCCACATCGCCGTTAACTCCGCTTCCGCCCGTGGTAACGCGGTTCGCAGCGGTGCCCCCCATATTGTCGAGCGCAACGGAAACACGACCGCGCTTATCCGGCAGGTTGAACGTCGTCGATCCGTCACCTACGCCGTAGGCCGTTCCCATGATGGCGAAGAGAGACGCATAGGTTACGCGCGAGATCGCCTGCCCAAATGGGAATGCGAACGAGCTGTTCGGAACCGTCGTCCCCCAGAAATCCATGCCGCCCGCCAATGGCACGTTGTACGGATTTCCAAAAAATCCCCGTAAGTAAAACGCACCGTCATTGTTGTTGTAGGTCGCCACATAGGGCGTACCTTGAATGATGGTGCCGGCCTGCAATTCGACGCCGGGCGAGGTTCGCAACGGCTTGGCGCCGAGAGAATCCACATTCAGCGTCACGGTCGCGCCATTGGTGACATGCGGCGTAAACGCGACCATCTGCCCATTGAGATGGGCGAGCGTATCGAACACCTGGAAGCTTGCGAGCGTATAGGCCGTCGAGATGCCGGCGGTCAGAATCGCGCCCGCGATATCGTCGCGGTATTTCGCGGTCGCCGCCATCATGGCCCGCGCCGAATCGTTAATGCTGGAAGGCGCCTGCCCTTCCGCCCAATTGATCGTCGAATCCGCATTGGCATCGGCTGAAGCCGTCTGCGACCATTTATAGAGTGTCATTTCTGCGTCCTTGAATGGAAAAACGGCGGCCCGTTTGGACCGCCGCTCGTTGCGTTTGGATGTTGGGGAAAAAGGCGCGCGCTACTCCGCCCGCGCCAACTCAAGATATTGCGAACACGCACAGCTAGGTGCGCGCGCGGTCAAGAGATTGCGGATCACGCCGGAGGGAACACCGGGGTTCTCCTTTGCGACCGCTATTGTCTTCGCATCGATCACGGCATCGATCTCGGCGCGCAGCCGCTTGATGCGCTCTTCAAGCGGGAGATTGACCATCGGCTTTCCTTTCGACTTCATCGTCTTTAATTTCCGTCTTGGTTTGTGGTTTCGATGACTGGGCCGTCGCCAGTTTTCGGCGAAGAATCGCCACTTCGTTTTGTACCCGGCGCAACGCCTTCTCGCGCCGTGTTTCATGTTCGGCGATAAAGGCCTGCACGTCGTAGGGCAGCGATTTGAATCGAGCCTTGCGATTCTCCGGCCAGGAGCGCGGCGGCATGATACCGGCCACATCGCTGATGGCTGTCGCCACCGCGCCACTGAGCGTGGGATCGGCGAGCCCGAGCGAGATATGCGCCTTTGAGATGTCCTGGACCGCCGGCCACAGCCGTTCGATCCCGAGCATGGCGCAATCAGTCGCGAATTTTG
>DATGJS010000358.1:0-29687 GCA_035295025.1 Bradyrhizobium sp.
AGGGCGCGACGCCGCTTGCGGTCAATCACCAGGGCCTCCTGGTCGCCAACACCATCTCGTTCAACCTGCCGCCGAACGTGTCGCTGAGCACCGCGGTCGGCAGCATCGAGGCCACCATGAACCGGATCGGCGTCCCGGCCACGATCCGCGGCACATTCCAGGGCTCCGCCAAGGCGTTCCAGGATTCCCTCAGCAACCAGCCGTTCCTGATCCTGGCCGCGATCGTCACGATCTACATCGTGCTGGGCGTGCTCTATGAGAGCTACGTTCATCCGCTGACGATCTTGTCCACTTTGCCTTCGGCCGGCGTCGGCGCCCTGCTCGCTTTGATGGCGTTCAACACCGAATTCAGCATCATGGCGCTGATCGGCGTCATTCTTCTGATCGGGATTGTGAAGAAAAACGCGATCATGATGATCGATTTCGCGCTCGATGCCGAACGTAAGCGGGGCTTGAGTTCGGCTGATGCGATCTACGAGGCGTGCCTGCTTCGTTTCAGGCCGATCATGATGACGACGATGGCGGCGCTGCTCGGCGCCCTGCCCCTTGCGATCGGAATGGGCGATGGCGGTGAACTTCGGCAACCGCTCGGCATCGCAATTGTCGGGGGACTAATCCTCAGCCAGGCGCTGACGCTCTATTCAACGCCGGTGATCTACCTGTATATGGACCGGTTCCGGTTGTGGAGCCAACGTCTTAGGGGTGGCGGTGCCCCGCTCGCGCCGGAGACCAGGCTCCAACCCGGCGAGTAGACTCCAACCCGGCGAGTAGACTTGGCATCCTGATGAACGGCAAAGTTTCAGATCGGATCTCTCGCCGCCTCGGCAAGGCACGGTTCGCCGCCGCCGCCTTGCTGCTCGGTCCCGCGCTGTCCGGCTGTATCCTTGGAACCGAGCGTCCCGATCTCAACCTCGATCTGCCGGCGGCCTATCGCGAAGGAGGCCGCAATGCCCCCGACGCTCATTTGCCGGCGCTCGATTGGTGGCGCGGCTTTAAGTCCGGCGAACTGACCGCGCTGATGGACGCGGCGCAAATCTATAATCTCGACATCGCGGTCGCCATCGCCCAGATCGTTCAGGCCGACGCCCAGGCCGGGATCGCCGGAGCCCCGCTTTTGCCGTCGGTGACGGGAACGGCCAACGCCGAGCAAAGCCGCAGCGCGGCTTCCAACATCGGCGGCGGCGCCGCCTCGCCCGCAAGAACGTTCTCGCAATATAGCCTCGGACTCACCGCGAGCTACATGATCGATTTCTGGGGCAAGAACCGCGCGACGCTTTACGCGGCCGAGGAAAACGCGACCGCCTCGCGTTACAACCGCGAGATCGTCACGCTGACGGCGATTGTCACCGTCGCCAATACCTATTTCCAGGTTCTCGCCGCCCAGGATCAATTGCGCGTCGCAAAGCGCAATCTCGTCGCCGCCGAACGCATCCTGACGCTGATCAAACAGCAATTTACCGGCGGCACCGCCTCACAACTCGACGTCTCGCAACAGGAAACGCAAGTCGCAACCGAGCGCGCCGCGATCCCTCCGCTTGAAATCACGCTGCGGCAGAATATCGCAGCCCTCGCGGTGCTGGTCGGGCGCGCGCCGGCGAACTTCACGGTCAAAGGCGGTGCGCTGACGCAGATCGCCGTGCCGCGGGTGACGCCGGGCCTGCCTTCGGAATTGCTCACCCAACGGCCCGATATCCGTCAGGCCGAGGCGCAGCTTGCGGCCTCCAACTTCAGCGTCGAAGCGGCGCGCGCCGCCTTCTTCCCGCAAATTCAATTGACCGCGCAAACCGGCGTGCAAAGCGCCGCGCTGGCCTCACTGTTCGGGCCGGGCGCCTGGTTCTACACTTTGTCGGCCGGTCTAACCCAGCCTCTGTTCGACGGCTTCTTGCTGGAGAGCCAGTTGAAGCAAGCCAAGGGTGTGCAGTTACAGAATTTGCAGGCCTATCGCAAGGCCGTGCTCTCGGCCTTTTCTGACGTCGAGAAGGCGCTGGTGGCGCTCTCGCAATCGACCTTGCAGGAACGCCTTGAGGCGGAAGCCGTGGCGAGCGCGCGCAAGGCTTTCGAGGTTTCCGAAACCCAGCTGCGCGCCGGCACGGTCAACCTCATCACCGTGCTGCAAACTCAGCAAACGCTCCTCACCAATGAAAACGCACTGGCGCAGGCGCGCTTGAACAAATTGTTGGCGGCCAGCAGCCTGTTTCAGGCGCTCGGCGGCGGATGGACATCGAGCGGCGAATTGTCGTCGTTGCAGCCGCCAGACGGTCAGGCAAAGCCTGCCAACTAAAGCCCGACGCGCCGTCGCGCATAGCTCTTTTCGGTTAATGCGCGATGAGGATTCATCCAAATCTCGTCGCGCTTTAGAACATGATCTTTTCGGAAAACCGCTATACACTTTTCTCAAGAAGCACGGCTGAAGGATAGGCGGCCATGACTCGTTCCAACAGGGTTGACCATATCCGGATCACCTCGCATCCGACGCCGGGCGGCAAGCTCAAATTCCCGATTCACTGGGGCGCGGCAAACGCGCGTGAACGCGGCCCTATCATCGGCACGGTGTCGCAGCCGCAAGATCGCAACGTCATCGGCAGCCATGGCGGTTCTTATTCGGTCTATCGCGCGCTTGCCGTCTCCTCCGGCGCGCTCGATCCGATCCGCCGCCCGGACCTCACCAACACTCATCCGGCCGTCACGATCGGACCGTTTTCGCAATGGTGCGATCCGCAACGCATCGTCTCGCTCGACCCCTGGGGTCACCTTATTGCGGAAAACTTCGCAGCCGAGATCGCCGAGGAGGCCGACATCCGTCCGAGCATCGCGATCACGCGGGCCCGTCTCGATTTGCCGGAACTAAAAGCGGCGATCGAAGCCGGCCGGCTACGACAAGACGGCGAAGTCGTGCACAAAAACGGCAGCGTTTCCGTGGTCAAGATCGCCATCGATCCGGTGTGGCATTTGCCGGGCCTGGCGCAACGGTTTGCGACATCCGAAAACAATCTGCGGCGGCAATTGTTCGAACAGACCGCCGGCATGTTTCCGGAACTGGTAACGCGGCCGGACTTGCAGGTTTTTCTGCCGCCGATCGGCGGCACGACGGCCTATTTGTTCGGCGATGTCGGCAAACTCCCCGACCACCGCACCAAGGTCACCTGCCGCGTGCATGACGAGTGCAACGGCTCGGACGTGTTCGGCTCCGACATCTGCACCTGCCGCCCTTATTTGCTGCACGGCATCGAAGAATGCGCGCGCGCCGGCCAGAGCGGCGGGCTCGGCATCATCATCTATAACCGCAAGGAAGGCCGCGCGCTCGGCGAGGTCACGAAATTCCTGGTCTATAACGCGCGCAAGCGTCAGGAAGGCGGCGACGCGGCCGCGCAATATTTCGAACGTACCGAATGCGTCGCCGGCGTGCAGGACGCGCGTTTCCAGCAATTGATGCCGGACGTGATTCACTGGCTCGGCCTGAAGCGCATCGATCGTTTCGTCTCGATGAGCGACATGAAACACGATGCCCTGACCAGCCAAGGCATCGAAGTCGCCGCGCGCATTCCACTTCCCGATGAACTGGTTCCGCCGGACGCGCATGTGGAGATCGCGGCAAAGAAAGCGGCCGGCTATTACAGTGGGGAGCTTTTGCAGCCGGACGACTTGCTCCATTCCATCGGTCGCCCGCTTGAAAAATATTGAAACGGAAAATCCCGAGACACTGGCCGCCCTCTCTTTGCTGAACGCGGCGGCGGTT
The DNA here is from genome assembly GCA_035295025.1 of Bradyrhizobium sp. Classification (GTDB taxonomy): domain Bacteria; phylum Pseudomonadota; class Alphaproteobacteria; order Rhizobiales; family Xanthobacteraceae; genus Bradyrhizobium. The sequence continues at coordinate 3,737 of DATGJS010000358.1, forward strand.
CGCGAGCGCGCGCATCGGATGCTGGCGATCGGGCTGGAGGATAGGCTGCCGAATTTCCGTGTCCATCTTGCGAAGATGGACGGCGTGATTGATCTGGTGCTGCAAATAACCCGCAATACCTATCCATCGTTGGAGGTACCGTTTCACGCGCGCTGGCGGCATTTTGTGGCCAATGACGCCGACCGCTGGGCCGAGATCGCGGGCCGAGCGCGATGGGTTGATACCGCAAGCCGCGCCCGCGCCGAATTCGACCTTGCCATGGTCAGCGTCTTTCTCGACGCCGGCGCTGGACCCATCTGGCGCTATCGCGATCCCAAAAGCGGCCTCGTTATCGGCCGCTCGGAAGGGCTCGGGCTTGCAAGCCTCGCGATGTTCGAGCGCGGAACGTTCTCAGCCGATCCCAACGATCCGCTTCGTGTCGACGCCGATGTTCTCGCGCATCTCACCGCCGCCGATCTGATGCGCGGCTTGCAAATCTCCGACGTCAATCCTTTGGTCGGCCTCGACGGGCGCGTTGCGCTATTGCGCCGGCTCGGTGAACTCACCCTCGCCAAACCGGAAATTTTCGCCCGCCACGACAGTCCGCGGCCGGGCGGGCTGTTCGATTCGTTGATGGCGCGCGCCGAAAACAACCGTCTTCCGGCTCCCATGATCCTGTCCGAATTGTTGCGACAGCTCGGCCCGATCTGGCCATCGCGGCTGACGCTCGGCGGGATCGCCCTTGGCGATTGCTGGAGGCATCCTTCACTCGTCACCGGCGATGCAACGAACGGCTTGATGCCGCTGCACAAGCTCTCGCAATGGCTGGCCTATTCCTTGATCGAGCCGCTGCAAACATCCGGCATCGACATGACCGAGATCGACGGCCTCACGGGCCTTGCCGAATATCGCAATGGCGGACTGTTCATCGATTCCGGCGTGCTTGCGTTTCGCGATCCGAAGGATGGGCAGCGCGAGCACGAAATTTCCTCGACACCGGTGGTGGAATGGCGCGCGCTGACGGTGGCGCTGCTCGATCGGCTCGCGGAAGGAATGCGCGAGCGACTCGGATGTGACGCTGTGTCGCTGCCGCTCGCCAAGGTTTTGCAAGGCGGATCCTGGGCCGCTGGCCGCGGGCTGGCGCGCGAACGGCGCACGGATGCCTCGCCTCCGGTCAAGGTCATCAGCGACGGCACGGTATTTTAACTAGCTTTAATCGGGGATGGCGACATGGAAGGCGTTACGATCGTTAGACACCCGCTGGTGCAGCACAAGCTGACGCTTTTGCGAAGAAAAGATATTTCGACCAAATCGTTTCGCGAGCTTCTCAAGGAAATCGGGATGCTCTTGTGCTACGAGGTCACGCGCGATCTTCCGCTCACCGATGTCGATATTGAGACGCCGCTTGCGCATATGAAATCGCCTGAGATCGCCGGCAAGAAACTGGTGTTCGCGCCGGTGCTGCGCGCCGGAATGACCTTTGCCGAAGGCATGCTCGATCTGGTTCCGAACGCGCGGGTCGCCCATATCGGCCTTTATCGCGAGCCCGAGACGTTCGTGGCGGTCGAATATTACTTCAAAGCGCCGAGCGACCTGCGTGAACGGCGGGTCATCGTCATTTCGCCGGTGCTCGCAACCGCCAATACGGCGGTCGCAGCGGTGGACCGGCTGAAGGAGCGCGGCGCCAACGACATCCGCATGGTTTGCCTGATCGGCGCGCCCGAAGGCATCGAGCGGATGCGCGGCATTCACTGCGATGTCCCGATCTGGCTCGCCGCGATCGACGAGCGGTTGGACGAGCACGGCTTCATCCTGCCAGGCCTTGGCGATGCCGGGGATCGTGCTTATGGGACCAAATAATCAGGTTCCAACCCGCAGCGCCGCGCGCTGCTTTCGAAGCAGTGCGATCACCGAGAGCGCCGTGATGCGCCCCGTCTTCGGATTTTCCGACGGAATATTCTCGATCGACATCGAGAAGCGCGCCGAGTCCGATTCGACCTCCACCCGATGCACATTACGCGTCAAAGACGGATCGGCCCAGATTTCGAGCCGGGTGCGGTCGGGACCGATGCCCGCCAGTGACAACGCCACCGCGACATTCAGATTGGCCGGAAAACCTTTCGCGGCCTCTCGCGCCGTGCCGTCGAAAATCTTCAGCGGCGCCTTGATTGTCTCAATATCGATGTTGTTCTCGACGAGAAAGGGCGCGCCTGCGAGCCCCTGAATCGGCTTTCGCGTCACCATCCGCACCGAATGAATTTCACCGACGGCCGCCGCCGTCACCGCGTCCAGACCGATCAGCGCGCCGGTCGGAACCACGATTTGCCCGCCATGTTGCTTGGCCAGTTCAATCAAATCTTCGTTCTCTAGCAGCGCGCCCGCGCTGAGCACGATTGCGGTTTTACTCTTGGTGACAAACGGCGCGACGATCGCGCGCAGGAGTTTCGCGGGAGCGCATTCGATGACGATGTCGGCCACTTCCGAAAGCGTTTCGATCGGCAGAACGGCCGGCCGCATTTTCAAATTGCCAAGCCAGTTGTGATGCTTCTCGGGATGCTGCGCGGAGACCGCGGCCAGCACGAGTCCATCGATGCCGTGATCGAGCGCTTCGGCCGCGCCCTTGCCGATCGGCCCGAGCCCGGCAATCGCCACCCGAAGGCGGCCTTCCTTATTCATAAGCGCCATTGTCCGAACCTCAATTCACATGCCGATGGAGCTCGACACGCGGCCGCGTAAACGATTTGCGGCCGCGCTTGAAGCCCCATAAAGGTTGCGCCAATGTCGCCACCGCCTCGGTCGGATTGGCGGCGTCAAGACAAACGAGATCGGCCGCCCCGCCAAGCTTGATGCCGTAATCGGAAAGCCGCATTAGCCGCGCCGCCGACCCCGTGATCATGTCCAGACAGCCCGCCAAGTCCGCCGGGCGCGCGACATGGCAGACATTGGCGTAGAGATTGGCCATCCGCATCAACGAGCCATCGCCATATGGCGTGAACGGATTGAGGACATTGTTGGTCGAGATCGAGCAGGTCACGCCCGCTCTGCGCAGAGGCTCCGCCGGCACGACACCGCGCGGCACCGCGCGATCATGGGTACGGCCCATCAGGTGCAGATCGGTTGAGGGTAATATCGTCACGGCAACACCGGCATTGGCGAGCCGCGCGGTGATTTCGGCAAAGCGCGCCGGCGGCAACAGCGACATCTGGGTGACATGGCCGACGGCCACCCGGCCGCCCCGGCCGAACTCCTCGGTTTTGCGGCAGACATATTCGATCTGCATGCCTTGCGTCGTTTCGGCAAGGTCAAGATGCATGTCGATTTCGGCGTCGAAATCGCGCGCGATGGCGAAAATCCGATCGATCTGGGCACGCGGATCGGTGTCGAAATACGGCACCGCGCCGATGGCGCGCGCGCCGCGCCGTAATCCCTGGATCAATAGCTCCTCGGTGCCGGGATAATTGGTCATCCCCTCCTGCGGAAACACGCATATCTCGACATCGATCGCCCAGGCATAGTCGCGCGCGAGCTGCTCGACCGCCTCAAGCCCGATCAAACCGATGCCGGGATCGAGTTCGACATGGGTGCGCATCCGCATCGTGCCGTGCGAAACGCATCGCTCCAGCGTTCGTTGACCGCGGGTGTAGACGTCCTCGGTCGTAAAGCCGCGCTTGGCGGCCGCGGTTTCGCGAACGGCTTCGGCAACGGTGCCCTCCTCGATGCGACAACGGTCGAGGATACATGTCTTGTCGAGATGGATATGCGTCTCGATCAGGCCACCGACGACCAGACAGCCTTCCGCCTTCACCTCCAGCCCGTCGGCCGCGAGCTTAGGTTCAATGGCCGCGATCTTTCCGCCCTCGACGGCGATATCGACGTTGACGAGTTCGCCGTCGCGCAGGATGCGCGCATCGCGGACAATGAGATCCATGATTTCATTCACCTCAAGAAGCGGAACCGAGATATGCCTCGTCGAGCATCGCGCCGCGTAACTGCTCGGGGCTTCCTTCCGCGATCACCCGCCCACCGCCAAGTACATAACCGCGATCGGCGATGGCAAGCGCATAATCGGCCATCTGGTCCACAATCAGCAGCGTCATGCCTTCGTCCCGCAGGCGGGAAAACTGCTCGAACAGTTCGGCAACGACCGCCGGCGCCAATCCGAGCGAGGGCTCGTCGAGAAGCAATACTTCAGGGCGTGCCAATAACCCGCGCGCGACCGCGAGCATCTGCTGCTCGCCACCCGAGAGCAGGCCCGCCGCCATATACAGGCGCGGGCGCAGACGGGGAAAGCGTTCGAGCATGTCGTCGATTTCGGCAGGCTCAAAATCGTCGCGGCGGGTCGCGCCGAGACGAAGATTTTCCGCGACCGTCAATTGTGGAAAGACCTGCCGCCCCTCCGGCACCAGAATTAACCCCGAACGGGCGACAAGCGGCGCCGGAAGGGCCGTCAAATCCTTCCCAGCCAAGGTGATGGTCCCACTCACGGGACGGATCAGGCCGCTGAGCGCCTTCATCAAGGTCGATTTACCCGCTCCGTTCGGCCCGAACAAAGCAATCACCTCGCCGCGGCCGACCTTAAGGTTGACGCGGTCAAGTACTCCGAGCGGCCCATAGCCGGCACTCAGCGCGTTGACCTCTAACAGCGGCGCTCCCGCCGTTCGCGGCGCGGCCGATCCGACCGGCATGCCCGCGCCGAGATAGGCCGCCTTGACGGCGGGATCATTGCGCACGGCGATCGGCGCGCCACCCGCGATGCGACGCCCGGCATCGAGCACGATGATCTCGTCCGAAATCGACATCACGAGCGACATGTCATGCTCAACGAGCACGATGGCGAGGCCCGCGCGCGCCAACCGCTGGAGAAGACTTCCCAGTTTGAGGGTGTCGGCTTCGTTGAGACCGGCGGCGGGCTCGTCCAACAGCAACACCGATGGCGCGGTGGCGAGCGCCCGGGCGATCTCGACCAGGCGCCGGTCCACATGCGGCAAGGCCGAGGCCGGTCTCGTTTCCGATCCGAAATAGCCGACCAGCGCCAGCAAAGCGCGCGCCAGCTCCACCGATGCATTCCCTCGCCAGGCGCCGCGCAACAGGCCGAGGCGCACATTATCGAGCACGCTGAGGCTTGCGAAGGGTTGCGCGGTTTGGAAGGTGCGGGCAAGACCGCAGCGCACGACATCGTGGGCGGCAAGGCCCGTGATTTCGTCCTTTCCGACCCGCACGAGGCCGGCGTCAGCGCGTTGAAATCCGCTGACGAGGTTGAGCAGCGTGGTCTTGCCCGCGCCATTGGGACCGATCACGCTGGTGATCCGGCCCGGCGAAGCGGCCATATCGACACCTGCGACCGCGACCACGCCGCCAAAAGCAACCCGCACGCCTTCGGCCGCGAGCCCGCCCCGCGCGCCCGTGATGTGGGCGAGCGCGAGATCAAGATGCGGTTTCGGATTGGCAAGCGCGTGTTTTGTTCGCACAAGGCGCGCAAGCGCGCCTGCGATTCCGCCGGGAGCGGCCCATAAAACAATGAGAAGCCCGGCGCCGAAAACCAGAAGGCGATATTCGGCGAGGCCTGCGAGCACCTCCGGCAAGAACACCACCACCGCCGAACCGATCAACGGCCCGAGCGTGCGGCCGGCGCCGCCGACGACCACGACCAGCAGGAACAGAATCGATTGCGAAAACGGAAATGAACTGGGCGCGATGAAGCCGGTCAACGCCGCCTGCAAGCCGCCGGCTAATCCGGCTGAGGTAGCGGCGAGCACAAAGGCGGCGGTGCGGACCGGCAGCGGGCTAATTCCGACGCTGCGCGCCGCCGCTGGCGCCGAGGCAAAGGCCTGCATCGCAAGACCAAGGGGACTTCGAGCGAGATGATGAAACAACATCAGCGCGGCAAGGCACAGACCGCAAGCCAATAGCGCGGTGCCGCCGGTGCCAAAGGGCGCGGGGATTCCGGCAAGGCCGCTGGAGCCGCCGGTCAGGTCGCGCCATTCGATCGAGACGGATTCGACGATAAAGCCGAACGCAATCGTCACCATGGCCAGATACGGCCCGGTGACGCGAAGCGCGGGGATCGAGAGAACAGCCGAAATCGCCGCGACAAGAAGCACCGCGAGCGGCAGCGCTTCCCAGAAATTCAACCCGGCCTTGGTGGTGAGAATGCCGACCCCATAGGCGCCGAGCGCCAGAAACCCGCCTTGACCGAGCGAGACCTCGCCGGCCAAGCCAAGCAGTACGTTAAGTCCGACGCCGGCAAGCGCGGTGGTCGCGAGCGTTCCAAGCAAATAAGCGTAATAGCCGGGCGCGAGAAGACAGATCGCGACAACAGCGGCCGCGAGCGCCGCCGATATCGCCGCCAGCAAAGCCCTCATACGCGCACCTTGGCTCGCCCGCCGAACAGTCCCGACGGGGCAAGCACGAGCGCTGCGATCACGGCCGAAAAGGTCACGATCTGGGTGCTGCTCGAACCGAGCCAGGTGGTGGCGCAGGCTTCGACCAGCCCATAGGCGAGACCGGCGATCACAACGCCCCAGGGGTTGGTCAGCCCGCCAAGGATTGCGACCGCAAAGGCCTTGATGCCGAACAACGTCCCCATGTCATAGGCGACGTTATAGAGCGGCGCGATCAAGATGCCGCCGATGCCGGCCAACAGCGCCGCCGCCGCGTAAGTGAGCGCGATCAACAGCGTCACGTCGATGCTCATGAGCCGCGCGGCATCCGGATTTTCGACCGCCGCGCGGAGCTTCAATCCAAGTCCGGTCCTGTGCATGCCGAGATGAACCAAGAGCGCCAAGCCAAGCCCAACCACGGGAACCAGAATCTGGAGCGGAAAGATTCCGATATTGCCGATCACCCAGGGATCATCCGCCAGCGGCGAGGGAAGCGCGCGCGGCTCCTTGCCGAACAGCACCATCACGACATTGTCGAGCACAATGCCGAGCGCGACGGTCGCCATCAGCCAAGCATTGCTGCCGCGCGCGACAAACGGCCGGACCGCAAGACGTTCAACGATCAGACCCCATATCAGGCAGGCCACAAGCGCCATCGGCACCGCCACCAACATCGGCCAGCGCAACCCCACGGCCAGCGCGTGACACATCACGGCCCCGAGCATCACGGAAGAGCCTTGCGCGAAATTCACCGTGCCGGATACCGCAAAGGTCAGCGTGAATCCGAGTGCGATCAGGCCGTAAATGCTTCCCAGACTTAAGCCCGAGACCAGGGCCGTCGCCAACATCGTCCAGAACTCCGAACTAACCCGTCACGGGCTCGATCTGATCCCCATTATATCGAACCATGACGTAATCGTTCTCATTCAACGCGTCGTGGTTGTCGTCGGTGAAGGGCTTGGCGTAGTTCTTGATCAAGCCTTGGTAATTCTCGATCGCCAGGAAGCCCTCGCGCATTTTGGGTCCCTCGGTCGAGCCGGCCTTGGCGATCGCGAGCGCCGTCAGTTGCATGGCGTCGTAAGCATTGGCGACGCCGACCGGCGGGGTGACATCGCCCGGTCCTTTGACGTCGGGATATTTCGCCATGAGGGCCGCGAGCACACGCTTGCCGACCTCGTTTTGAGGGCCGAAGAAACTATAGGTTTGCACGAAATGCACCTTGCTGGCCCACGACCCCGCAAGCTCGGGGAAACGCCCGCCGGAAATCCCCCAATGCGAAACCACCGGCACCGTCCATGCCGACTTTTGCAAGGATTTGATGACCTGCGCGCCCGGCGCCGCATTACCGACCAGGATCACCGTGTCCGCGCCCGCTTCCCGCAGCCGCTGCAATTGCGGCGTCATGTCGGGATCCTTGTCGTCAAATTTTTCCGCGCCCGCCAGTTTGACGCCGGCTGATTCCGCCGCCGCGGTAAGCCCGGCGAGATTGGATTCACCCCATCCATTGTTCACCAGCATCAGGCCCGGCTTCTTTGAGCCGAACTTGGTGGTGGCGTATTTCATCAAGGCACGATCGACCAGAACATCGACGGCGGAGACGCGGAAGACGAAATTCGGATTGGCGCCATTGCGCGTAATATTGGTTGCGGCCGCCCATACGCCCATGAAAGGCACCTTGGCCGAATTGACCAGTGGCACGATCGCCTGCGACACCGGACTGTCGATACCGCCAAAGAGGATGACGGCGCCTTCCTTATCGAGGAGTTCGCGCGCGGCGGTCTGCCCCTTGGCGGGGTTGGATTCATCGTCGCGGCGGACCAGTTCAAGCATCCGGCCACCGAGCACGCCGCCTTTCGCGTTGATTTCATCGATGGCGATGGTGAGGCCGCGGATAATCCCCTCGCCGGATTTCGCCGAAGGCCCGGAAAGCGCCGCCACCAGACCGATTTTGACCGGTTCTGCGGCAAGCGCGGATCGGCCGATAAAGCTTCCCACGGCGATACCGGCGGGAAGCACAAGAGCTCGGCGGCGCGTCAATTTTGTAGGCATTTGAGCAACTCCCTTGATTTTTGTCGCGTTGGACAGCCCCTTACCGGCTTCTCGCGGCCAAAGTGGCGGCACCAGTGGCCATCCTCGATCCCTTGAAGCAAACGGTATGCCACAACCATGGAAACCACAACGGCCTCCCCCCATGCGAATGGGCGGGATTTGACAGGTCTGAAGGCCTGCTGGCGCGATCTATGGCACAAATGTTGCTATATTCTCCGAGGGAAATTTTTGACAAACCGCAGGGGTTCTTGGACAAAACGATAGGCTGACCAACAGCCGCAGCCCCGCGCGCCCCAAAGACACCAGCCGACAGGAAACATCATGACGTTGACATTTCTTAAGGCCTCGATCGCTGGCGCAACCGCGATCGGCCTCTCCGTTATTTCAGCGCAACCATCGAGCGCCGACGCGGCCAATTGCCCCTCACCGATCCCGCTCGGCCTGACGACGGCGCTCACGGGCAATCTGGCGTTACTCGGTACACAAGCGCGCAATGGCGTCGAATTCGCCGTCGATGAAATCAACGCGGCCGGCGGGATCGAGGGCAAGAAGCTGGCGCTCGCGACCGAAGACACCGGCGCATCGAGCACGGATTCGCTCAATGCGATGAATCGCATCCTTGAAGGCAAGCCGCTCGTCATTTTCGGATCGATGATCAGCCCGCATGTGTTTGCCCAGACGGAGATGGTCACCAAATCGGAGACGCCATTCCTGGTGGGGGCGACCAACGCCAAGGTGACGGCGCAGGGCAGCAAATGGCTGTTCCGCACCCACGTCCATGACGGCCAACTCGCCGATCTCATTCCCGAATATCTCGTGAAGTCGCTCGGCAAAACCAAGCCCGGCATCATCGCCGTCGCCGACGATTACGGCCTCGGCGCGTCCAAGGGCATCCAAGCTTCACTCGCCAAGCTCAATATAACGCCGCTCGCCGTCACCTCTTACGCCCCATCCGACAAGGACATGAGCGCGCAGCTTCTCGAGATCAAGGACAAGGGTGCCGACAGCGTGATCGTCTTCGGCCGCCCCGCCGATGTGACGCTCGTGATCAAGCAAATGAGCGACCTCGGCATCAAGCTGACCACGATCGGTAACTCCAGCACCGTGGCGCAAACCACGCTCAACAATCTTTCGGTGGCGGAAGCCGACGGCGCCTACGCCATCGGCGGCATGATTCCGCAAACTTCAAAGGACGCCAAAATTCTCGATTGGGCCAAGCGCGTGCAGGACAAATACAAAGTACCGGCCGACAATTTCACCGTGTCGTATTACGACACGGTCTACATGCTCAAATCGATCATCGAGAAAGTGGGCTGCGACAAGCCTGCCATTCGCGACGCGTTCGCCGCCACCCGCGACTGGAAAGGCATGTTGATTGCTTATCAGGCCGATACGTTTGGCGATCTTGCGCATACGCTTGGCATCTATCGCAACAAGGGCAAAACGCCGGAATTGGTCGGGCCGATCAAGGAAAACGGGTTCTGATCCCGTCATGGGCCAGCTTGTCGTCAATGGCCTGGCGCTCGGCAGCATCTATGCTCTGGTCGCCCTTGGCCTGCTCCTGATCTTCAACACGGTGCAGATCGTCAATTTCGCGCAAGGCCAGCTTTTGATGCTCGGCGCGTTTATCGGCATCAGTTGCGCGGTGACCCATGAGCTGCCGATGGAGGCGGCCTGGGCCATCACCATGGTTGCGATGGCGCTGGTCGGCATCGTGTTCATGGCGCTGGTCTATTTTCCGCTGCGCGGGCGGCCGCCATTCCTGGTGATCTTGACGACGATCGCGATGGGCATCGTGCTGGAAAACCTCGCGCTGATCGTTTGGGGGCCGTTACCCGTATCGCTGCCCTCCCCGATCCACGGCCCGCCTTTGCGTTTTTCCGGTGTCGTCATCTCGATGCATCAGCTTTTCATCTTTGCGACCTTGGCGGTCGTTCTGCTGCTGCAATTTATCTTCCTGACAAAAACGCGCTTCGGAATCCTGATGCAGGCGACCGCGCAGGACCTGCACACCGCACGTTTGGTCGGCATTCCCGTCAACCGAACCATCGCGGTGGCATTTGCTCTCGGCGCGGTGCTGTCCGGCATTGCTGGCCTTCTGGTGGCGCCGATTTTCCTCGCCGAGCCGACCATGGGAGGAAGCCTCGGCCTGAAGGGATTTGTGGTCAGCGTCATCGGCGGCTTCGGCAACCTGCCCGGCGCCGTCATCGGCGGGCTGTTTCTCGGTCTCATCGAGACCTTCGGCGCGCGCTATATCTCGTCGAATTTTCGCGATGCTTACGCCTTTATCGTCATGATCACCGTTCTCATCGCCTGGCCTCGCGGTCTCTTCGGTGAGAAGAGCAGCGAAAAGGTGTGACGATGAGGCGAGAGCCAAAACGCTGGCCGGTCGTTGCGGGGGCAGGCATCGCGGCCGTCCTGGCAATTCCGCTCGTCACTCACGACGGCTACATCCTTCAACTGCTCAACATCGCGATCCTCAACACGATCGTCGTGCTGGGCTTGAATTTTGTGACCGGCTGGACCGGCCAGATCAATTTCGGACAGGCCGCGTTTTATGGGCTTGGCGCCTATACCACGGCGATCGCAACCAAGGCCGGCCTGCCCTGGATTACCGCGCCCTTCCTCTCGATCGTTGTTGTGATCGCCGCAAGCCTCATGCTCGGCCTGCCTACCATGCGGCTTCGCACCTATTACCTCGCCATGACGACCATCGGCTTTGGCGAGATCATCCGCCTGATCATCGTGCATTGGGAGCCGGTGACCGGCGGCACATCCGGTCTGCGCGCGATCCCCGGCATCAGCGTGTTCGGCTTCGGCCCACAGGGGCAGGTGCAACACTACTACCTTCTGATCGCAACGTTGGCATTAGCCGTCGTGGTGGCGAAGCGCATTCGTCATTCGACGCTTGGCCGGGCCATGATTGCGACCAAGGACAGCGAGATCGCGGCCGAACAAAGTGGCGTCGATACCACACGCACGAAGCTCGTCGCTTTTATGATCGGCGCGGCTTATGCCGGCCTCGCCGGATGTCTCTACGCCTCCTCGATCCGCTTCATCAGCCCGGACAGTTTCTCCGGCACGCAGGCGATTCTGTTGATGACCATGCTGATCGTCGGCGGCATGGGTTCGATCGCCGGTTGCGTCAGTGGGGCGGTCGCGCTGACGATCCTCCCCGAGGCGCTGCGGTTTCTCGGCCAATGGTATCTGGTTCTCTACGGCCTTGGCGTCATCGCCGTTATCGTGCTGGCGCCGGGCGGCTTGGCATCCGTCGCGCCGCGCATGCCGTTACGTTGGCGAGGCGCGCGTTGACCTCCGATCCGATCATTGTGGCAAGGCACCTCACGCGCCGCTTCGGCGGGCTGGTCGCGCTCGACGGTATCGATCTCGATGTGCCCAAGGGCGTCGTGCAGGCTATCATCGGCCCGAATGGTTCGGGCAAGACCACCCTGCTCAATGCCTTGAGCGGCGCCTCGCATGCCGATACCGGTTCCATTCGGATCGGCGGCCATGAAGTTTTCCGCCTCAAGCCGCATCGGATCGCGCGGCTCGGCCTGGCCCGGACATTTCAAAACATCCGGATTTTCGACAATCTGAACGTTCTCGAAAACGTCAAGGTCGCGGCCGCGTGCAACAAGCCGACTTCCTTTTTCGACATTCTGATATCGAACGCCCGCCACCGCCAAAGCGAAGCCGATATCGACCATGCCGCGCGCGAGGCGCTCGATAGCGTTGGTCTCGCCCATCGCCTTGACGATCCCGCCACGCAATTGCCCTATGCGCAACGGCGGCTTTTGGAAATCGCGCGGGCGCTGGCGTCAAAGCCTAGGGTTCTTTTGCTGGACGAACCGGCCGCCGGCATGAACATGACCGAGAGCATGACCTTGCTCGATACCATCGCCAAGCTTAAGCATCGCGGCATCACGATCGTGCTGGTCGAACACAATGTGCGGCTGGTGATGGGAATAAGCGACCGCGTCACGGTGCTGGATTTCGGCAAAAAGATCGCGGAAGGCACGCCGGCGGAGATTCAACGCGACCCCCAGGTGATCGAGGCCTATCTCGGCAGGCGGCACCGCCATGCTTGAAATCAGCGATTTGAAAGTTTCCTACGGCCCTATCGAAGTGCTTAAGGGCATTTCGTTCAGCGTCCATGCGGGCGAAATCGTCGCTTTGATCGGCGGCAACGGCGCCGGCAAAACCACGACGCTCTCCACGATCTCCGGGCTTGTTCGCCCCTCAGGAGGCACCATTTCCTGGAAGGGCAAGGCCATTCAGGATGCGGCGGTGGAAACCATCGTCGCATCGGGCCTTGCGCATTGCCCCGAGGGGCGGCGTATTTTTCCGGGCCTCACCGTGTTGGAAAATCTGATCACGGGCACCGCGTCGCGTGCGCGAAACAAACGCGAGGTCGAGTGTGATCTCGCGCTCGTCTTCGATCTATTCCCGCGCCTGAAGGAGCGGCTGAAACAAGGCGGCTGGTCGCTGTCCGGCGGTGAACAGCAAATGCTCGCGATCGGCCGCGCGCTGATGGGCCGGCCGCATTTGCTGATGCTCGACGAACCCTCGCTCGGCCTGGCGCCGATCGTGATCGAACAGGTGTTCGACCGCATTCTCGAACTCAACAAGCGCACTGGGCTCGGCGTACTGCTCGTCGAACAGAACTCCGCCATGGCGCTTGAGATCGCAAGCCGCGCCTTCGTGCTGGAGACGGGCGTCATAACGTTGTCCGGCCCGTCTGCCAGCCTCGCCGAGGATCCGCGTATCCGCGAGGCCTATCTTGGCGGATGAAAGGCTGCTGACCTCCAGCGTCAGGCGCGTTGAACCCGCTTTCCGTTCAGCACGGTTGCAAACGGGAACAGTCTTTGACGGCCGGGACGCGTTCCCTTGTAATTGTCCAGGAATTCGAACGCCCCTTCCCGCAACTCCATGATCGCCACATCGGCCGGCGCGCCGACATTGAGCGTGCCGCGGTCGTCAAAGGCCGGGAAGCATCGCGCCGCATTGACGGTCGCGGCCGCGATGATCTCCTTGAGCGGCATTCCGAATATGAAGAACTTCGACATCACATTCGGCAGATCGACGACGCCACTGGTCTTTGAACTCGTGTTCCAATCAGTTGAGAAAGTGTCGGGCCACAAGCCTTGTTTGGTCGCCTTCTCGACCGTGTCCCAATCGAAATGATCCGAGACGCCATTGCCGAAATCGAAGATGATGCCGCGGCGATGCGCGGCCATCAATTCCGGCCGCAGGACACCCTTGTCGTCCAAAATGCCGTTCATCCCGGGCGCGTAGACATGGGTGACGATATCGCCGCGCTTGAGCAGCGCCAGAATGGCGCGCAGCGGCGAGTGGTTCTGCCCGATATGGATCATGACCGGCAGGTTGAAAGGCGCCGCCGCTTCCTGGGCGCGGCGCAAAGCCTCAAGATCGTTCGCGCCCGCCACACTGTCCGACAAGCGGGCTTTGACTCCAATCACAACATCGCGGTTTCGGGCAATCGCCGCTTGCGCAAGCGCCACATCGGCGGCGTTGATATCATGCAACTCGCCGCCCGGCGCGATGACGCCGGTACGCGCGATATTGACAAGGCAGCGGCCAATCTGCGGCGCGCCACGCGCGACCGCGGCCACCGCGTCCATATTGTCCGCGCCGCCGGTGCCGGCATCGACCCAGCCGGTCACGCCGTCTTGAAGACATAAAGGCGGGCCTTCCTTGCTGCGGCCGGCATGGGTGTGGATGTCGATCAACCCGGGAGTGACGAGCTTGCCGCGCGCATCGATGGTTTCAGTGGCATCGGCCGCGATATTAGCCTCGACCGCCACGACCCTGCCGCCGGCAATCGCGATATCCCGCACGGCGTCCAGCCCCATGGAGGGATCGATCACGCGCCCGCCTTTGATGACGAGATCATAGGTGGCCGCGAATGCCCTGGAAGCGCCGGCAAAAAACACGGCTCCCGTGGCCCCAACAAATTGCCGTCGGCTGATCATGATCGCTATTCCTTCCCTTAAGAGAATTTTTCTTGCGCGTTGCTGATGGGTCGTAACCCCACGTGTAAAGATGGTCTCGCAGGGTAGTGCGTTCCGGGATGGCGTTCAATCATCAGGAACAGGTCGGCCGGTGGCGGAAAAGCTGTCCTTTCATGCGTGATAGCTCCTTGCGTGCCGGCCCGAAACGGAATTAGCTGCGCGCAACGCAAGACGATTGGAAAGGCTGGAGCGAACATGGACGACAAATGGGGACGGCGGGATTTTCTGAGCACGGCGGCGGCCGCGGGTGTCGTGGCGGCCGCGGGACACGCTTCGCTGATCAATACGGCGCAGGCCGCGACCATCGTCGATGGTGACATCACGACGAAATCGGCGACCGAGCTTGCAAACGCCATTCGCTCCAAACAGCTCTCTTCGAAATCGATCGTGGAGGCGCATCTGGCGCAGATCGCCAAGGTCAATCCCAAGCTCAACGCCATCGTGCAGCTCACCGCGGATACCGCGCGCAAAGAGGCCGATGAGGCCGATGCCGCGCTGGCGCGCGGTGAAATCAAGGGACCGCTGCATGGCGTGCCGGTGACGATCAAGGATACGCTGGAGACGAGTGGCGTCATTTGCACCGGCGGCACGAAGGGCCGCGCGAACTATGTGCCGAGCGCGGATGCCACCGCCGTGGCGCGGCTGCGCGGCGCAGGCGCGATCATTCTCGGCAAGACCAATGTGCCGGAACTGGCGGGCGCGATCGAGACGGACAATCTGGTCTACGGCCGCACCAATAATCCTTACGACCTCGCCCGCACGCCGGGCGGCTCCAGCGGCGGTGAATCGGCCATCGTCGCGGCGTGCGGTTCGCCGCTCGGCCTTGGCACCGACGCCGGCGGCAGCATTCGAATTCCGGCGCATTTTTGCGGCCTCGCCGCCATCAAGCCGACCTCGGGCCGCGTGCCGCGCACCGGGCAATTTCCGATGCCGATGGGCGCGCGCAACGCGGTCTTTCACGTCAGCCTGCTCGCGCGCAAGGTCGACGACCTCGCTTTGGCTCTGCCGATCATCGCAGGTCCTGATTTTCGCGATCATTCGATCGTCGGCATGCCCTTGCTCGACCCGAAAGCGGTGACACTGAACGGACTGAAGCTCGCTTATTTCGACGATGACGGGGCGGCCACTCCCACCAAGGAAATCAGCGCCGCCGTTCGCGACAGCGCAAAGGCGTTCATGGATGCGGGCGTGAAGGCCGAGGAGAACCGGCCGCCGGAGGCTTCGAAAGCCGCCACCGTCTATCACGACATGAGCCGTGGCGACGGCGGCGCCGGCACGCGCGCTTTCCTCAAAAGCATCGGCAGCGATCCGATCTCGCCTTTGTTCGAGCAAGCCTTGACCTATGCCGTCGCACCCGCTTTCGCCAACACCACCGAGGCGCTGGCCGCGTTCGTGCGCTGGGACGCCTTCCGCAATTCGATGCTGCGGTTCATCGAAAATTACGATGCCGTACTTTCGCCAGTTGCGCCCTACCCGGCCGTGCTTCACGGCACGAGCTTCGAGGAACAGAACCGCCGCGGGTTCGGCTACACGCAAATGTACAATCTGACGGGATGGCCGACCGCGACGGTGAGGGTCGGCACCTCGGCGGAAGGGCTGCCGCTCAATGTGCAGGTCGCGGCAAAACCCTGGCGCGAGGATGTCGCGCTCGCGCTGGTGCGTCATCTCGAACAGACTTTTGGCGGCTGGAAAAAGCCGACGGCCGTGTAATCCAACGCCCATCGGCAAGCTACCCCATAAGCGTGCGGCTAAAGCGCGATGAGATGATCCAAATCTCATCGCGCTTTAATTCACCAGCGCTCCCCATTGCGAGGTCATGCGCTCGGCGCCGCGCTGCGACAGGGCGAAAATCGTATAGGTCGGATTCGACGCCCCTTCCGTCGGGAAAATGCCCGGCCCCGCAATCCATAGGTTCGGGATTTCGTGGCTCTGGCCGTAACTATTGACCACCGAATTGGCGGCGCTCGTCCCCATGATGGTACCGCCCAGAAGGTGACTGGTCGGGATCGCGCCGCGCGCGGCCCATGCCTCCTTCGCGCCCGCCGCCTTGGCGACCTTGAGCCCTTCCTCAAGATTGGCGTTCCATAGCGCGACCGCGTCGTCTTGGAAGGTGTGGGTGAGTTTGCCCAAGGGCATGCCGAACTCGTCTTTCTCGCCGACCAGTTCGACACGGTTTTCCATCGCCGGCAATTCCTCGCCGAATGCCTTGATGCCGGTGAGGTTGCGCGCGGCGCGCTTCATGTAATCGGCGAGCTCGCTGCCGAAGAGATCGGGACGCGAATTAGCGAGGTCGGTGGTCTTGAGCGCAAATCCGGCGGTCAAAAACGAACTTCCGAACGCGTTCTTCTGGCTGGTCTTGGAATAGCGCTCATAGGACATATACTGCACGGCGATCGTGCCCATGTGATTTTGCACGTCCTCGTCGAACAACGCCCAGGTCGATGCGACCGTATGCGACATCATGAAGTGCCCGACGAGGCCGCTTGAATTCGAAAGCCCCTTCGGATGTTTGTCGGTCGCCGAATTCAACAATAGGCGCGGGTTCTGCGCCGACCACGAGGCCAATAACACCAGGCTTGCTTCCTGGGTCTGCTTTTGATGCTTGTCGTCATAATATTCGACGCCGGTGACCCGCGTGCCAGCCTGATTGGTGAGAACGCGCGTCACCGTGGAGAAAGCGCGAACCTCCGCGCCGGCCTTGCGCGCCTCGCCGAGATACGTCACTTGCGGATTGGCAAGCGCGCCGATCGGGCAGCCGACATGGCACCAGCCGTCATACAGGCAAGCCGGGCGCCCTTTGAACTCCACCGAGTTCATGCCGACCGGCGCCGGCACCATCGGAATGCCTGAGGTCTCAAGCGGCTTGATCCAGATATTGCCGTTACGGAACGTCTTCATCGGCGGCATCGGATAGGCCTCGCCCGCCGGCCGCCAGCGCTCCTCCGCCTTGGCGTCGCCGGAGACCCCGATCTCGCGTGCGACCTTGTCGTAGAAGGGCGCGACATCCTCATAGGCGATCGGCCAGTCATGGCCGCGGCCATGCTCGCTCTTCATCCTGAAATCGGTGGGCAGAAGCCTCGGAAAATTGGCGTAATAATGCAGCGTCGCGCCGCCCGTGCCCCAGCCGCCTTGCGCGGCGTAAGCCATCGGGTTCTTGCCTTCAAGCAGGATCGGCGCGCCCGCCGGCTTGATCCGCCGGCCCCAGATTTCCGAGCTGATGAGATCGGAAAGCTCCCAATCCGGCCCCTGCTCCAGCAACACGACCTTCTTGCCCGCCTTCGCCAATACGGACGCATAGACCGAGCCGGACGCGCCGGCACCGACAATGACGATGTCTACTTTTTCGTATGCCATCTCACCACCTCTTTTCCGGCGAAATGTGCGCCATATAGGGAATGCCGAGCGCCTCATAACCTTCCACGGTGCCATAAACCACGTCCACCGCATCGGCGCGCAGCACGGCGTAAGCGAGCGCCGCCGGTTTTCCTGTCCATCCCTCGATTTTGTTTTGCCGCATGCGATCGACGAATTCGCGTTGATCCTTGGCTTCCAATTGCGCGAAAGCTTTGCCGGACATCTTGCGGCTTAGATCATCGACCGTGACGATCGCCGCGCGATAGAACTCGGCAAAGGGCGGGCGGAAATTGAAGATGCGGGCCTGAAGCAGCGATTCCTGCGGCGGCACCGACAATTGCTGATCGATGTAATGGGCGATACCCGCCTCGCGCGCCTGCGGCACCAAGGTCTCGCCGAGCGCCTCCAGCGTTTCGCCCTGGTGACCGTCGAGAAGGCGGAAAGGCACGTTGCGCGCCTTGGCCTCGCCCGGCGCCATGAGAATCTCGACGCCGCCGACCGAGAACGCCAGCGCGCCCAACGACGCGCCTTTTACAAAACCACGCCGGCCAATGCTTGCCACGATGTTCTCCTCCCGGAGCTATGTTGTGTTATTCTTATCAAGCGATGGATTTTGACATTACGCGTCAGCTTGGTTGGCCGAGTCAAGGGGATGCACGGCTGAAACCGCGCTGAGCGAACCTGCGCCGGATATTGGCGTGACCATCACTGATCGTATCGTCGCGCCCTGCGTACTGTTCAATTTCGTAAGGACGCCGGGGCATCCGTACCTCACCGCGACAATCCCCAATTGCCGAACGTAACGCCCGGTTTCATCGGCGTCGTATCGCGCTCTTCCTTGAACGCAAAGGTCAGTCCGGCGCGGATTTCGTTGACGGGGCGGCCGTTCACTGTCGCGTAGCGGAACGCGGCGTCGAATGCGAGATCATGCTCGGCCTGCCAGATCGCGCCGATCAGCACCGAGCGGGTCTCGGTCTCGGTCCACACCTTGTCGTAAAAAACCTCGAACACCGGGCGCACCTTCCAACTGGACGGTCCCTCAAGGATGACGCTGGTAAAGGCCTCAGCCTGATGATCGCGCGTGAGATTGGCCTGGACGTTGAAATGCGCCGTGCCCCAATCCCAGCGCTGCGAGACAATTCCCGCCCAACTAAATCCGAGGCCGGGATCGGCGTTGATGCCGGGCAGCAGGAGACCGAACTCGGTCGCGATGCTCGCACCCGACTGGCCCTGAAGCACGCCGGGCGAGATGACATGTTTGAGGAAGACGCCATTGGTGGAGATGCTGCTGTCTCCGCCCGGCGAGATCGGCGTCATCACCTGCGATTGCAACACCACTTCCCAGCGCTCAGTGAAACCGTAATTGTAGACTATGCCGGGTGCGATCAGACTCGATTGCGGCCCCGCCTTCATCCATCCGAACGGCTGAAGTTCAACCTCGGTCTCGTGGACATCAGCCACGGCCGCATCCGTGCCGTCGAAAGGCCGGTAGGCCATGGCCGGCTGCGCGCAAACACAAAGCACGGCCGCAACGGCCGAGCCCCTGGCGAGCGAATGGCGAAGCAAGCCGATATTCCCCTCCTGTGCCGAGGCGGATTTCCCTCGCTTCACCGCGACATCCGCCAGGGCGAGCGATCCGGCCAGGAAGCCAGCGCTTCTTTCGCCCATTCGATGGATTTATCGGTATGGCAAAGATTGCAGGCGTTGGGAATTTTCAGCGACTCGGTGGTATCAGGCGTCACGAAGTGGAAAGTGTGGCTTCGCACGTTTTGATCGGCAATGGTCTGCGCAATCTTGGGCATGTGGCAGGAGATGCACTCGTTGCCCGCACTGCCCGCCTTGTGGTGGGTATGCGCTTCGACGCTTGGCGCATGCGGACCGGCTTGCGCGTTCGGACCGTGGCAATCCAGGCACAGTGCATTGCCTTCTTTACGCACCATCGCGACGTTCTCATTGCCATGCGGATCGTGGCAACTGGAGCATGTGACCCCACGGGCATACATCAGGCTTTCAACGAAATCATTGCCCTGCATCCGGTTCTTGTGAGCGGTGCCGTCGGCAAAATGGGTGAACGTGGTTTCGCCGAGCTTGTGCTCTTCGAGCTTCCAATAATCGGCGAGGTTCTTGCCGATATCGAAGCCCACCGGCCAATCGTAATATTTGCCTTCAATGGGATTCTTGAGCGGCTGTCCCTGGGAATGTCACTGGATGCAGGTGTCGCTGGCGCGGACGTAATCGAAGCGAGCCGGATTGAGGACATTGTCGCGAACCGGCTTCTTGGCATGCGCCTCGCCCGGGCCGTGACATTTTTCGCAGCCGACATTCCATTCGGTGACGGTCTTGGTCTTGATGTCGAAGTTCACCGAATGGCAGCCGTCGCAAAGCGGCCCGGTGGGGCGCTGGAAATTATCGGGCGGGTAGAGCACCGCCCACCAATCGGCGCCGTTGGCGACGAAATAACGGCGCCAAATTTTGTGTGCGACATCCCATTGGGCGGGCAGCGGGAAATAATCGTCACCGACTTTCTTAAAGTAGCGCTGCTTCCACCTGCTGCCATAGACAAAAGCGATATCGTCCTTGGTGAAGGTCAAAAGCGGATCGGGTTTTGAAAGGTCCGGCGTGATGGCGTCGGGGTGTTGGCGCGGATCGCGCACCACATTGGCCATGCGCGTCTTGCTCCAGCGCGCATAAACCTCTTCATGGCACCCCTTGCAGGCAAGCGAGCCGACATAATGCCCGTGATCGGGCGGTGTTGCGGCCGGAGCGGTGGCCGGCGAAAGCGCGACAGCCGCTTCCGGCGTCATCGCCGCCACTTCAGGAAGGTGACGGATGTAGCTCACGATTTGCCAGATCTGACGGTCGGGCAGATTCCACGCGGGCATGCCGGTGTTACGAATACCGTTGCGGATGTGGTAAAAGAGTTCGCCATCCGAGGTCGCCGCGATCGCGGGCGAACGAAGCGATGGCGGGCGCGGATATTCGCCTGATCCAATGGTGGTCTTGCCGCCGCCATCATAAGCGTGACACGTTTCGCATTTGTCCCGGTAGAGCTCGCGTCCCGCCGCGACATCGGCCGGATCGCCCTTCAACGGATTGACGTTTTTCTTGTCGGCGTCCGGAACACTCTGATGCAGCAACCATGTCGCGATCAGCGTTTCCGCCGCCGGCGGTTCACGAAGCGCGCTCGACAGACCCGGCACAAAGACGGCGTAGAGTGTGCCAACGAGGATCGCGATTGTCGCGACGATGCTTGCCGTCCAAACCAGGATTCGTCGTTGTTTGCCGAGCGACCCCGAGCCAATGGTTGACATGATACGCCCTTGGTCAACTAGACGCGATTCTTGGGCGCAGCGCCTGAAAAAGGGGGAGATCGCAAATCCCCACGAATCATAAATATCAGGGGGAGTCGGACTGTCAAGCACGCCCAAGCACCGCGCGGCTTCACATGCATCTGATTTTTACAACGACAGATGCGCCTCGCCAATGTCCGGACGCGCATCGAGCTCCGCCATTGTTCCGGAAAAACAAATTCGACCCCGCTCGATGAGATAGGCGCGGTCCGAGATCAGCCGGGCGACATGCAGATTCTGCTCGGAGAGCAACAGGCTAACCCCCTCCTTCTTCAGGGTCAGGATGACCTCAATCATGCGTTCGACGATTTTCGGCGATAATCCTTCCGAGGCTTCATCCAGCAGCACCAGCGAGGGATTTCCCATCAGCGTGCGCGCGATCGCCAGCATTTGCTGCTCGCCGCCACTCATCCGCCCGGCCCCGCGCTTACGCATTTCCGCCAGATTGGGAAACAGGTCAAACAGACGTTCGCGCGTCCATTGCGGCGCGTTCGGTCGCGCCGGCTGGCGGCCGACTTCGAGGTTCTCATCGACCGTCAAATCGGTAAAGATGCGCCGCTATTCCGGCACATAACCAAGCCCGCCGCGCACGATCGCGTGCGTCGGCCAACCGGAGATGTCGCGGCCCTCGAACAGGATGCGACCGGTACGCTGCGCGACGAGGCCTAGAATCGAACGAAAGATCGTGGACTTGCCGGCGCCGTTACGGCCGAGCAGCGCGACCGCTTCGCTCTCGCCGACATCGAGGCTGACATCGAACAGAATATGCGCGGGGCCGTAATGGCTGTTGAGATTCTGGACCGAGAGCTTCATGGCGCGCGCGCTTCGCCAGGCCGCGCGTCATAGGCCAAGCCGCCGCCGAGATAGGCGGCACGGACTTGGTCGTTGCGGCGAATGTCTTCCGGCGCACCTTCGGCGATGAGTACGCCGCGATTGAGCACCAAGACGCGGTTCGCGTGCCCGAATACGACATCCATGTCGTGCTCGGTGAAAAGAACGCCGATCGATTTCGTCTGGGCGATTTGCACGGTGAGCCGCATCAATTCGATGCGTTCGCGCGGCGTCATGCCGGCGGTCGGCTCGTCCATCAGAAGTAATCTCGGCTGATTGGCGAGCGCCACCGCCAGTTCAAGCCGCTTGAGGTCGCCATAGGCCAATTCGCCGCAGGGCTGTTCCGCCAAGCCGTTCATTCCGACCAGCTCAAGCAGGCGGTCCGCTTCGCCGAAAGAAAATCGCGGCAGCGACGTGGCGGGATTGAGCGACTTCCGCTCATAGGAGGCGAGCGCAAGCTGAACATTCTCGCGCACGGTCATGGTCGCAAATGTCGCGGTAATCTGGAATGTCCGCCCCACACCCAACCGCCAGACTTCACGCGGCTTCTTCCCCGTGATGTCCTGGCCCGAGAGGGTGACGCGGCCGGCGTCAGGAATGGTCTGGCCGTTGAGCATGTCGAAACAGGTGCTCTTGCCCGCGCCGTTGGGACCGATCAGCGCGAGGATTTCGCCGGCGAAAAGCTTAAAAGAAACGCCGCGCACCGCGCGCACCCCGCCATAGGATTTGCTGAGTTCCTCGGCCGACAATAATGGCGGGGAGTCGTTCATTCGGCGGCCCCCCTGCCGGATGCGCGCAAGGCCGGTTCCGTCGATGGCATCAGGCGGCGCCAAATCGATTCAAACATCCCGCCGATTCCCCCGGGGAAGGCCACGACCATCAAAACGATGAAGCCGCCAAGCACGAGCTTGGACCAGTCGGTCTGGCTGACGAGCCAGATCGAAAGCGCCTTGTAGAGGATGGCGCCGATGACCGCGCCCGAGACGGTTTCGACGCCGCCGAGCAGCACCATGACCAGCGCATCGACCGACAAGGGGATGCCGAGCACGTCGGGAAAAACGCTTCCCTTGAGATAGGCAAACAGCGCGCCGCCAAATCCGGCCACCGTGCCGGCGATGACAAAAGCGGTCCATTGAACGCGCTTACTGTCGATACCGATCGCTTCGGCGCGCAGAAACGAATCGCGGCTCGCCCGCAACGCAAAACCGAGGTGTGAAAACACCACGATCCGAAGTAGCGCCACCGCCAGGGCCACCACCGCAATCGACAGCCAATAAAAATGCGAAGGACTTGCCGCCCAGCGCTCCGGCCAGACGCCGAGAATGCCGTTGTCGCCGCCGGTGATCTCGACCCATTGAAACGCGATCGACCAGACGATTTGCGCAAAGGCGAGCGTTAGCATCGCGAAATAAACACCGGACAATTGAACCGCGAAGAAGCCGAATATCGCCGCGCCTAAAAGGCCGAGCAAAGGACCGAGCAGAAGGGCCGCGATCATCGGCAGGCCCGCGAATTTGACGGCGAACGCCACGCCATAGGCGCCAAGTCCGAAATAAGCCGCGTGCCCAAACGAGGCGAGCCCACCGGCCGACATCACAAAATGAAGGCTCGCGGCGAAGATCACAAAGATCGCGATTTCCGCGCCGACATTGAGCGCATAATTGCCGGCAAAGAACGGCAGCGAGGCTGCAAGCAGAAACACGACCGCGACCGCGATACGTCCAGCCGGCGTCAAAGGCCGCCAGGGATGGACGGTGAGCCCTCCCGCGCGCCGCGCGGCCGCTTGCGCCTTACCGAGCAGTCCCCAGGGGCGCACGATCAAGACCGCCGCCATCACCAGAAAGACCAGAACGATGGAAATCTTCGGAAAGATCAAAATGCCGAACGCATTCAATTCGGACACCAGCACCGCGGCCATGAAGGCGCCGGGCACGCTGCCGAGGCCGCCGATCACCACGACGACAAAGACTTCGACGATGACGCGCAAATCCATGGCGTGGTGGACCGCATCGCGCGGGATTTGCAGCGCGCCGCCAAGCGCCGCCAGAAACACACCGAGAGCGAACACACCGGTGAACAGCCATTTCTGGTTCACCCCCAATGCGGCCACCATATCGCGATCCTGCGTGGCGGCGCGAACCAAAATGCCCCAGCGGGTGCGCTGAAAGATCAGCCAGAGCAGCGTAAGCACCAACGGCCCAAACCCGATCAGAAACAGATCGTAGCTTGGAATTTTCTGGCCGAAAAAATCGAGCGCGCCCTTCAAGCCGGGCGCGCGGGAGCCAACCAGATCGTTCGGGCCCCAATTGAGCACCACGAGATCCTCGACCATCAGCGTCAGACCGAAGGTCGCCAGCAATTGGAATAATTCAGGCGCGCGATAGATCCGGCGCAACAGCATCATCTCAACGACGACGCCGAGCGCCGCAACGATCAAGGCCGCGGCAAAAATACCGCCCCAAAATCCAAGCGCGCCGGAAAACCGCTCGGTGAGCGAGAACGCCATGTAGGCGCCGAGCATATAAAACGCGCCATGGGCGAAATTGACGATCCGCGTCACGCCGAAAATGATCGACAGGCCGCAGGCGACCAGAAACAACGAAGCGGCGCTGGCAAGTCCGGTCAGAAACTGAACGAGGTAAAAGGCCATGGGTGGATGTGTTGGAGTAGCCGCGCCGATCTCGATCGGCGCTTGAGCATTCCTTCACCTCGCCCCGCTTGCGGGGAGAGGGAGAAGCGGGTCACTCCTTTGGCCGCATCTTTGCGACTTCCGCATCGCTTGGCAAATAATCCGAGCCCTTGCGATAGAGGGCATCGACCATCACGCCCTTGCCGTCCTTCAGCGCGGTCTTGCCGACAAAGGTGCCGAGCGTCGATTGATGGTCGATCTTGCGGAAAGTAATCCCGCCAAAAGGCGACGGCAAAGAAAGACCTTCGGCCGCCGCGATCATCTTTTCCGGATCGGTGGAATTGGCCTTGGCGAGGATGGCGGCCGCCGCCTTGATCGTTTCATACCCCACGATCGAACCCATCCGGGGATAGTCATTATATTTGGCCTGATAGGCTTTCAGGAAAGCCTCGTGCTCCGGCGTCTTGATCGCATGCCAGGGATAGCCGGTGACGATCCAGCCCTCCGGCGTTTCGTCTTTCAGAGGGTCGAGATATTCCGGCTCGCCGGTCAGGAAGCTGACCACCGCGCGATCCTTGAAGAGTCCTCGCGTATTGCCCTCACGCACGAATTTGACGAGGTCGGCGCCGAATTCGACGTTGAGGATCGCTTCCGGGTTTGCCGCGGCCATGGCTTGCACCACGGGGCCGGCATCGATCTTGCCCTGCGGCGGCCATTGCTCCTCGACCCATTGAATGTCGGGCCGCTTCGCCGACATCAGCTTCTTGAACACCGCGACCGCCGACTGGCCATATTCATAATTCGGCGCAATCGTCGCCCAGCGCTTGGCCGGCAGTTTGGCGGCGGCTTCCACCAGCATCGCCGCCTGCATGTAGTTGGAAGGACGCAAACGGAAAGTATAGCGATTGCCCTTGGACCAGGTGATCGCATCGGTCAAAGGTTCGGCGGCAAGGAAAAACACTTTTTTCTGGTTGGCGAAGTCGCTGATCGCAAGCCCAATGTTCGACAGGAAGGTGCCGGTCAGCATCGCGACGTTTTCACTCGACACCAGCTCGTTGGCGGCGGTCTGCGCATCGGCCGGTTTACCGCCGTCATCTTTGGAGAGGACGACGAGCTTCTTGCCGTTGATGCCGCCATTCGCATTGATTTCCTCGACCGCGAGCTGCCAGCCCTTTCGATAGGGTTCGGTGAATGCCGGCAGCAGCGAGTAGCTGTTGATCTCGCCGATCTTGATCTCGCCTTGCGCCATGGCGGAGTGCGCCATGCCGGCGATCACGATCGCCAGACTTGCCCCTAACACGTGTCGTCGATGCATCCCAAACCCTCCACTGTTTAAAGAATTAGCGT